>JAXELM010000134.1:0-14884 GCA_034100525.1 Agathobacter sp.
AACGGAAGGTACAAGGGAATATACCATGTAGATATGTATGTTGGAAATCGTCATAGTCTGACCGTAGCACGTGAAAAATGTTTTGGGGATACGATATCTAACTGCATGGTTGCAAGACCAAATTCAGGTACTAAAGTAAGTAAAATAATGGCTTCCGCAACAAAAGACAATGGTAAAAAAGCGATAAAGATATCTTGGAGTTCATGTCATCTTGCTACAGGCTATAATGTTTACAGAAGTACAAGTGCAAATGGGAAATTTAAGAGAATTGCAACAGTGACCGACTCGAGACTTTACGTGGATACAAATGTTAAGTCCGGTCAGAAATATTACTACAAGATAAGACCATATTGGAGAGCTGATTCGAAGACCTATCATGGCAAAATATCAGAAGCAACAAAGGGAAGAAAAATTTAGATTGAACAGGAGACATAAGATGAGAAAAAAATTAGCCCTTTTATTATTAGCAGCAGGAATGTTTTTGGCTTTGCCTTCACAGGCTAAGGCTGCAGAAACAAGTGCCACAAAAGATGTTACATATGTAGAGACAACAGCACAGCAGTTAAATGACGAGGAATGGGAGCGTGAAAATGACCCGTTATATGCCAAGTATAATTCAAAGGCATCACGTGCCACATCACTTACAACAGCTACTACCTTTACAACAGCTAATTGGGGAGAAGGATTAAAACATGACCCTAAGTTCGATAATTGTAAGCGAGTGTATGGAATAGATGTATCGAAATGGCAAAAAACCATAGACTGGAACAAAGTAAAAGAGGATGGTGTTGAGTTTGTTATCATAAGACTGGGATACAGAGCTCAGGCAACGGGAACACTTACATTAGATGAGCGTTTTGATGAGAATATACAGGGTGCTCATGATGCGGGACTCAAGATAGGTGTATATTTTTACACACAGGCAATCACAACAGCAGAGGCAAAAGCTGAGGCACAGTTTTGCGTGCAGAAGCTGCAGAATTATGCAGGATATCTTTCTTTCCCGGTAATGTATGATATAGAGAATACATCAACTGACAGAATGGGAAAAGCAAAGGTTACAACAGCTCAAAGAACAGCATTTTGTAAGGCTTTCTGTGATGAAGCGATTGCCAGCGGATACAAGAGTGGAGTATATGCAAGCCTTTCATATTTTCAGGACAATCTAAAGCCAGAGACATTCAGCAGTGAGTACCATAACTGGCTGGCAAGATATGCAACAGCATACAATTATAATGGCAAACAGTACAATGGAAGCTATGAGATGTGGCAGTACACAAGTACGGGAAAAGTAAATGGTATTTCTGGAAATGTAGATTTAGATGTATATTATGCCCAGACTCCGGATAAAGTAACTGAGGTAAAGCAGACTGCAAATACAACAAACTCTATTACACTGTCATGGAAAAAACAAAATGCAGTAAATGGATATGAAGTGCAGGTATGTAATGAGAATGAAGAAGTATTAGCTACACTCTATACAGGAACAGAATCCATTTATGTAAACGGACTGGCTGATGGAACAACATATAAGTTTAAAATCAGGGCATACTTTGCCGGGGATGAGACAATATGTGGAACATACAGCGATGTGGCAGCTTTTACAACAAAACCTGCAAAGGTTGCAGGCATTGTTATGAGTGCATATGGATATGATAGTATCACATTAAGCTGGCCGGCAGTAAATGGTGCAACAGGATACAAGATTTATTCTTACAATTCATCTACGAAGAAGAATACTCTTATATCGTCAACGAAATCTACATCTTACAAGGTGACAAAGCTTGAAAAGAAAAAGAGATATTATTACAAAGTAGTAGCATACAGAACATTAAGCGGAAGCACATATACAGGAGCGTACAGTGATGTGTTCCAGGCTGCAACCAGACCTGATAAAGTGACAGGATTAAAGAAAAAGAGCAATACAGCTACTTCTGTGACTGTTACATGGACAAAGCAAAGTGGTGTCTCGGGATATGAGGTGGCATGCTATGATTCCAAGAATAATCTGGTTTCAAAAACATGTACTACAGGCAACAAGAATAGTCTTGTGATAAGGGAGCTGGCATCAGGTGTGACATATAAGTTTAAAGTGCGTTCGTATCTCACATCAAAAGCTGGAAATTCATATGGAGCATACTCAGCAAGTATAAGTATGACTACGAAGCCGGCTAAGATAAGCCAGGTTCGTGTAAGCACTACGACAAAGAGTTCTGTAACGCTGGCATGGGATAAAGTGACAGGTGCAACAGGCTACAAAGTATACACATACAATACAAGTACGAAGAAGAGTACACTTATTGCAACAACCAGAAATACATCATACAAGGTTACAAAATTAAAGACTGCAAAGAAATATTCATATGTAGTAAAAGCTTACAAGGTATATGCCAAAACTACATATTTAGGAGCTGCAAGCGATTATATAAGCGTGTCAACAGCACCTGGCCTTGTGACAGATGTTAAGCAGACAAAGCGTTCAGCAAAGACAATTACACTTACATGGAAGAAGGTATCAGGAGCATCTGGATACAGAGTATACAGATATGATGCAGAGGGTAAGCTTGTTGGAAAGTTTGATACCAAAGCTACAACATTTACAGACACAGACCTTCAGGCAGGAAAGTATACATATAAAGTAAGAGCCTTTGTAAGGACAAAAGACCATGATTCATTTGGCTCATACTCTAAAGCTTGTGAAGCATGTACAACAGCATGGAAAGTTTCTGGGCTTGAAATGAGAAATGCAACAGCAGACAGCGCAGAGTTATGGTGGAAAAAACAGCTAGGAGTATCTGGATATGAAGTATATCTGTATGACGATGAGACTGACTCATACAAGAAGATTGCAACTACAAAAGCATACAGATATATAATGAGAAATCTTGAAGCTGGTGTAACTTACAAAGTAAAGGTAAGAGGTTTTATTACATTAAATAATAAAAAATATTATGGTGGAATGAGTAACGAATTTGAGTTATGTATTCCGAACTAGAATTGTTAGCTTTTCAAATGATATATATTGTGCTAGAATTAGCCTAAATGATTTCAAAAATAGGAGGAAGTTGTAATGGATTTTAGAGCTGAATATCAGAAGTGGATTACTGATTCGTATTTTGATGAGAATACAAAAGCGGAACTCAAGGCAATTGAAGGCGATGAAAAAGAGATAGAGGATCGTTTCTATCGTACGCTTGAGTTTGGAACAGCCGGACTAAGAGGAGTAATTGGCGCAGGAACAAACAGAATGAATATTTATACTGTTCGTCAGGCTACGCAGGGACTTGCAAACTATATTATTTCTCAGAACGGACAGGACAGAGGCGTTGCTATCGCACATGATTCGAGACTCATGCACGATGAATTTACAGATGCAGCAGCTCTTTGTCTTGCTGCAAATGGAATAAAGACATATGTATTTCCACAGCTTGCACCGGTTCCGGAGCTTTCTTATGCAGTAAGGTCTCTTGGAACAATCGCAGGAATTGTAATTACTGCAAGCCACAATCCAAGAGAGTATAACGGATACAAAGTATATTGGGAGGATGGCGCACAGGTAACACCACCTCATGACACAAATATCATGGATGAAGTTGCCAAGGTTACATCTTTTGACCAGGTGAAGACAATGGATAAGGATGCCGCAATTGCAGCCGGACTTTATAATGTCATAAGTGATGATATTGACGAGGGATATTTTGCAGAGCTTCGTAAGCTTTCTATTCACCCTGAAATCATCAAGGATATGGCAAAGGATATCAAGATTGTATATACACCTCTTCATGGTACAGGACTTCGCCCTGTAAAGAGAGTATTAGAGGATCTTGGATTTGAGAACGTATATATTGAGCCACAGCAGGCAATTGCAGATGGTAACTTCCCAACAGCACCATATCCTAATCCAGAGAATCCGGATGCATGGGAGCTTGCACTTAAGCTTGCAAAAGAAAAGAATGCAGATATCGTACTTGCAACAGACCCGGACGCTGACCGTCTTGGTGTATACTGCAAGGATACAAAGACCGGAGAGTATGTTACATTTACAGGAAATATGTCAGCAATGCTTATTGCAGAATACATTTTGGCAGAGAAGTCTAAGAATGGTACTTTGCCGGAGAATCCTGCCCTCGTTGAGTCAATTGTATCTACAGATATGGCAAAGGCAATCGCAGCAGCATATGATGTTGAGCTTATAGAGGTTCTTACAGGATTTAAGTATATCGGAGAGCAGATGCTCAAATTTGAGAAGACAGGCTGTAATAATTATGTATTCGGTATGGAGGAAAGCTATGGCTGCCTTCCTGGAACATACGCAAGAGATAAGGATGCACCGGCAGCGGTTACAATGCTTTGTGAAGTTGCAGCATACTACAAGTCACAGGGAAAGACTCTCTGGGATGGTATGATTGATTTATATGAGAAATACGGATACTACAGAGAGGGAATCAGCACACTTACTCTCAAGGGAATAGATGGCGCAGCACAGATAGAGTCTATTATGTCAAAGGCCAGAGAATCAGTTCCGGCAAGCTTTGGAGATTACAAGGTTCTTGCAGTACGCGATTACAAGAATGACACAAGAAAAGATATGGTATCAGGTGAGGTTGCTCCTACAGGACTTCCAAGCTCTAATGTACTTTACTATGAACTCGAGGATAACGCTTGGTGCTGTGTACGTCCTTCCGGCACAGAACCAAAGATTAAGTTCTATTTTGGAGTAAAAGGAGTATCTTTAGAGGATTCGCAGGCTAAGCTTGATGCATTGTCAGCAGAGGTTCTGAAGAAATTCGAATAAATTTATGATGAAAATATACATATGTCCTAAATGTGGCTGGCTTCGCATGGTTTCCAGAAGAAAAGATGTGGAGTGCCACAGATGTGACAATGGGCAGATGCGCCTGACGAATCTTGAATTTGAAAAATTCACAGGTATGAGCGAGAAGGAACGTCAGGATTATGCAGAAGCATGGCAATATATTCACAGAAATAAAGGTTAAGAGGAATGAGAAGCAAGCAGAAAAAGAAATTACTTTTATTGGCATTAGAGCTACTTATTTTGCTGGTTTTGATAGGTATTTTTGTAATCTATCAGATGACCTTCGGCAAGATGAATCTCGAAGATAAGCTGGATGATGATAAAGTCGGAATAAATACGGACATTGATGCTGACACTATTTTAGCTCAGGAGGGATATACTAATATAGCTTTATTTGGTCTTGACAATAGAAGTGAAGGCAAATATGAATCCGGAAATGCTGATACAATCATGATTGCAAGCATCAACAATAAGACCAAGAAAGTAAAGCTTGTTTCAGTATACAGAGATACTTTTTTGAGCATAGGTAATGGAAAATTCAGAAAAGCGAATGCGTCATATGCAAGCGGTGGTGTATCGCAGGCAGTGGCGATGCTAAATTCAAATTTTGACCTTACCATCACAGAATATGTATGTGTGGACTGGGCAGTGGTCATTAAAGCCATAGATGCTCTTGGTGGCATTGATCTTGAAATTACTGAAGCGGAGATGAAGCAGATAAATAAATATCTGCATGATGTAGATAAGGTTACAGGCAAAACTACGGCTCATCTGACCACTTACGGTCAGATTCATCTTGATGGTTCACAGGCATGTACCTACGCCAGAATCAGAAAGCTTGCCGGTGATGATTACAAAAGAGCATCACGTCAGCGAATAGTACTTCAGGCGATGCTTACGAAGGCAAAGAGTGCTGACCTGGTTGATCTTACAGAAGTGTGTAATGCTGTATTTGGAGATATTTCTACCAGCCTCACAATAAAAGAGATACTGGCAATGGCAACATATGTACCGAAGTATGAGATTGTTGACACTACGGGATTTCCATTTAAGCTTACAAACCAGAGGCTTTCTGCCACAGGTGATACTGTTATACCGGTAGAGCTTGACAACAATGTGGAGGAGCTTCACAGATTCCTTTTTGGAAATGAGAACTATACGCTGTCACAGACTGTTCAGAGTATAAGCAATGATATAGTGATAAAGACAGGTATAGACAGTACATCATCAACAGTAGATACATCTTCTTACAACGATACAACAGGTAAGAAGGGAACCGAGAGTACGAGTAGCGATGGAGGAAATAATGAAACAGGAAATAAAAGATAAAATCATTTTAACAAACCAGAGATATTTAAAGCCAATGCTTGAACAGGATATTCCTGCAAAGCTCGAGAATCAGCTTGAGACTATGGATTGGTCATATATTGATTTGATTCATGATAAGGAACAAAAAAGAGGAAAGTTCTCTCCACTTGGAGCAATGGAACTTCCTGAGATAAATGCAAAAAAGGAAGAGTTCGAGTCCTGTGGTATTGATGCAATAAAGAACTGCAAGGTTGGAGCGATTCTTCTTGCGGGGGGACAGGGAACAAGACTTGGTTTTGATAAGGCAAAGGGAATGTACAATATCGGTGTGAATAAGGAATTGTACATTTTTGAGCAGCTTGTTGCCAATCTTATGAAGGTGACAGAGAAGGCTGGAGCATGGGTTCCATTTTATATAATGACAAGTGACAAGAATGATGCTCAGACAAGAGCATTTTTCGAGGAGCATAATTATTTTGGATATAATAAGGACTATGTGAAGTTCTTCGTTCAGGAGATGGTGCCGGCAGTTGATTTCGATGGCAATGTATTAGTAGAGGCTGAGGATTCGCTTGCTATGTCTCCTAATGGAAACGGAGGATGGTTCAAATCTCTGATTAATGCCGGACTTGACAAAGATTTAAAAGAAAAGGGCGTAGAATGGCTCAATGTATTTGCTGTTGACAATGTACTTCAGCAGATTGCAGACCCTGTATTTGTTGGTGCGACAATTAAATCAGGATGTGTAAGTGGTGCAAAGGTAGTAAGAAAAGTAGATCCATATGAGAGAGTTGGAGCTCTTTGCCTTGAGGATGGAAAGCCATCCATCATCGAATATTATGAGCTTACACCTGAGATGGCAGAGGCTAAAAGTGAAAACGGTTCACTGTTATATGGATTTGGTGTTATTTTGAATTATCTTTTCAGAGTGGATAAATTATTTGATATAGCACAGAAAAGTCTTCCTCTTCATGTGGTTGAGAAAAAGGTGCCATATATTGACGAGAACGGTGTAGCATGTAAACCAGAGACACCAAACGCATACAAATTTGAGACACTTATTCTTGATATGGTATACATGATGGATGATTGTCTGTCATTTGAGGTTGACCGCGAGAAAGAGTTTGCACCTGTTAAGAATGCTACAGGTACAGATTCCGTTGAGTCTGCAAGGGAGCTTTTGCAGAAGAATGGAATAGAAATCTAGAAAGAGAGGATTTATGTTATGTGTGGAATTGTAGGATATATTGGAAAGCGTCAGGCTGCACCAATTTTGCTTGATGGACTTGCAAAGCTTGAGTACAGAGGTTATGATTCGGCAGGGCTTGCAGTAAGAGAAGGCAATTCAGACGTAAAGATTGTAAAAGCTAAGGGGCGACTTAGAGAGTTATCTGACAAAGTTGACGGCGGAAATACACTGATTGGTACATGTGGTATTGGACATACAAGATGGGCCACACATGGAGAACCAAGCGAAACCAATGCTCATCCTCACGTTTCAGGCAACAGCATAGATGATTCTGATGTAGTAGGTGTACATAATGGGATTATCGAGAATTACCAGGAGCTTAGAGATAAGCTTATCCGCCATGACTATAAATTCTACAGCGAGACAGATACAGAGGTTGCAGTAAAGCTTGTTGATTATTACTACAAGAAATATAACATAGGACCTGTCGATGCACTTGCGAAGACGATGGTTCGTGTGCGCGGTTCCTACGCACTTGCTGTAATGTTTAAGGATTATCCGGATGAGATATGGGTAGCCCGTAAAGACAGTCCTATGATTATTGGCGTAGATGGTGATGAATCATTTATAGCATCAGATGTACCTGCTATACTTAAATACACAAGAAATGTATATTATATTGGTAATCTTGAGATGGCATGTCTCAAGGGTGGGGAGGTTACATTCTACAATCTCGATGGAGATCAGATTGAGAAGGAACTTACAAGAATTGAGTGGAACGCAGAGGCTGCTGAAAAAGGTGGATATGAGCATTTTATGATGAAAGAGATTCATGAACAGCCAAAGGCCGTTTCTGATACTCTTAACTCAGTGATTAAAGATGAGAAGATTGACCTTGGCAATGTAGGACTGACAGATGAGGAAATTAAGGATATCTCTCAGATTTATATTGTAGCATGTGGTTCAGCATGGCATGTTGGAATGGCAGCGCAGTATGTATTTGAGGATTTGGCGAAGATACCTGTAAGAGTTGAGCTGGCATCTGAATTCAGATACAGAAAGCCAATTATTGATCCGAATGGACTTGTAGTTATTGTCAGTCAGTCTGGTGAGACAGCCGATTCACTTGCTGCTCTAAGAGAGGCAAAAGAGAAGGGCATAAAGACACTTGCTATTGTAAATGTAGTGGGCTCTTCCATTGCAAGAGAGGCCGATTCCGTTTTTTATACACTTGCCGGACCAGAGATTTCTGTTGCTACTACAAAGGCATACAGCACACAGCTTGCGGCAGCGTATACACTTGCGGTACAGTTTGGTAAGGTCAGAGGAGAAATCGATGATGAGTATTATGGAAAGCTTATTTCAGAGCTTCTTACTTTACCTGACAAGATAGAAAAATCACTTGAAAACAATGAAAGAATTCAGTGGTTTGCATCGAAGTATGCCAACGCACATGATGCATTTTTCATCGGACGAGGAATTGATTATGCCATAGGTCTTGAGGGCAGTCTGAAGATGAAAGAGGTTTCATATGTTCATTCTGAGGCATATGCTGCAGGTGAACTAAAGCATGGTACAATATCACTTATTGAGGATGGAACTCTCGTAATTGGAATACTTACTCAGGGTGATTTGTATGAGAAGACAATCTCCAATATGGTTGAATGTAAAGCAAGAGGTGCCTACCTCATGGGAATTACATCGGCAGGACATTATGAAGTAGAGGATACATGTGATTTCGCAGTTTATGTTCCAAAGATTGATAATCACTTTATCGGTAGTCTTGCTGTTATTCCTCTTCAGCTTTTAGGATATTATGTATCTGTTGCAAAGGGACTTGACGTAGATAAGCCAAGAAACCTTGCAAAATCAGTTACAGTAGAGTAGACTACTTAAGTGGCTGCTTGGACACATTCGTGTTTTGATTGTGCTCCGAGCAGTTTTTATTTTAATAATTATTTACGAATTAAAACACATTTTGAACACAAATAATGACTAAACTCTTATTATAGAAACGAAAGAGTGAAAGGAGTAATCATCATGGATAACAATAATTATAATAATCCTAATAGTTATAATAATTATACAAATAACACAGATAACGCTAATAATACTAATAATACTAACGCAACGAATCCATATTACAGCAAGGAGTACAACAGTCCGAATTTTAATCCTTATATGCAGCAGAGTCAGACACCACCAGTGCAGAAGAAAAAGAAATCAGGATTCGGAACAACTCTTGCAAAGACAGTTGCAGTAGCAGTTGTGTTTGGATTGGTAGCAAGTGCGGTGTTTACAGGTGTAAGCTATACAGCCAATAAGGTTCTTGGAATAAGCGCAAGCGCATCGTCAGATACATCTAAATCAGACACTGGCAAAAAGGCTAATGAATATGATCAGTCAGGTTCGATTTCACAGACATCAACAGGTGAGGCAAAGGAGCTTACAGATGTATCATCACTAGTTGATGCAGTTATGCCGAGCATAGTATCAATTACAAATACAGCAACAGTAAATTACCAGAGCTTTTGGGGAAGAAGTGAAAGCTACGAACAAGAAAGTGCCGGTTCAGGTTTTATCATAGATCAGGATGATAAATATCTGTATATTGCTACAAACAATCATGTGGTATCTGGTTCAGAGTCGCTTAAAGTACAGTTTTGTGATGAAAAGGTAGTTGAGGCAGAGGTTCAGGGAACAGTACCATCAAACGACCTTGCAGTTATAAAGGTTGCATTGGAAGATATTGAAAGTGATACATTATCATCTATTAAAGTAGCTACAGTTGGAGATTCAGATGCACTCTTGGTAGGTGAAGCATCAATAGCGATTGGTAATGCATTAGGATATGGTCAATCAGTTACAACTGGTGTTATAAGTGCACTTGGAAGAACAATTACTACGCAGGACGAGACAACGGGTGCTACAATCACTAATAATAATCTTATTCAGACAGATGCAGCAATCAATCCTGGAAACAGCGGTGGCGCATTATTAAACAGCAAGGGTGAGGTAATAGGAATTAACTCTGTCAAATATGCATCGACAGAGGTTGAAGGAATCGGTTATGCAATTGCTATTAATGATGCAATGCCTATACTTGAAAGTCTTATTGAGAATGGCGAATATGTCAACACACAGGCTGCATATCTTGGAATACAGGGTGGAGATGTGTCAACAGACATGACAGCTTTCAATATCCCGGCTGGTGTGTATATATCATCAGTAATGAGCGGATCAGGTGCTGATAAGGCAGGACTTTTGGAAGGAGATATCATCACCAGGTTCGAGGGAACTCAGATATCAAGCATGACAGAGTTACAGTCACTTCTTCAGGGATACAAAGCAGGAGACGAGGTTACTATTACAGTGGCAAGACAGGCTGGACAGGGATATCAGGAGACTGATGTGAAGGTAACACTCAGCTCAAAGAGTGATTTAGAGGAAGCTGGTTCAGCAAATGATAATTCAGATGTAGAAGATTCGGATAACGGTAACTCCGAACAGGAAAATTCAGGTAAGAAAGATAAAAAATAATAGGAATAACGTCCTAAAAACTTATAAGATTTATTGACAAAAAAGACTGTGTATTTCATAATAATGATATATGCAGTCTTTTATTTTATGATTAGACATGTGAAATAGATAAAGGCAGCACGAGGAGGATTGTAGACATGAAGAAAAAGAAAATAGTAATAGCACTCGGACATGAGGCTTTAGGTGACACATTACCAAAACAGCAGGAGGCAGCAAGACGTACAGCGAAGGCTGTAGCTGATTTTATCAGAGATGATTATCAGGTGGTTATCACACACAGTAATGGACCACAGGTTGGAATGATTCACACAGCGATGTCTGAGTTTTGTCGTATTTATCCGGAATATACAGCTACACCTACAGCTATATGTTCTGCGATGAGTCAGGGATATATCGGGTATGATTTGCAGAATGCCATAAGAACGGAGCTTCTTAACAGAGGAATCTACAAGACTGTATCAACAGTGCTTACGCAGGTGGTTGTAGACCCTTATGATGAAGCTTTTTATAATCCGACCAAGGTTATAGGACGTGTTATGTCAAAAGAGGATGCGGATGAAGAAGAAAAGAAAGGTAACCGCGTAGTAGAAGTTGAGGGTGGATACCGTCGTATTGTAGCAGCACCAAAGCCTATGGATATAGTTGAGATAGATGCAATCAAGGCTCTTTTGGATGCTGATCAGGTTGTAATTGCCTGTGGAGGCGGTGGAATTCCGGTATTGTCACAGGAGCATAAGCTTCAGGGAGCAAGTGCTGTAATAGAGAAGGATCTTGCAGCAGGAAAACTTGCAGAATTGGTAGATGCTGATATGCTTGTAATACTTACAAGTGTGGATAAAGTATGCCTGTCTTTTGGCGAGGAAGACCAGAAAGAACTCGATACGATGACAGTTGCCGAGGCAAAGAAATATTTAGCAGCAGGTGAATTTGAAGAAGGAACAATGGCACCAAAGATTGAGGCTGCAATTGATTTTATTGATGAATCAGCCATTAAATCAGTACTGATTACTAAGCTGAACAAAGAAGGCACAGAGATATCAGGCGGAATGGGAACACTAATCAAGAAATAAAATTGGGGGACAAATTATGAATCTACAAGAGCAGCAACAGGACAGGAGAAACAAACAGGGATGTTACTCAGCAGTTGTAATTTCATCGATAGTGTTGATAATTACTGTACTTACACTTGCGTTTGGACCGACTGTAGGTGGAATATTCAGGGCGACAATATGTGTACTTGTAATAGTGTTTAATGTGATATCACATACCAAGCTAAAAGCAGATACGAAGTATATTCATTTTTGTTGCTCATCTATGATTTTGTTATATATAGTTACACTCGTAACGGCGACAAGTGCCAATATGTATGCAATTGTATTTCCTATTGCAATACTTGTTATGGGATTTTCTGATACAAAGCTTATTTTTTCTGGTAGTGCGGTGGCAGTAATAGGAACGGTAGTGTTCCTTATATCTCTTGTAGCACGAGGACTTACAAGTGTGACAGATATTATTTCAGGAATACTATTTGCAGTAACATCATGTGTGTTGGCGGCTCTTGTTATAAAGCTGCAAAATGCATGCGCGAAGGATAATCTGGATGAAGCCAGGACTGCGGCAGAGGCTCAGTATGCTACATCACAGGAAATAGTAAAGCTTGCCAATGACCTCAACCAGAAGTTTGTTTCAGCGAAGGAAGTATCGGCAGTGCTTACAGAGTCTATGACTACAAGTCACAACTCAGTTGCAGAAATAGCAGAAAGTACGAAGTGCAATGCGGAGGCAATTGAGAAACAGACAAGCCAAACCTCTGGAATTCAGCAGAGCATAAAGGACGTTGGCGAAGAAACCAGAAATATCGGTGAAGTATCTAAGAATACAAATGCTATAGTTGATGAAGGTGTTGCGCTTATTGAGAAGTTGAAGAAACAGGCAACAGAGGTTGCAATGATAAACAAGGACACGAAGAATACAACACAGCAGCTAAATGAGAGTATCCAGAATGTTCAGGCAATTACAGACACAATTCTTGGAATTTCTGACCAGACGAATCTGCTTGCACTCAACGCATCAATAGAGGCAGCGAGAGCTGGTGAGGCAGGAAAAGGATTTGCAGTTGTTGCAGACGAAATAAGAAACCTTGCAGAGGATACCAGAAAAGCGACAGAACAGATTAGTCAGATTATTTCCAAACTGACAGACGATGCCGAGACAGCTGCAAACAGCATGACCCAGTCTGCAGAGTATGCTGAGAAGCAAAATGAATTAATTGAAGCAACAGGCGAAAAGCTTCTGGATATCAAAAAGGATACAGATATACTTTACAATGGAGTTGTACAGGTGAATGAATCTGTAGAGAATATCATTCAGGCAAATGTAATAATCATGGATAGTATTACAAATCTGTCAGCAAGTGGTCAGCAGGTGGCCGCTTCATCCGAGACTGCCATGTCGATAAGTGATACATCCATGGAGGCGTTACAGGATATGAATGGACTCCTTGAGAATATCAGTGAGATATCAAGCAACATGGAGTCTGTAGCAAGAAAGTAAATTGGAGGAAAATGAAATCAAAATGGAAAGAATAAAAAGTTTTGAAATCAATCACAATGTTCTTACTCCAGGTTTTTATATATCGAGAGAAGATGGTGATGTCATTACATACGACCTTAGAACAAGAAAGCCAAATGCGGGAGACTATATGACAAATGCAGCAATGCATTCACTTGAGCATATGTTTGCCACGATGGTACGCAATTCGAGAATAACAGATGAGGTCGTATATTTCGGACCGATGGGATGTCAGACAGGTTTTTATTTACTGGTTAGAAAAAGCATAACACCGGCAGAAGTATTCGAGATTACCAAAGAGATACTTGCACAGATTATAGAATATGAGGGACCAGTGTTTGGTGCATCAGCGATTGAATGTGGTCACTATGAGAATCTAAGCCTTGCAGATGCAAAGGCAGAGTGCGAGAAATATCTCGAAGTATTAAAGAATCAGACAAATATGGAATTTACATACCCAAAGGAGTAGAAGATGACAATAGGTGTAATTGGTGCAATGCAGATGGAGATAGACAATCTTAAAGAGTCATTGCAGGATTCAAAGACAGAAGAATACAGCGGAGTTGAATTCGTATGTGGTAAATTAGAAGGCAAGAATATCGTCGCAGCCAAATGCGGCGTGGGAAAGGTATTTGCAGCGATATGTGCACAGACTATGATACTTAAATATGATGTTGATATGATAGTCAACATCGGAGTAGCAGGGACACTGACAAAAGATTTAAATGTACTTGATGTAGCACTTGCAAGCAATGTATTGCAGCATGATATTGATACATCTCCACTTGGAGACCCTGTTGGACTTATATCAGGTATCAATATGATTCTACTTCCAACAGATGCTCACATGAATGATGTGATGGCACAGTGCCTTAAGGATAAGGGAATCAACTATAGAAAAGGTTCTATTGCAACAGGTGATCAGTTTATTGCAACAGACGAGCAGAGAGATTTTATCAGAGAGCATTTTGAGGCCATTGCGGCAGAGATGGAAGGTGGAAGTATAGGACAGGTTTGTTATGTAAATGAAGTACCATTTACCATACTTCGTTCCATCTCAGACGGTGCAGGTGGAGCGATGGATTATGAGACCTTTGCAGAGAAAGCCGCAATTCAATCAATAGAAGTAGTATTAGATTTTATTCAGGCTATATAATTTGAATAATTGACTGTTTAACTCATTTGGGGCGGGCAACCGCTTTGGAGGAATATAGAGACATGAGTTGATACTATTTGTGTGAATGGACCGTTTAGGTATATATGATTTGAGGGTATGCTAATACATTTTGTGCGTTTATGTCCTCGTGTTAAGAGGCTCTAAATAATTCGACTAGGGCTGTTTATAAGTGACGCTGTCGCTCATATTCGCCGTCCTGGCTCATATTCGCTGAAATTGCCGTCCATGGCAATTTCCCAGCTGATTACATACGAATTATTAAGAGCCTCTAAACACTGCGGAT
>JAXELM010000143.1:0-5991 GCA_034100525.1 Agathobacter sp.
TGTTTTACCGGCTTTTTTGGAACAGGCGGTAGAAGGAGAGGAAAATCGTATCGTATTTGGCCAACCAATTAGTGTTCCAAGAACATGTCGTGATTATGAACCATATAAAAAAATATGGGTTGAGAAAGTAATAGAGGCAGAGAATTCTTTGGAAGAATTAACTGGTAAAAAAGCTAGAGAGACTGTATTGGATGAGGAACATAAAGTCAGAAAGCATCATAATAAATAGATATATTGGGAACATATAAACAAAACGATTCATATATTAAAAGAAAAGGGTTCGTAACTATGAAGGTACTGAATAGTTACAATGGTTTAATATATGAGATTTCAAAACAATTATGAAAAGATAGATTATGGACCAAATCCATTTGTCACTAATGTAGGAAAAATGGCTGCAAGAAATGATAACTTTCGTACAACTATATGGACAGGTATACAAATGCAGATGACACTCATGAGTATTAATCCTTATGGTGAAATAGGACTTGAAATTCATCCTGACACTGACCAGATAATCAGGGTAGAACAGGGAAATGCAGTTGTTAAAATGGGAAAATGTAAAACACATACAGATGTTATGAAAAGAATAGGTTGTGGTGATGTAGTGTTTGTACCGGCAGAAACGTGGCATAATATTGTAAACGAATGTGGTCAGCCACTTAAAGTATCTACAATCTATGCTCCGCCACACCATGCGGCAGGAACTGTTCATAGAACAAAGAAAGATGCTGAAATAGAAGACTATTAATGATACAGAACGAAGGTGTTCTGCATGAAAATGCAGGGCACCTTTTTACTGTATTGGAAATCCATGTAGAAATTTGTATATAAGATAAAATAACACCATTCGCAAGAAATGTTGAACCGAATTACTATAATTATTATATATATTCAATAGGTAGAGCGACAAGATTCTCTCTCAAATATGTTTTTTTATCTATGAGACAGAGTATTACGCCGAGACCTCGTGACTTGTCTGTAATCTTATCAAGAACAGGATTGGTTGCGCCCATACTTGCCTTTGGATTACCAGACATTTTGATTTCAATTGGATACAAAACACCATTTTCTTCAAGAATAAGGTCTATCTCATTTTCACTAGATGAATTTTTGTCTTTTCCTCTATAATAAAAGATGTTAAACTTATAATCTTTTCCTTCATTTGTATATGATTTTAGTATTTCAGATACAACAAAGGTTTCAAAAATATTTCCTGCGACAGCTGAACATTTGAGGGCATCTGCAGTTAGCCATCGGGTGAGATAGCATGCAAGTCCGGTATCTCTAAAATATATCTTTGGAGTTTTGATGGCTCTGTTTAATGCACTCGCACTATAAGGCTGTAATAAATAAACAATGCCGGTCCTCTCAAGAATGGAAATCCAATTCTTGATTGTTGGCTCGCTAACACCAACTTCGCTTGCAATATTGGTATAGTTGAGTATCTCACCGGTTCTTGCGGCCACAACTGTAAGAAATTTAGTGAATGTGATGCTGTCCGCAGAAATCAGCTCATTTATATCTCTTTCAATATATGTTGAAACATAGGATGAATAGTATTCCTGCCAGTCCCTGTCGATATCATATAACTCAGGGTAGGAACCCTTGTGTATGATTTCCCAAAGGTTGCTATATGGTTTTATTTCTTTTTCTCGTAGATTAATGTAGTCATCTGTAGGAACAAAGTGGTGGTTGAATTCTACGCCATGAATTTCACGCAGTGATAGTCCCGAAAGCTCTGAAATAGATACTCTTCCAGCAAGAGATTCACTCATTCCTTTCATTAACTCAAGTTTTTGCGAGCCGGATAGGATAAACATACCGCGTTCGTCAGATTCATCGACTTTAAGTTTAATATCCTCCAAAATACTGTTTTCTTTCTGAACTTCGTCAATAAATAATGGACAAGGATTATTAAGAAAGAATAGTTTTGGTTCTTCCTTTGCTTGAAGTCTTGTAAGTTTATCGTCAAAATTTACCCTGTTGTATTCTGGAAATTCGTGCTTTATTAGAGTTGATTTACCAACTTGCCTTGCCCCTGTTATAAGAGTGCACTTGGTTGTAGAAATTCTTTTTTTTAGTATAGGTGTGATAGCTCTTTGTATATATGTCATTTTTATAACCTCCTCTGACTAATCTAAGGTCTAATTTTATATTAGTCAAAAAGTTAATTATAGTCAATTATCTTTTTTTTAATTTTTCTTGTAAAATAACACCAAAATGCTATCATTAATGTATGTGAGGTGAACAGTTATGAATAAAAAGGGAATAATTGCCACTAGTTTGGCAGTATTAATGACATTTCAATTTGCAGCATGTGGAAATGGCGTCAAGCAGTTGGATGGAACACAACAACCGGAAGAGGAAAATGGTTCTAAAATACAGATTGTATTTGAATATCAGGATGGTCATATAAACTCGGAGTTTGAGTCTACACTGGAATCGCTTTTTAATGTTGATATAGTTATGGATTTGAACAGTAATTCGTCAAGGAATGCGTATTTGCGTTTGAAGGAAGAACTAACGCATGACATGGCTCCTGATTTGGTTCTTTGTGAAAACATAAAGCACATTGATGATGAGATTCTGGCAGAGTATATCTACGATTTGGGTTCTGAGAGCTTCGTTAATAATTATTATCTTAATGCAATAGAGGCCTGCACGTCTTCGGATGGAGGCCTGTATTACATACCCGGACCAAGCTATGTATATGGGATTGTTTATGACAAGACTGCCTTTTCGGAGCTTGGCCTTTCAGTTCCAACTAACTATTCAGAGTTTAAGGAGCTTATCCATAAAGTTGATAATATGGGACTAATCGGCAGGGAGCCAGACCCGGATGATGAGAGCAAAACAATTGAAGTACCTGTTCGGGCTTTTGTTCCGACAATGCGCTGGTGTGATATGTTCCAGATTATTTTTAATACGATGAATTACGAAGATTCTATTCGCGGAATATCTAATGCAAAGTGGTTAAAAGATTATCAAAATGGCAAAGAAAGTATGGTCGGTCATATGGAAGAGGCAGCACAAAAGTATCTTCAGATGTTTGAAGATGGTGTTTTGTCTTTGGATTTGTGGAATGTTAAACCGGGATATCGAAGCCAAAAACTATATAATTACCATACTTCATTAATGAATATTGAGTGTCAGCAGGGATACGAGTTCAATAAAGAAGTGAATAAAGATACACCGGAGAATTCGCATGAAATGGGAATGATGCCTATTTATACCAGTGATGACCCTGATTCGGGATATCTGTATGCAATTCCAAGAAACTTTATAAGTATTACAAAGCAGGGGGCAAAGGATGAGAAAAAATTAGAAGTAATGCTTGAAATCATGGATTATCTAAGTACTCCTGAGGGACAGAAATTACTAATCAATGGCAGTGATTATTTTGGATTTTTAAAGGATGATATTTTACTTGACAGTGACTTCTATTCAGATGTAATAGATACAATAGAGGATGGACGTATTATTACTACATTTTATTACGAGGGCGATGACAATGAGGGGATGGTGGAGACATATTTGCATGGGGCAACACCTGATCTGGTAAACGGAAATATTACAGTGAAAGAGTGGTTAGAGGGTGCAGATTCCGCCAGAGATGAGGCTATTTTGCCAGTGAAAAACGAAATCTATGGAACTGCTTCTGAGACATTAACACCTCTTGAAGCAGCATATATTGATGGTCTTGCGTATTTAAACAGCATGGATGCAGATATTGGATATGTACCAGTGGCAGCAAATTATGGTGTGCAAAATTATTTATACAGTGGTGATATTACAGATGAAAAATTATCACTCATAACCGCGGAGATGAGTTTTCTTTCAAACCCGGTAGAAAATGATATGGATTATGTAGTTGTAGAAATGACAGGGCAGGAACTGTTAGAACACGCACTTGAATCTGCTGATAATGGCATGGCTGCTTTTGCCGGTCTGGAGATGACTTATTCAATGTTAGGAGAAAATGGCGGACAATATGTATCACTGAAAATTGATGGACAGGATATAGACATGAGCAAAACATACAAAGTGGCATCTATTAGAGGTGCTGTACCTGATGCCAAGGTAGTGCAGACATATAAAGATTTGACATTCAGAGACATTCTCAAGAGTTATATTAAAGCACAGGAAGGAATCATTATTAAACCGAAACAGCTTACTATAATAGAATAAAAGGTAACTATGAAGGTACTGAAGTTACAATAAAAGAAAGGAATGCAGGCTTGGTGAAAGTAAAAAAATCTAGTTCGGCAATAATAGTTGCAATTTTGTTTATTGCACTTGTTGCAGTCTTTCTTTTACAGAAGAATACACTTTCTTCAGTTAACAGGGTAAGTGAACAGACGGCACTTACATTGTTATCAGATAATGTTAATCAGGTAAGGGAAGTGTTGGATAATCAGATTAATAATATCTGGGCGCGTATGGAGATTATGGATAGTGCCCTGACAGCCATCGGTGATATGGATTCCCAAAAGGCGCAGTCATATCTGCGGACCAGTTTGCTTGATACATACAGAGTTGAGCTGGTTACAGAAGAAGGCGAGTATATTGATCAGAATGGCAAAAGAGGATTTATTAAACTGACAGAGGAGCTTTGTCCACTTTTTTTTGATAATAGCAGGATATGTACATTAAGTCAGGATGGAGAGCGAGATATGGTGTTGTTCGGTACCCCAATTACAGATGTGACTGTGGAGGGGAGAGAAGTTCAATACCTTATGGCATATTATGAGCTGGATACATTTATGAATCTGCTTTCAGTGGAATCATTTGCAGGAAACGGCAAAATTCGTGTAATCAATGAGGACGGGCTGGTTCTGCTTTATACTGACAATTTGGATAAAGATGAAACAAGTTATTATTTTTTTAAAGTATATGAAAATGCCAAATTTGTAGAGAGCGATGATATCTCAGATATAGACAGTTTTAGGAAGAGTGTGCTTAGGGGAGAAAATCATGCTATTCGTGTAGTATCAGAAGATGGGAAAGACAATATTATTAGCTATGCTAAAGTTCATGGTATTGACTGGTATGTTACGATTGTGGTAGATTATGCATCTGTATTAGGTGAATTGGATGATAATATTAAATCAATCGGAATGAGTTCAATTCTTGCCACCATGATTGTAGTGCTACTTGCAGTTATTCTTGTTGTTTTTATCAGCTTTGATAGTCAAAAGGTCAGAAATGAGAAGCAGCAGTTAGAGGAATTGAACCAGTCTTTGGAAGAAGCAAAGAAGGTTACAGAGGATGCATTGCAGATTGCAGAAAATGCTAATAAATCTAAAAGCTATTTTTTGTCAAATATAAGTCATGATATAAGAACACCTATGAATGCGATAGTGGGGTTGGCTACATTACTGTCAAATGAGGCTGATAATCCCAAGAAAGTAGGAGAGTATACAAAGAAGCTTTTGACAACCAGCCAGCATTTACTTGGTCTTATCAATGACGTACTTGATATGAGCAGGATAGAGAGCGGAGAGACTACGCTTAATCTTTCGGAAGAGTCGATTTCAAGTATTGTAGATGAACTGGACCAGATTGTACGTCCCCAGATGAGGGGAAAAGGTCATACTTTTTGCATTGATATTGAAAATATTGTACATGATCTTATAATTGTAGACAAAGTGCGCCTTAAGCAGATTTGCCTTAATCTATTGACAAATGCAGTTAAGTATACACAAAATGGTGGTAATATAAAGCTAAAGATGACAGAGTATCTTGTTTCGGGACGTTCGGCTCATTACAAGATAGAGGTATCCGATAATGGATACGGTATGGATGAAGAGTTCCAGAACAATATATTTGATTCATTTACGAGAGAGAATGACAGCAGAATCAGCAAGATTCAGGGAACAGGTCTTGGAATGGCTATCACAAAAAGTCTTGTGGATTTGATGGGAGGCACTATTATAATTGAAAGTGAAAAAGGCGTGGGCTCTACTTTTATAGTGGATATTCAATTTC
>JAXELM010000166.1:0-3737 GCA_034100525.1 Agathobacter sp.
ATATCAAGTGTACTTGTAAAGGGAAGTGCATCTGCGCTTAATGCTTTATCAAGCATAGAGGTATCGGGTGATACATTAGATGTTACTGATGCGCAGGAGGATATTGTCACGACTGTAGATATCACAGAATTTCTGCCAGAAGGAATTTCTTTGGTTAATGCAGAGGATGCAAGTATTACTGTTACAATAAAGATTAAAACAATCAGTACGAGAACAATCAATATTAGCACTGACAATATTGATGTAAAAGGTCTTTCTTCTGATTATGAACTTAAGTTCTCATCAGCAGTTCTCGCTATTACTGTAACAGGAGATGATAAAGATTTGTCAGCACTTACTGCAGATAAGATAAAAGGTTCGATAGATGTTTCGGCTTTAGCTGAAGGAACGCATACTGTGGCTGTTGATATACAGCTTGATGAAGAAAAATATTCCTGTGACAGTGTGGCTGTTCGTGTGACAATCAAGAAAAAGTCGCAGTCATCTGAGTCTTCTTCAGAAAATGACACACCAGCAGATGATACACCGACAGATAATACGCCAGACGCTAATACGCCTGGAAGTGATGATTCGAATAAAGATGCAGCAGATGATAATTCAGTTGACGAACAAAAGAATACAGATAAGGATGAAAACGAAGTTTCTGAATAAAGGTAACTGTTCAGTACAGAAATATGCGGAATCGCATATTTCGTAAGAAAAAGTATAGTTTGTTGGAGCAAGTGCCCATCAGCGTAGCAGATTTTAATGCACTTGCGGTTCGTAACTATGAAGGTACTGAATAGATACGAATAAAGAAAGATTGGAGAATTAGTAAATGGCTAGAATGTTTGGTACAGATGGTGTACGCGGAGTTGCAGGAACAGAACTAACAATTGAACTTGCAATGAAGTTAGGACAGGCAGGCGCGTACGTACTTACAAAAGAAAAATCGCACCAGCCTACAATTATTGTTGGATGTGATACAAGAATATCTGGAGGAATGCTTGCGAATGCTCTGATGGCAGGAATATGTTCAGTTGGAGCAAATGCAATTTATGTAGGTGTTGCGCCTACACCAGCGATTGCATATCTTACAAGAAAGCATAAAGTTGATGCGGGTGTTGTTATTTCAGCATCACATAATCCTATGGAGTTTAACGGAATCAAATTCTTTAATGGGGAAGGATATAAGCTTTCAGATGACCTGGAGGATGAGATTGAAGCTCTTATCGCAAATGATATGGAGGATGTCATTTTTCCAATAGGACCTGGAATTGGAAAGGTGGATTACAGATTTGATATTGTTGATGAATATATCAAATTTGAGGAAAAGACAGTTCCGGTTGATTTGTCAGGAATGAAGATTGTAATTGACTGTGCTGAGGGTGCAAGCTCGTATACATCAGTTAAAGCATTACAGGATTTGGGAGCTGATCTTGTTGCTATACATACACAGCCGGATGGAACAAACATAAATGCTAACTGTGGATCGACTCATATGGATGAGCTAAAAGCAAGAGTAGTTTCTGAGAGAGCAGCAGTTGGAATAGCATTCGATGGAGATGCTGACAGAATGCTGGCTGTTGACGAGAATGGAAAGCTTGTTGATGGAGATGAGATAATGGCGATATGCGGTAATTATCTCAAAGAAAAAGGAAAATTAGCAAAAGATACAATTGTAGTCACTGTAATGACTAATCTAGGTTTTACTCTAATGGGAGAAGAAAAGGGAATACATATAGAGAAGACTAAGGTTGGAGACAGATATGTGTTGGAGAATATGCGTGAGAATGGCTATAATCTTGGGGGAGAACAGTCAGGACATGTGATTTTTCTGGATGATAATACTACAGGTGATGGACTTCTTAGTGCCTTGCATCTATTGCAGGTAATGGTGGATACAAAGAAGCCTTTATCAGAGCTTGCATCTGTTATGGAGGTGTTGCCGCAGGCACTTGTGAATGCGAAAGTACCTAATCACAAAAAAGAAAGCTACATGGAGTATTCGGAGATCGCAGAAGCGATTGAAGAGCTTGAGAAGAAATTCGCTGGCGAAGGAAGAGTTCTAATCAGACCATCTGGAACAGAACCGCTCGTTCGAGTTATGATAGAAGGAAAGGACCAGAAGGTCATTGATGAAGAGGCGAAGAAGCTGGCTGAGTTGATTACTAAGGTAATGCTATAGGGGGTATAAAAGTGGTTTCAGAGATTGTTAAGATAGTCAATCCAACAGGATTGCATTTGCGTCCCGCAGGAAATCTGTGCAGGGAAGCAATGAAATATAAGAGTAAAATTACATTTGAGTATGACGGCAACATAGCCAATGCAAAAAGCGTACTTAGTGTGCTTGGTGCTTGTATCAAGTCGGGTGATGAGATTAATCTGATATGCGAGGGCGAAGATGAAGAGGAAGCCCTAAGTGCAATTACCCAATATATAAAAGATGGACTTGGCGAAGGCTAGTATAACAGTTTTCGTTATACTAGAATAATTGAATAATAGTAGGAGAAATGAGATATGCTTAATTATAAAAGATATAAGAGAAATCCGGTATTACACTATCCTGAGAGACAGTGGCCAAATAAAGAAATTGAAAAGGCACCAATCTGGTGTTCAGTAGATTTAAGAGATGGAAATCAGGCACTTATTGAGCCAATGAATGTAGATGAGAAAGTGGAGATGTTTAATCTTCTTCTCAAACTAGGCTTTAAGGAAATCGAGATTGGTTTTCCAGCTGCCTCACAGATTGAGTTTGATTTTTTGCGTAAGCTTGTAGATGAGAATATGATTCCTGATGATGTAAAGGTGCAGGTACTTTCACAGTGCCGTCAGGAGCTTATTGACAGAACCTTTGAAGCAATTCAGGGAATTAAGAATGTAGTATTCCATATTTACAACTCAACTTCTACATTACAGAGAGATGTTGTGTTTCACAAGGATAAGAAAGAGATAATTGATATTGCAATAGCCGGAACAAATATGGTAAAAGAAGGCATGAAGAACTACGATGGAAATCTTCAGCTTGAGTATTCACCAGAGAGCTTTACAGGTACTGAAGTAGATTTTGCACTTGAGATATGTACAGCTGTTCAGGATACCTGGAATCATGCAAATGACAATCCAATTATTTTCAATCTGCCTGCAACTGTTGAGATGAATACTCCAAACGTATATGCTGATCAGATAGAGTGGATGAGTACTCATTTCAAAGAGAGAGAGAATGTTATCTTAAGTGTGCATCCTCACAATGACAGAGGAACAGGTGTTGCTATTACCGAGCTTGCACTTCTTGCAGGTGCTGATCGAGTAGAGGGAACACTTCTTGGAAATGGAGAGAGAACAGGAAACGTAGATATCCTTACTGTGGCATACAATATGTTTTCACAAGGCATCAATCCTGAGCTTGATATCGAGAATGTCAAAGAGATAGTAGAGGTATATGAGCGTTGCTGTAAGATGAAGGTGGATATGAGACATCCATATGCAGGAAAGCTTGTATTTACAGCATTCTCCGGTTCCCATCAGGATGCTATTAACAAAGGTGAGCAGGCACTTAAAGAGCGTGGTTCAGAGATTTGGGAGGTTCCATATCTTCCAATTGACCCTGCTGACATCGGTAGAGAGTATGAACCGGTTGTAAGAATAAACAGCCAGTCCGGAAAAGGTGGAGTTGCATTTATTATGAGCAGTGTCTATGGATACAAGATTCCAAAGGCAATGCAGAGAGAATTTGCAGATGTTATTCAGGCAATCTC
>JAXELM010000005.1:0-16478 GCA_034100525.1 Agathobacter sp.
TATGCAATCATTTTTAGATAAAATAAAGGGCATTTTTAATAAAGATAATTTTGGTAAAATAGGAGTGTTTTTTGTAGAGAATAAGAGATATTTTGCCGCTGCTTTACTCTTTGTTATATTGGTATTAGTACTTAAGTTTGGAACAAATCCTAAGAATGCGAAGGATAATCAGATAGCAGATACACAAAAGCCACAAGAGGAAAATAATGGTGATTTTTCTTTTGACAGTGAATTTGAGAATGATTCAAATGATGCAATAAAAGAGTTGCTCGAGAAATACTATGAAGCTTATGCGCAGGGAGATACAGCCGAACTTGAGAAGGTTGCTACACCAGTCAGCGATAACGAGAAGAGTTATATATCAGTTCTTTCAAAATACTATGAGAAAATTATGAATATCACATATTATAGTAAGCAGGGTGCGACTGATGGCTCATACTTTGTTTCTGTTAGAACTGACATAAAGTTCTACGATGTTGATTCAACTGCACCAGCACTGGATTTCTTTTATGTAGAAACAAACGCTGATGGAAAGCTTTTTATTAATAATTTATATAGTATATACAATCTCAATTTTGCTGAGAATCCAATGGATTCTGATATATATACATTAATTCAGCAGTATATGCAGCAAGAAGATTTTGAGAAATTACAGGGAAAAGTTCAGGTTGCATACAACGAGGCTATATCAGGAGATGAGAAGCTTGCCAAGATGCTACAGGAAACTATTGATACAGCTATTCGCGAGTGGGCAGCAACAATCAGACCTGTAAAGACAGAAGAAAATACAGAAGAATCAACTGAAAAGGGAACAGAGGCGTCTACACAGAAGGATACAGAAACAGAGAAAGACACAGAAACACAGAAAGATACAGAAACAGAGAAGGACACAGAAACACAAAAAGATACTGAGCAGGAGACACAGAATAATACTCAGGAATCGGAATCAAAGACATCAAAGGTTAAGACAATTGATATTGTAAATGTACGTGCTGCAGCAAGTGCAGATGCGGAGTTGTTAGGAAAGCTCACAGATGGTGTTGTACTTACTAAGTTAGGTGAAGAAGGTGAGTGGACAATCGTAGAGTACAGTGGAGGAAAAGATGGCAAAGGATATATTAAGACAGAATTCCTTGAGGCTGTAAAATGATCAATTGGAAAAGCTGAGACGGAGACGATAAAGTCTCCGTTTTTTCACATGTTTTTAAAGGTGGAAATATATGGACGATAAAGGAATAAGAATAAATAAATACCTTAGTGAAGCCGGAGTGTGTTCAAGGCGAGAGGCTGACCGACAGGTCGAAATGGGCAATGTGACTATAGATGGCAGGGTTGCAGTTACTGGTGACAGAGTGCGTGAAGGTCAAATTGTATGTGTAAATGGAAAGAAAATTTCAAAAGAAGAAATGATTCTCATAGCTTTTAACAAACCGGTTGGAATTGTATGTACAGCTGAAAAGAGGGAGAAGGATAACGTAATTGATTATATAAATTATCCTAAGCGCATATATCCGGTGGGAAGACTTGATAAAGACTCAGAAGGTTTGTTACTTCTTACCAACAATGGAGATATAGTAAATAAGATGATGCGTGCAGGAAATAAGCATGAAAAAGAATACATTGTCACAGTTAATAAACCTATAAGCGATAGCTTTATAAGAGGATTATCAGGTGGAGTTCCATTGGTTGAGCTTGGAGTTACAACTAGAAAGTGCCATGTGAAGAAGCTTTCGAGCAGGCAGTTTAAAATAATACTGACACAGGGGTACAATCGTCAGATAAGAAGAATGTGTGAATATTTTGGATATCGCGTGGTACAACTAAGAAGAGTCAGAATAATGAATATTGAGCTGGGAGATTTAGAGACAGGACATTACAGAAATGTCACTGAGGAGGAATACAAAAAGCTTCAGGTTTTAATCAGAAATTCGTCAAATCAGCCAGTTAGACAAGAGTATGAAAAATAATTGGAGAAATAATGAAATGGGAACTGTAGCAGAAAAAGAAAAAAGAATAAAAGAATTAGTTGAGGTTCTAAACAAGGCATCGGAAGCATATTATAATGGTGCAGACGAAATCATGTCCAACTATGAGTGGGATGCTTTGTTTGATGAATTGACAGAGCTTGAAAATGAAACAGGAATTGTACTTCCAGATAGTCCAACACAGAATGCAGGCTTTGCGGAGAATTCAGGAGAGAAAGAAACACATGAGTTTCCTGCGCTTTCACTTGCCAAGACAAAGCTTGTAGATGATTTGATTAGCTGGGCTTCGGACAAGGCTATATGGCTTTCGTGGAAGCTTGATGGTCTGACACTGGTGCTGACTTATGATGATGGAAAGCTTACAAGAATACTTACAAGAGGAAATGGAACGGTAGGTACAAATATTACATTCCTGAAGGATGCGATAGCAGATATTCCTACGACAATCAATTATCAGGGGCATATGGTAGTCCGTGGAGAAGCAACGATATCATATACAGATTTTGAACAGATTAATGACATGATAGAGGATGATGACGACAAGTATGCTAATCCAAGAAATCTTGCATCAGGTACGCTGAATCTGGATGATCCGGCAGAGGTAAAGCGACGTAGAGTCCATTTCAATGCTTTTACACTTGTTCACATTGATGATGCAATAAGCTCGTGGGGAGCACAGATGGATTACCTCGATGAACTTGGATTTGTTACTGTTGAAAGAGAGGCAACTGACGCATCGGGTGTGTCTGATGTGGTTGAAAAGTGGACAAAAAAGGTAGAAAACGGACAGATGGATATACCTGTTGACGGACTTGTTATATGCTATGATGATGTTGAATATGCATCAGGCGGAAGTGTGACCGGTCATCATGCAACAAGAGCTGGATATGCCTTCAAGTGGCAGGATGAAGCTGTTGATTCACGACTTAGATTTATAGAATGGTCATGTGCAGTATCAACAATTTCGCCGGTTGCAGTATTTGAACCGGTTCAGATTGAAGGAACAACAGTATCCCGTGCATCCCTGTGTAACTTAAGCGAAATAGAAAGACTTGGTATAGGAAAGGAATGTACCTTATCAGTAATCAAGGCAAACAAGATTATTCCTAAATGTATAGCCGTAAAGGATGCAGTCGGAGAGGTGGAGATTCCGACAGAGTGTCCGGTATGTGGTCACAAAACAGAGGTGAGAATAAGTCCAAGAAGTGAAACCAAGACATTGCATTGTACAAATCCAAATTGTACGGCAAAGAACGTTAAAAAATTTACAAGATTTGTAAGCAAAAATGGAATGGATATGGATGGACTTTCAATTCAGACAATGTTAAAATTTATTAATAACGGATACATCAGAGAATTTGCTGATATCTTTCATCTTCCAGAGCACTTTGAACAGATTAGTAAGATGGAAGGCTTTGGAGAAAAATCATGTGAAAACATGAAAAATGCAATAGAAAAAAGTCGAAATATTCATCCGGTTAACTTTATCTACTCATTGTGTATACCTATGATAGGAATTGATGCAGCAAAGAAATTCGTAAGCACAATTGGTTTTGACGAGTTTTTGCACAGAATGGAAGAAAACCGGGGCTTTGAGGATGTTGAAGGAATTGGAATTGAGAAATCAAATTCTGTACTTGAATGGTATAACGATGCAAATAATAAGCAGATGCTTAAGAACCTATTAAGTGAAGTAAATGTTGAGCGTGTGGAAACAAGGGATACTTCATCAGGAAGCTGCGCCGGTATTACATTTGTAATAACAGGAGATGTATTTGAATTCAGGAATAGAGATGAATTCAAGGCTTATGTTGAGGGACAGGGCGGAAAGGTGACAGGCAGTGTTTCAAAGAAGACAAATTACCTGGTAAACAACGATGTAGAATCCGCCTCATCAAAAAATAAAAAAGCTAAACAGCTCGGTGTTCCGATAATCTCGGAAGCTGAATTTATAGATATGTTTGGTCACTAGAAAAGAGGATAGAAATGCCGATTAAAGCACAAAATGATCTCCCGGCAAAGGAGATACTTGAAAGAGAAAATATATTTGTAATGGATGAAAACAGAGCGATTCATCAGAATATTCGTCAGCTTGAGATTGCAATAGTCAATCTTATGCCGCTAAAAGAGGAGACTGAGCTTCAGATACTGAGGTCTCTGTCGAATACTCCGCTTCAGGTTAACGTTACATTCATTGCAACATCAACTCATGAATCTACACATACATCGCTTAGTCATTTAAATAAATTTTATCTGACATTCGATGAAGTGAAGAAACAGAACTTTGATGGACTGATTATAACAGGCGCACCAGTAGAGCAGATGGAATACGAAGAGGTTGATTACTGGGAAGAAATATGTGATATTATGGAATGGAGTAAGACGCATGTAACGTCGACGCTTCATCTATGCTGGGGTGCACAGGCTGGTCTGTACTATCACTATGGAATTCCAAAGCGGTATCTGGACAAAAAGATGTTTGGAGTATTTCCGCATAGAGTAAAAAATAGAAAGATACCACTAGTCAGAGGTTTTGACGATTTATTTTATGCACCGCATTCAAGACATACAGAGGTAAGTGCAGAGGATATCCGAAAGCACAAAGAACTCACGATTCTGGCTGAATCTGATGAAGCTGGAGTATTTCTTGTAATAGATGGTGACGGAAGCAGGATTTTTGTGATGGGACATCCTGAATATGACAGAGTCACATTGCACAATGAATACATGAGAGACAAGAACAAAGGACTTGAGATAGACATGCCTGTCAATTATTATCCAAACGATGATGATACACAAAAACCGTTGCTTCAGTGGCGTTCACATGGCAATATTTTATATTCAAATTGGCTTAATTATTATGTCTACCAGGAGACACCATATGAATTTATAAATACTGCTGATATTCTTGGAAATAATCACTAGGCACGAAGAATAAAATGTGTTAACATTATAATATATTATTTTAAATTAAGGGGGAAAGTGTGATGGCAAAAGAAATAGTTGCTATGCTGCTTGCAGGTGGACAGGGTTCACGTTTATACGCACTTACACAGAAGCTTGCAAAACCTGCAGTTCCATTTGGTGGAAAATACAGAATTATCGATTTCCCATTATCGAATTGCGTTAATTCAGGAATCGACACAGTCGGGGTTTTGACACAATATCAACCGTTCGTGTTGAATGAATATATTGGAAATGGTCAACCTTGGGACTTGGATAGATTATATGGAGGTGTCCATGTTCTTCCACCATATCAGAGAGCATCAGGTTCTGACTGGTACAAAGGAACCGCGAATGCAATTTATCAGAATATCTCGTTTATAGAGAGATATGATCCTGAATATGTAATCATTTTATCAGGAGATCAGATTTGTAAACAGGATTACGGTGATTTCCTCAGATTCCATAAAGAAAAAGGAGCAGAATTCTCAGTTGCCGTAATGGAAGTACCTTGGGATGAGGCTTCGAGATTTGGACTTATGGTAACAGATGAGAATGATAAGATTACAGAGTTCCAGGAGAAGCCAAAGGAGCCGAAATCTAATCTGGCTTCCATGGGTATTTACATATTCAATTGGGATATTTTAAGACAATATCTCATTGAGGATGAAAATGATCCTGATTCAGAGAATGATTTTGGTAACAATATCATTCCAAATCTGTTACGTGATAGCAGAAAAATGTACGCATATCGTTTCGATGGATATTGGAAGGATGTAGGAACAATCAACTCCCTATGGGAGGCTAATATGGAAGTTCTTGATCCTGAGCATAGTGGAATCAACCTGTTTGATGAGAACTGGAAGATTTTCAGTCGAAATAGTGGTATGACAGGACACAGAGTTGGAGAGAATGCTACTGTAGAGAATTCCATGATAACAGACGGATGTAATATCAAGGGAAATGTTAAGCATTCAATTCTTTTTGCAGGTGTAACTGTTGAAGAAGGAGCAATTGTAGAAGATGCAGTTGTAATGGGGAATACAGTTATCAAAGCAGGCGCATCTGTCAGACATTGTATTATAGCAGAGAATGCGATAATTGGAGAAGGTGCTGTTATTGGTGCAACTCCTGAGGAGGATGGACCACTTGAAGTGGCTACTATAGCACCGGGTGTTACTATTGGTGCGAGAGCTGTAATAGGACCAAAAGCTATGGTCTATAATGATGTTGAGGAGGGCGGAGAACAATGTTAAACATGAATAATGATGAAGCGTTGGGCGTAATTTTCCCTAACAGTTATGACGCACTTATTCCAGAACTGGTTACAGAACGTCTTATGGCATCTATTCCATTTGCAGGACGTTATCGTATGTGTGACTTTATTATCTCAAGTATGGTTCACAGTGGAATTGATAATATCTCACTTATTGTAAGACAGAATTATCATTCGTTAATGGATCATCTTGGATCTGGTCAGGAGTTTGACCTTGCAAGAAAGAATGGCGGTCTTAATATAGTTCCACCATTTGCACAGAAGCAGATAAAAGTTTATAGTGGTAGAATTGAAGCTTTAGAGAGTATCAAAGGATATCTCAAGAAATGTTCGCAGAAATATGTGATTTTATCAGATGCCAATCTTGCATTCAATTTTGACTTCAGAAAGTTAATTGAAGCACATAAGAAGAGCAATGCTGATGTGACTATTATGTATCGCAAGCAGGAGATTCCAAAGGCTTTCCTTCGTCCTAATGCCAATATGCAGGAATTGTATTACACAATTGACTTAAATGACGGCAGAGTCAAGAAGATATATATTAATTCAAGACAGGCAGGAGAGGTTAACTATTGCATGAATGTTTATCTCATAGAGAGAGAAAAGCTTATCAATCTCGTTGATGATGCGTATGTACATGGTTTTTCTTACTTTACAAGAGATTTGCTTGCAGCGCAGACAGACAGCCTTAATATTCAGGCATATGAGTATGATGGATATGTTGCTCAGATAAGTGATATGAGGACATATTTTGATGAGAATATGCGACTTCTTAACGAAGAGAACCGAAATGCACTCTTTAAGAAGGGCAACTCAATCTATACCAAGATAAGGGATGATAACCCAACCAGATATATCAATGGTTCTAAGGCCAAGAATGTAATGGTAGCTGACGGTTGTATTATCGAAGGTGAGATTGAGAACTGTATACTTGCAAGAGGTGTCAAGATTGGAAAGGGCGCAGTAGTAAGAAACAGTATATTGATGCAGGATACAGTTGTTGAGGATGGTGCAAGACTTGAATATGTTATTACAGACAAGAATGTTCATATTCAGGCAAACAAATCTTTGACTGGAAATGAAGCTTTCCAGGTATATGTCGCAAAAGGACAGACTGTATAGAGGCATAAGGAGGAAAAAATAATGGCTGAGAACAGAAAGACATTCAAGATCAAGTCAGACCAGCTTGGCGAAGTTAAAATCGCTGATGAGGTGGTAGCTATCATCGCTGGGCTTGCCGCTACAGAAGTAGAGGGTGTCAGCTCAATGGCTGGAAATATTACAAATGAAATTGTAAGCCGACTTGGAATGAAGAATCTGTCAAAGGGTATTCTTGTAGAAGTATTAGATGACGAGGTCAAGGTTGATGTAGCAATCAATATAGATTACGGATACAGTATTCCGGATGTGTCATCTAAAGTACAGGAGAAAGTTAAGTCTACAATCGAGAACATGACAGGACTTACTGTTGCGGTTGTGAACGTACGAATTGCCAGTGTTGATATGGGCGACAATTAATGCATGAAAAGGATGTCGTTGAGGCATCCTTTTTTGTGAATGAGCATAGTAAAATATGAGAGGAAACTTTTATGACTAGAAGAGAAATAAGAGAAAATGTATTTATGATGTTGTTCCGCGTGGAATTTCATGAACAGACCGAATTTGAAGAACAGATTGCTCTTTTTGAGGATGAGCTTGCAGCTCTTAATGAGAGTGATATGACATATATCAAGGGCAAATGCAGTGCTATATTCGAGAAGCTTGATGAGCTTGATGCGGCAGTAAATGAAGTTTCGACAGGCTGGAAGACTAGTCGTATGGGCAAGGTCGATTTGAGTATAATAAGATTAGCATTATACGAAATAAAATACGAAGAAGATATTCCTCTTAAGGTCTCAATAAATGAAGCTGTTGAGCTTGCCAAGAAGTATGGAACAGATGACTCCCCATCATTTGTAAACGGTATTCTTGCCAAATTCGCATGACGAAGAATGTATATACAGTAAAGCAGGTTAATAGCTATGTGAAAAATATGTTCGCACAGGATTTTATGCTTAAAAGAATAAGCATAAAAGGTGAAGTGTCAAATTGCACATATCATCCTAGCGGACATATTTATTTTACGTTAAAGGATGATGGTGGAACCATCAGTGCTATTATGTTTGCTGGAAACAGGAGAAATGGTCTGGATTTTACAATGAAAGAAGGGGATAAAGTCATTGTTACAGGTTCGGTAGAAGTATATGAGAAATCCGGACAGTATCAGATATATGCCAGACAGATTGAGCTTGATGGTGCAGGAAATCTCTATTTGAAGTTTGAAGCTCTAAAGCGGGAATTAGAAGAGATGGGGATGTTTGCACAGGAATATAAACAGCCGATTCCAAAGTATGCAAAGACTGTTGGAATTGTGACAGCTGCTACGGGAGCTGCCATTCAGGATATAAGAAATATTGCGACAAAGAATAATCCCTCAGTGCAGCTGATTCTTTATCCCGCACTTGTACAGGGAGAGGGGGCAGCACAAAGTATAGTAAATGGTATACGTGCACTTGATATGCTTGGCGTTGACGTTATGATAGTAGGACGTGGCGGCGGCTCTATTGAGGACTTATGGGCCTTCAATGAGGAGATTGTGGCAAGAGCAATTTTTGAATGTAAGACTCCAATTATATCAGCTGTGGGACATGAAGTAGACTGGACTATAGCGGATTTTGTTGCTGATATGCGGGCACCGACCCCTACAGCGGCAGCGGATATTGCAGTATTTAACAGAGAGCTTGCAATATCACAGATTAATGAAAGAAAGCGGCATATGGATTCTGTTTTGTCAGGAAAGATTGGATATGCGCGTGAGAAGATAGCGCATCAGAAGACAAGGCTTTACTATTTAAGTCCAATGAACAGACTTAATGAGAACAGAAGAAAAGCAGCCGATTACGATAATAGATTGCGGGAGCTTATTTATAGAATATTACAGGATAAACGTCATAAGTTATCACTGCTTGCAGGAACCCTAGAGGCATATTCACCTGCGAAGAAGTTAAGTCAGGGATATGCATATGTATCAGGAATCGATAATAAAGCAATAAGAAGTACATCAGAGGTTGAAATAGATGATGAACTTGATATCTTTTTGATAGATGGACAGATTAAAGCTGTTGTATCGGAGGTAATAAAGAAGTGAGTGAAGAAAGAAAAGTCAGTCTGGAAGAAAGATTTGACAGGCTTGATGAAATAATCACACAGATGGAGGATAGTTCAATCGGACTTGATAAATCCTTTGAGTTATATAAGCGCGGACTTGATGAAGTAAAATCTGCTAACGAGATGTTGGATTCAATGGAAAAAGCGATGCTTGTACTAAATGAAGACGGTAATCTGGAGGAATTTTAATGGATATTAAGATAGAGATTGCAAATCGGGCAGAGTCGATAAATCAAATATTAGAGAAATATCTGCCAGAAGAAGAGGGGTTTCAGAAAACTATATTTGAAGCTATGAATTACAGTGTTCGTGTAGGTGGTAAGAGACTTCGGCCAATGCTTATGGAGGCAACCTATATGTTATTTGGAGGAAGCGACGAGGTTATTTATCCGTTTATGGCAGCAATCGAGTTTATCCATACATATTCGCTTGTGCATGATGATTTACCAGCTATGGACAATGACGAATACAGAAGAGGACAGAAAACTACTCATGTTGCCTATGGTGAGGCAATGGGCATATTGGCAGGAGATGCACTTCTAAATTATGCATATGAGACTGCAAACAGCGCATTTGAAGTAGGAACAGACTATCAGAAAATAGGCAAAGCACTTATGGTTCTTTCGAAAAAGGCCGGAGTCTATGGCATGGTGGGAGGCCAGGTTGTCGATGTGGAATCAGAGAAATCTGATGATGAAGACAAAAAACTGATAACGCGTGATAAGCTTGATTTCATATATCGTCTAAAGACAAGTGCACTTATAGAGGCATCCATGATGATAGGTGCAATATTAGCAGGTGCAAAGGATGAAGAAATAGCACAGGTTGAACAGATAGCGACAAAGCTTGGACTTGCGTTCCAGATACAGGATGACATACTGGATGTGACAAGTACACTCGAGGTTCTTGGAAAGCCAATAGGCAGTGATGAGAAGAACAATAAATCGACATATGTTACATTTGAAGGTCTGGAAAAGGCAAAAGAGGATGTGGCAAGGTTGTCGAATGAAGCATGTGAAATGCTGGATAAATTGGGTACCGACAGTGAGTTTTTGCATGAGTTATTTATATATCTTATAGATAGGGATAAATAATATGGTGTTAGAAAAGATACAAAAACCAAACGATATAAAGAAGTTAAGCGAAGACGAACTCAAAATACTTCAGACAGAGATAAGAGAGTTTCTGATACACAATATAGCTGTAACTGGTGGGCATCTTGCGTCAAATCTTGGTGTCGTGGAGCTTACCATGGCACTTCATTTGTCGTTTTCATTACCAAAGGACAAATTAGTCTGGGATGTAGGACACCAGTCATATACGCACAAGATACTTACAGGCAGGAAAGAAGGCTTTTCAAGTCTTCGTCAGTATGGTGGAATGAGCGGTTTTCCCAAAGCTGTAGAGAGTGATTGTGACTGCTTTAATACAGGACACAGTTCTACATCAATATCGGCAGGCCTTGGACTTGCAAAGGCACGAGAGCTGACTGGAGAGGACTATCATGTGGTTTCTGTCATAGGTGATGGTGCGTTGACAGGTGGAATGGCATATGAGGCACTAAACAATGCATCGAATCTTAAGTCGAATTTCATAATAGTATTAAATGACAACAACATGTCCATATCGGAGAATGTTGGTGGAATGAGCAGATATCTGGCTGGTTTTAGAACGGCAGATGCATACAGGGGACTTAAGAATAATGTCATGAATTCGCTTAATCAGATACCTGTATATGGCGAAAAAATGGTCAAGAAAATCCGTAATACCAAAAGCAGTATAAAGCAGCTGTTTATCCCGGGAATGTTCTTTGAGGAGATGGGAATTATCTATTTAGGACCAGTTGATGGTAATAATGTTCCTGAAATGAGGAAATTATTTGCGGAAGCAAAAAGAGTTGACGGACCTGTTATAGTGCATGTATTAACTCATAAAGGTTCAGGATATGCACCGGCTGAGCGTAATCCATCGAGATTTCACGGGGCGGAGCCATTTGACGTAGAGACCGGACTTCCAATCAAGAAGAAGACAGTTGCCAATTATACAGACGTTTTTTCCACTGTTATGAGGAAAATGGGTGAGAAAAATGACAGGCTGGTTGCAATAACTGCAGCTATGGCGGATGGTACAGGGCTTAAGAGATTTAGTAATCTCTATCCGGATAGATTTTTTGATGTGGGAATTGCGGAAGAGCATGCAACCACTTTTGCGGCAGGACTTGCAAAAGCTGGTCTGATACCGGTATTTGCAGTTTATTCATCATTTTTACAGCGGGCATATGACCAGATATTACATGATGTGTGTATACAGAATCTGCATGTGATTTTTGCTATAGATAGGGCAGGACTTGTTGGAAGCGATGGAGAGACACATCAGGGAATATTTGATATTTCATTTTTGTCGAGCATTCCAAATATGACAGTGCTTGCACCAAAAAACAAATGGGAATTATCCGATATGCTTAAATATGCGATTGAATTCGATGCGCCAATTGCGATAAGATATCCAAGAGGAACAGCATATGATGGATTAAAAGAATACAGAGCTCCGATAGAATTAGGAAAGAGCGAATTAATTCATTCTGGAAAAGATGTTGCAATCCTTGCACTTGGCAGTATGGTAAAAACAGCAGAAGAAGTGTGCAAGGGATTATTGCAGAAGGGTATAGATGCAACATTTATTAATGCCAGATTTGCGATGCCGTTTGATGAGTCTGCAATATGTGAGCTGGCAAAGGAACACAGACTTCTTGTCACTATGGAGGAGAATGTTCTAAGTGGTGGATTTGGTGAGCATATTATATCTTATGTACAACAGGAAGAGCTTGGAATAGCAGTACTTCCAATTGCGATTCCGGATGCTTATGTGGAGCATGGAAATGTGGAACAGTTGAAGAGAGACCTACAGTTAGATGCAGAGTCCATAGTAGATAGAATAATAAATAAGCTAAAGCACAATGAGGAATTATGAAAGAAAGATTAGATGTATTACTTGTAAACAGAGGACTTGCGCCTTCGAGAGAGAAAGCAAAGACTATGATAATGGAGGGCAATGTCTTTGTAAATAACAATAGAGAAGACAAGGCCGGTTCAACTTTCCCAGATGATTGCAATATTGAGATACATGGAAAGACCTTGCAATATGTAAGCCGTGGTGGACTTAAATTAGAGAAAGCCATGAAACACTTCGGTATAGATTTGCAGGGGAAAATATGTATGGATATAGGTGCATCTACAGGCGGATTTACAGACTGTATGCTGCAGAATAATGCAAGTAAAGTATATGCGGTAGATGTAGGGTATGGACAGTTTGCATGGAAGCTTCGACAGGATGAGCGTGTTATATGTATGGAGAAGACAAACATACGATATGTAACACCTGATGATATAGCTGATAAGCTTGATTTTGCTTCGGTAGATGTTTCGTTTATATCACTTACCAAAGTGCTTGGACCGGCAAGAGAGCTGTTAAATGATAATGGACAGATGGTATGTCTTATAAAGCCACAGTTTGAAGCGGGTAAAGATAAAGTTGGCAAGAAAGGCGTTGTGCGAGACAGGAAAGTACACTTGGAAGTATGTGAAAAGATAATAGATTTTGCACTTTCAAACGGATTTTCAGTTTTGAATTTGGAGTATTCACCTATTAAAGGACCAGAAGGAAACATAGAATATCTGGTTTATCTTGAGAAGACAAACAATCCCCAGAAGGAGGAGTCTGTTGATGTGGATGCGGTAGTTTCGGCAGCACATGGAGAGTTGGACAAATAATTATGCGAAGATTTATTTTGATTACCAATGCTTATAAAGACAAAGACCTGAGCTTGTCAAAAAAGATAATTCAATATATATGCCAGAAGGGGGGAACAGCCAGATACCTGATTAGCAATGAAGACGAGAAAAATAACGGATATGATATATCTGATATTTCACCTGATACAGAATGTATACTTGTATTAGGCGGCGATGGAACTTTGATTCGGGCTGCGACGAAGGTGTTATCGCTGCATATTCCACTTATAGGAATAAACATGGGAAACTTAGGATATCTGTGTGAACTCGAAGAAAGTACTGTGTTTGAGGCACTAGACAGTCTGTTTGAAGGCTCGTATATGGCAGAAAAACGAATTATGCTGACAGGACACAAGGTCGGTGAAGAACAAAAGCGAGTTGCACTCAATGATATAGTAATCCATAGTAACAAGAATCTTCAGATGCTGAGTTTGAATGTGTATGTAAATGGCGAATTTTTAAGCACGTACCATTCGGATGGAATAATAATTGCAACACCAACCGGTTCGACTGGTTATAATATGTCTGCAGGTGGTCCGATTGTAGATCCAAAAGGCAACATGATTTTGCTCACTCCAATAAATGCGCATAATCTGAATTCTAAGAGTATAGTGTTAGGACCTGATGATGTGGTGGAAATCGAGATGAAGAGCAGACGCCGTCAGAAGGATGAGTGTGCATGTGTCAGTTACGATGGTGACCCGTATGCTCAGATGTCGGTCGGAGACAGAGTTGTGATATCAAAAGCAACTGATTTTACTACGGTTTGTAAAATAAATAAGCGTAGTTTCCTGGAGATATTAAGCAAAAAAATGGAGACATATACATAGGACATGAGGAGTATTTAGATGAAGACAAGTCGTCAGTCAAAAATAATAGAAATAATTCAGAAATATGATGTAGAGACACAGGAAGAATTGTCTGAGTATCTTGTAAAAGAAGGTTTTTCAGTAACACAGGCAACTGTATCGAGGGATATCAGGGAATTGAAGCTGACAAAGATAGCAATGGACAATGGACGACAGAAGTATGCTGTATTTGCAGATACATCTGAGGATATGTCTGAGAAATACGTAAGAGTACTAAAAGACGGATTTTTGTCCATGGACAATGCACAGAACATACTTGTAATTAAAACTGTATCAGGTATGGCTGGTGCAGTATGTGCAGCTATTGATGCAATGAAGATACACGAGATAGTTGGTTCAATAGCAGGTGATGATACTATAATGTGTGCAATACGGACAGTTGAAGAGACACATTCTCTTATGAAGAAAATACGAAAGATAGTAGAAAGCTAACGTTTGCGACGCACTTTGGGAGAGTAGAAGGAGACAAAATGTTACAAAATCTACATGTAAAGAACTTGGCATTAATTGATGAGTGTGAGGTAGAATTCTCAGAAGGATTAAATATCCTGTCAGGAGAAACGGGAGCAGGAAAGTCAATAATAATTGGCTCGATTAACATGGCTTTGGGAGAGAAAGTAACCAAAGAGATGTTGCGGGACAACGAGGACTCTGCGTTTGTTGAGCTGATATTCAGCGTCGACGATGAGAAAACCTTACAGAAATTAAAAGAGATGGATATAGAGCTTGATGACAATACAGTTATTTTAAGCCGAAAAATCACCTCTCAGAGAGCTGTGGGCAGAATCAATGGTGAAGCTGTTTCTGTCTCAAAGATGAAAGCAGCTGCGGCACTTTTGATAGATATTCATGGTCAGCATGAACATCAGTCTCTGCTCAACAAGAAAAAACATTTAGAGCTTCTTGATGAATATGCATCAGAATCACTAGGAAGCAGAAAAGCCGAGATGGCATCTTTGTACAGAGAATATCGAAAGATAAAAGAAGAGTATGAGAATTCGAATCTTGATGCCGAAGAAAGAGCCAGAGAATTATCTTTTTTGGAATATGAAGTAAATGAAATAGAAGATGCTAACCTTACAGTCGGGGAAGATGAAGAATTAGAAAGTACCTATAGACGTTTTTCAAATGGAAAGAAAATAATGGAAGGCGTCAACATGGCATATGAGGCTACAGGTGGAGCAATGGATAGTGCGGTAGAGCTTGTAGGCAAGGCAGTTCGCGAGCTTGGTGCAGTGTCCTCATATGATGAAAAAGTAGGCAGCCTTGAAAATCAGCTTGCAGAAATAGAGAGCCTGTTGTCTGATTTTAACCATGAGATTTCAGGATATATTTCAGGTGCAGAGTTTGACGAAGAAACTTTCTATGAGACGCAGAAGAGACTTGATGAGATTAATCATCTCAAGTCCAAATATGGCAATTCAATTCAGGACATCCTTGATGCACTTAAGGAGAAATCAGACAGAATAGAAGTGCTGAGCGATTATGATGAATATTTGAATAAGCTAAAAAGCCAGTTAGATGAAAAAGAGAAGGAGCTTGCAAGAGTAACAGAAGAAGTGTCAGAGATTCGAAAAGCAGCAAGTGTGAAAATGACACAGGAAATCACTGGGGCATTGCAGGATTTGAATTTCCTTGATGTAAGATTTGAGATGCAGTTTGAGAAGCTTTCAGACTATACAGCAAATGGTTGTGACGACGCTGAATTCCTTATTTCAACTAATCCGGGTGAGCCTGTTAAACCACTTGGCAAGGTGGCATCGGGAGGAGAGCTTTCAAGAATTATGCTTGCCATCAAGACAATAATGGCTGAACAGGATCAGATAGAGTCGCTTATATTTGATGAAATAGACAGTGGTATAAGCGGAAGAACTGCGCAGATGGTATCGGAGAAGATGAATCAGCTCGGACGTAATCATCAGATAATCTGCATTACACATCTACCACAGATAGCTGCGATGGCCGATGCACATTATCTCATCGAGAAGTCTGTAGAGAATCAGTCAACTGTATCGAATATACATCAGTTAAATGAGGAGCAGAGTATAGAAGAGCTTGCTAGAATGTTAGGCGGTGTTGAAATAACGCAGACCGTCTTAGACAGCGCACGTGAGATGAAGCAGATGGCTTGTATGAAAAAGTAAAGAAAGTCGCATACTATTACAAATTGGAGGTAATGGTATGCGATTTTTTAGTGTGAAATTATACAGATTTTTCCTGCTTTTATTTTTAATTGCTGTATTGTGGTTTGGCGGCAATTGTTATTACGAATCAACTCAAAAAGAGAGTATTACAGTATCATCTACAGAAACAAAGCAGGTATATGCCTCAGGAAAAATAGTAGGAATATATGAACAGACCGCCGGAGTACTGGTGGTTGATACTGCCACTATAAAAGATAAAGATG
>JAXELM010000012.1:0-9225 GCA_034100525.1 Agathobacter sp.
GATACAAAAGATTTGTCGGTAAGAGAATGGATATGTCCAGAGTGTGGAACAAAGCATGATAGGGATATTAATGCAGCGAAGAATATTCTGGTAGAAGGATTAAGGCATATAGCATAAAAAATATATAGGGCAGGGACTGCCCGAATTAACGCCTGTGGAGATAGTAGGTTACGAGGTCGATGAAGCAGGAAGCCCATTGGCTTTAGACAATGGGTAGTTCAGATTTTGACCCTGTAAAAGGAGTTGTAGGACATGAGTGTGTTAATGAAATAATAGTCGACAGATTGCTCACAATACTAGGAGTGGAGCATCTAAGATATGAGTTGATAAATGCTGATATAGAAATAGAAGGCAACATATACAACACATATCTATGTGCATCAGAAGATTTTAAGAAGCGTTGAGAGAGCAAGATTGCATTAGACGATTATTATAGAACTAACGCCAAAAAGGGAGAGTCTCATTATGATTTTTGTGTTAGAGAAGGCTGGAAAGAGTATATAGACAGAATGATAGCTGTCGATTATCTGATACTTAACAGGGACAGACATGGTGCTAATATAGAAGTGCTTAGAAATTCAAGAGCACATACTTTAAGGATAGCACCATTATTTGATCATGGTTTGTCATTACTATATTCATGTATGTCAGACAATGATGCAGAACAGTTTGATATAATGCAGGATAAGCGGTGCCAGAATTTTATCGGAGGATTCTCATGCTCTGAGAATTTACAGTTGATAAAAGATAAAACAAAAATCTTTGAGAATAAGCTTCAGGAGTCAGATAGAGATATTATTTTTGAGGGAATGGACAACATATTATCGGATATTTTTATCAATAAAATTTGGAACATGATATATGAAAGGTACAAAATTTATGAAAATCTTTGAAATCCTTGATAAAGAAAATGAAATATCGATAGGAGTCCTTTTGTATTATGAAAAAGAAGGAACATTTATCATAGAATTGCAGGATTATCTGGATGAATGGAATGCTCCGTTATTATTTACAAGCTATGTAAGGCAAAGAATATATACTATTCCGCGTGAAATAAGCTTTCTGTGGGTAAAAGAAAGGGTAATCCCAAGCGGCAGACAAAATATCAGTGACATTTTAGCTCATCATAGGTTAAAGTCATATGATGAGATGAAGCTGTTAGAAATATCAGAGGGAAGATGTTCGCAGGATAGTCTTTATATTAGAAAAATAGAAAGATTGCCGGAATATGTACAGAAGAGAAGAAGCAAGAACTTGATAGACTGCGTCATTTGTGATGATAATATGTTGTTATGTTTTTTTGCTGATGATATGGTAAAAAAAGTTAATTTAGAACAAATCGTAGAAGTAGAAGGTGTCGATAAGATATTGAGCAACAAAAGTCTGTTTGAATCAGGTAAGGTAGGAACTGGTGGCTACTCTGTTACGTTTAATGATTCAATTGATATTCCTGCTGCTGTTCTGTATGAAGCAGGGGAGTATATTCCTTTGAAGCTAAAGGATTTTGTATCATTTGTTCAAAGAAATGTTTTGGATACTACTGATAGCTGTAATATTTTGGAGTGCACACGCCAGAATATTGCATATATGGTAAAGCAACAACAGTTGACACCGATAAAGGAAGAGGTAAAAGGAAATCTATATCTCAAAGGAGAAGTCTTAAATAATAAATGGTAGGATGATTTATGTTATATGCGATTTTTGATAACGTTCTTAAAATATTTATTGACAAAGCTGTACATATACTGTATATATAACTATATACAGTATATGTACAGCTTTTTGAGTTTAAAGCAAAATGATTTGAAAGAAGGATGAAGATGCTAAGAGTAGAACATTTAGAAGCAGTGGGTGATATTTCTTTTTACCTGCCGAAGGGATATATATGTGGTCTGATAGGCGAAAATGGTGCTGGAAAGACAACTCTGATGCGTATGTTGATGGGGCTTTATAACAGTTCAGGGGATATCATAATTGATGGAAGAAAAATTAGAAATGAGGAGGATGTTGTTAAGGATTCTCTTGGATTGATTATTCAGGATGATTTTTTTGACGGAAAAATGAGTCTGGAACAAATAGGAAGCTTTTATGGCGAGCTCTACACTGCGTTTGATATGAGATTGTATTTGGAATATTTGGAGAGATTCATGCTGGATAAAACACAAAAATACAAGAATTTATCAAAGGGAATGAAAATTAAAGCACAGTTTGCATTTGCACTCTCACATGATGCAAAGTTGTTTTTGTTTGATGAACCGACTGCCGGACTTGATAAGGATTTTCGAGAAGAATTTTTGGAGATATGTGCGGACATTGTATCAGATGGGGAAAGAAGCATAATTATTTCCACTAATATTACGGAAGATATAGACAGAATAGCTGATTACATCTTGTATATGCAGGATAAAAAAATGTTGTTCTATATGCAGAAGGAAGATCTATGCAATAAGTTCTGGATTGTGACAGGCGAGGATTATAAATGTAATTTGATATCAAAAGAAGCAATTGTCTACAAGGAGAAAGGAACATATAGTTCAAGTGCAATGGTAGTCAACAGTAAGCGCTTTTTAATTGATGAGGTATTGGAAAAGAAACGTCCTGATATCAGAGAGTTTATGTATTATCTTGTAAAAGGAGGAAAGAGAAATGCCGAAACTATTGCGCAAAGATATTTATGTAACTAGCTTGATTTCGTTTGTGGGCTGTTCAATTATTTGCATAATGAATTTCTTTAGATTATCAAATAGTGATACTTTCGAAGCGATTTTTAATAGCATAAATCTTTTTGTTTGGATTCTTTCTAATCCAAGTATTGAGGCTAAATTATTCAGGTTTTCTCTGCCAGATTATATATTTATAGCACCATATTCAAAAGAACAAAGAAAAGGTCTGTTAAAAAAAGGAATGCTGTATAAGTTTTCGACCATATTTATTAATGTATTTCTATTAATAATTTGTCCATTATTAGTGAAAGCAATATTACTAAATAATATCCTTCAAATTGTACGGTGTATTATTTTAACATTTATATTGTTTACATTGATATATAGTGGATTATTTACTTCTTATATTTCCAAAGTAAATTATGGGATGGAATTGTTGATTGAAGCTCTTAGGCTTTATCAGTTTTGTATGTTTGGAGGAGTAGGCGCATTTGAAAATAAAATGGTAGATGCTTTGATAGGGGCTTCTGTAATAATAGCAGAAATCGTTGTAATATTTTTATGCAGAAGCAAATATTATGAGGCCATGATTGGATATTTGTCAGATTATGAACGAAGTAGGGAAATAAAACTTATGAGGTATAAGAAATGAAAATAGTGATATCGACAACCATGAGCGTGCCAATATACGAGCAGATTATTAACCAGATAAGAGATGCTGTAGTCAGTGGCGAAGTAAGTGCAGGGGAAGCAATGCCATCTATAAGAGTTCTTGCCAAAGATCTGGCTGTAAGTGTTATAACCACAAAAAGGGCATATGAAGAGCTTGAAAAAGAAGGAGTAATAGAGTCAAAGCCTGGAAAGGGGTTTTATGTATGCGAGCAGAAGAATGATCATTTAAAAGAGAAACAGATGATGAATATTGAGGGGCGTTTATCAGATTTGATTGTAGAGTGCAAGAGTGCGGGAATGTCGCTGGACGATGTGGTCGATTTGATAAAAATGTTGTACGATGACATAGAGTAGGAGGAGTGGCTATGGAAGATGTGATAATTAGAATAGAAGATGCTGCAGTATCCTTTGAAAAGTTTAGTGTGAAGCCTGCAATTATTGAGATTCCTAAAGGCTATGTAATAGGAATTCAGGGGAGTAACGGAGCTGGTAAGACTACATTCTTAAATATGATAATGGGTCAATACAAAAACATGCAGGGTAAGATTTCAATAGATGGATGTGATGTCATAAGGCAAAAAACTGAGATAATGAATAAGCTCGGATTTATATCTCAGGAGCGTGAGTTTTTTATGGAAGAGGATGCTAAAGCTAATGAATTGATGTATGCCCCATTTTATGCAAAGTGGGATAGTGAAGTATACAGCTCGATGTTAAAAAAGATGAATATTTCTAAATCGCGAATACTTAAGACACTTTCTGCTGGAGAAATGATAAAGTATCAGTTGGCATTTGCTGCTGCATATAAACCGCAGGTGCTGATATTAGATGAACCGACTGCGAATCTGGATTCCGTATTTCGAGATGATTTTTTGAAATTATTACAGGAATTTGTGGCAGAATATGAGACAACGATACTTTTGTCTACGCATCTGCAGGAGGATTTGTCAAAGATTGCAGATTATATAATAGAGATACATGATGGAAATTATAAAATGAGGGAGGCAGAAGTATGAGTCTTCGAGAATTGGCAGAGCAGGAATATATTAATTGGAAAGACAGGATGCATAAAGAAACAGTTGGGGTTTATGTACTGTACTATGTAGGCTTGATATTTACTACGATAGTATCCATTTTTTTTGGCCTCGATTATGAAAAAGAAGATTATAGTGTTTTGTTAACATATGCAGTATTGATTGGCCTTATGTACCATGTATTTACCATGTATTTATATTCAGTAAAAGAAAATGGACAGAGAGTAGATATATTTAAGAAATATGAATACGTACCAGTGGATATGAAGATGTTGAAAAAAGCAAAACTGTTGGTGCAAATAAGATTGTTGGCAGCACCAGTAATAATAGGGCAGATAGGTTCGATAGTAATATGTGTATTAGATCCTGATAAGACAGGCACTAGCATATGGTCGTTTCACGTATGGATACCAACATTTATCGCAATTGTGTTATTTTTATACAGGACAATAAAAAATTATTTGTCGTGCGTCAAATGATTGAAAGAATATATGAAGGATAAAAGACTTTTATGATATATACGATTTTAGACAATGTTCTTATAATACTGCTGACTATTCTGGGATTATCTCATAGCGAACACACCATATCAGGTTTTTTCCAAAAATGTACTGCCTGAGTTATAGCGAGCACACAAAAATAGTAGTCTTCTTCTTTTTTAGTTTAAATAGCATAAATTATTTTTAAAATACATAAAGTCCCGTGAATAAACTGAAAAATTTCCGGAACGTTTAGCTTCATAATAGGGCAACCGCCCACAACGTTAAAATAGGTCAAGGGAGAGAATAAGGATAGTAGAATTTGCATCCACAATATAAAATGAAATTTGATAGAGATAAATGTATTTTGTAAGCGTTTCCACAGCGACGTAGAGGGTCTTGATAATTCGTAAGATATCAGCGGCAATTTGCCATGGACGGCAAATTGAGTGAATATGAGCCAGGACGGCGAATATGAACGACGCGTCCCTATTAGAACACCTTACGCGAATTATCTAGAGCCTCTTGGAGCGAGGACCTAGCGAACAAAATATATTTATCTCTATCCAATTTCTTAAATAACCTAAATAGCAAATTCTACTATTCTTATTATCTTCCTTGACCTTCGCTACCCTGAGAAGGTTGCCCGCCCCAAAAGCTAAAAAGAAATTTGTCATGAAAAATATCTGAGCATTGAAAAGTACAAATATTCATTCTCCTTAGGGTCAAAACAATACTGCTTTCCCCATGATGAAACTATGAATTTGCCATCATCTGTCACTCCTGTGACCTGCATTGCATGCCTTTCGACAAACTCCTCATACCCGTTTCTATAGATTTTACCATTGTGAAGCGATACTATTATCTGCCAACCCTGTTTTGTCAATTTTTCAAAATTAGTCAGGGTAACATTGGCATAATTTCTATGTAGCACTTTAATATTATGAGCCCCTAAAAAATGTTCGATGTAGTATTTACGTTCCTCGACTGTAGTTCCCTTTCCTGTTGTATCCTGCCAGAAATTGTATATATCTTTAGACCCATCCTCTTTTTCTTTGTAATCCATCTGGTAATTTCTCTGATGAGTATTTGGGTCATAATTATCCATAGAGGAGTATAAATCTAAAAGCAGATAATCAAAATTAAAATCCCCATTTTCTGCATACAAAGGATAGCCGAACTTCTGCATAAATTCCTGCTCTCTATTTTCAAAATGTACACATATTGTATTTATCAGCGCGACATATCCACAGCCTTCACTGCCTAATCGCTTAAGGAATATATCAAATTCTTCGTCACTGATAAGTTCACGATGATATTTTTGACTTATCATAGCTTTTGCAGCACTTCGGATATCCTCAGACATATCGCTATTTACGTTTTGATTTCCACCATAACCACCTTCATCATCAAATACCTTACTTGAAAGATGAAATGCTTTTCCCTCTAACACCTTAGTCATTTGGATATTTATTCGTTCAACAATTTCCTCTGCGACCATTGTTGAATACGAACCGGTTACGATTGAATCCCAGATTTCCGGTGCCGCACCATTTATTATCTTGGAAACATTGATAAATCTGATTATAATTTTGTTTTTACCCATGCGCTGTTCAGATAGAGATATCTGTCTGATTTGCTTTATTGGTATAATCGCCCAACTGATTGACAGACCTTTTTTCCTGATAGCAATATATCCTGATAAAATCATAAAAATATTTCCATGATACTTATATTTATCAGCATTCTTCCAATCCTCTTCGAATTTGGAGTATTCATCTGGCTGCATCTCATTTATTATGTATTTTGCAATACTGATATTCTTTTTACTTTTGTTGATACATACAATCAATAATGTAATGTCAAATATTGCACAAGAAGACAATTCTATACATGCACTGATAAAGGCATGTGTAATAGTATCATATTCTACCGTATAGTAATTATTTCTGCGAAAAGTATTATATTTCATCAGCGCATAACTATATACCAAACATACATGAAGTATCTCATAAGCTATGAATTTCCACCATATGCTTATATTTACTTCCCTTCTCATTTTCTTATATATTTTCATTTTGTTTATATTCCTTTTATGGGATTTTACATTTACTTTCTTTCTTGTACAAACTTTGGACACATTTATTCTGTATTATGTAACCATCAAAGAAAGTTACCTGGCTTAAGCAGCCAGAATACATATTCCCTTTTATAATTTTTTCATAACTAACTCCCCAGAAAGCCAGCAGAGATGCTGGTTTTCTCATGTAAAAATTCAATAACGCCTTGGCATTATTGCAATAGTACTTCCAGCAATCTTCTTTCAACTTCGCCATCTGTACCTTCCTGCAAATATACATTAACATGTGCTAAATCAGTACTTCTATCTGAAAAAGCTGGATAAAGTAAACCTGCCTCCGGCTTTGCTGGAATTTGTTCACTGTCCGTCGGTGCAATTGCCACAATTAAGTACTTATATACTTCCTCGGATTCGTCCAGCCTCTCTTTGTCTGCGGCTTTTATTGGCACATCATACACACCATAATACACATATATTGCATATGATTTTCCTGTTGGATATTTTTCTGAAATTATCTCGTAAAAATTCAGAAGCAGTGCATCATTTTTCAGTTCACAATCTCTTATGGCATAAATAAGCTGCCAGATACTTCCCGCACGCATTCCCGGAATACTGTAATCCTTAAGCTCTTCATTTGTCTTTGCAAAAGGAATTGTTTTTGCTATATCCAGACATCTGTTTCTCTCTGCACCTTTGAGGTTCAAAAAATTAGTATTAAACGTACCATCTATATACCCTTCTTCGTCTATGTAAGCGCCAGCCAGTCGTACCAAATTCGTTCTGGCTGATGTAAGGCGTCTCGTCAATTCAAGCATGTCTTCGCGATTAATCATTCTATTCTCCTCTTCCATCATTTCTTGTGAAAGTATATTCAATTGTGCAATGTGTTAGCGAATATGGAATCCGCTGGCATATTCTTCTATTGGGATTTCGTGATAGTCAAGCCAGTCAATACTGATGTACGGACTTGAATTGATAAGCTTAAGCATCTCGTTAATCTGCCGCTCAGTTCCCTGCGCTTCCATAAGAACTGAACCATCCCACTCATTTTTCACCCAGCCTTTTACACCACATCCATTTGCAGCATACTGCGCTCTGTATCTAAAGCCTACACCCTGGACACTACCTGTGAATCGTATTTCTTTTCTCAATACTCTGTTTTCATCTTTCTCCATTTTACTTTCCTCATTATGCATCGATTAGATTCCACCAAATAATTTCATAAAGATATACACACCAATCGCAATCTGAATAATCAGAATAAGTGGCATACCTATGACAAAATACCAGTGCTTTGTCTTGTGTCTGAAGATATACATGCCAGCCCAGGTACCTGCGCTTCCGCCAAGGATGCTTACCATGAACAAGGTCTTCTCCGGAATCCTCCATGCATGAACTTTTGCTTTATGCTTATCAACTCCCATAACGATAATCCCCACAATGTTCATAATTATAAGATACACAGTTAATATCCATAATCTATTCATAACTCTAATCTCCTCTTTTATCCTATTTACTTATCCGAGTTTTTCCCCATAAAAGCTCCCATTATATTTACGCTCGATGCCATTTTCTTTAGATTTGAAAGTTCACTCTTCATATACAGTTCAAGCTGAAGCACTTCACCCTCATTAAATCCTTCGTTTTTTGTTATTTTGCACTCTGGTATCTCTCCCTCCGCTGTGCGCGTTCCATCCGAAAAAGATACAAATGCTATCTTTTTTCCATCACGCTCGCAAATTGGAGAGACTGACATACTCAGTTCTTCTTTTTGTGGTTTTTTAGGTTGTTTTCCAATATCAAAGTTTTCCATAATACATCCAACTTTCTCTTCATATACACCTATTCTACCATTTTTAAACTTTTTATCCACACAAAAATGGAGATGCCCACTAAATACTTAGTGTGACATCCCCATCACGTTTACTGAGCTGCTCTTTTTAGTGCTGCACCAAAAGCCAGTTTTGATAGAGGCTTTTTATAAAACAGACAACTAAGCAGATATTCCAACACTCCGCCAACTACTATTGCTACATATCCGATAACAATAACAGCACCAAACGAATTAAAAGCTTGCTTACCTCTTCTACCTGTTTGATTGTCCACTGTGGTAAATAATAATTTCCCGGTCCTGTGTATCCTATTTTGTTCTTGACCTCAGGTTTGTTCTCGCGGTCTTTATCTGAATACTTCCCGAAATATGTGAAGGCTCCTTTGTAATCCAGTCTTATTCCTGAAATCATATTGAGAAGAGTTGTCTTTCCAGCTCCATTTTCACCAATAAGTGCTGTCGCAAA
>JAXELM010000049.1:0-2106 GCA_034100525.1 Agathobacter sp.
CATGTAGTGCTGCATTTACATTAGCAGATGTAAGCACGTTGTCAACAAGTCCTGTGAGGGATTCGATTCCCATTTCGAGAAGGCTTTGAAGCCATGCGCCTATCACTTCAAAAGTAAGGACAAATACTGCAACCATGATAAGTATAAACATAGGAATTGCAGTGTATTTACCTGTGAGTATGGCATCAATTTTCTGGCTTCGGATATGCTCCTTGCTGGCTGCCGGCTTTTTGACAGCGTGGTCGCAGACCTTGTTTATAAAGGAATAACGCATATCAGCAATTGCAGCACATCTGTCTAAATCTCTTTCTTTTTCGAGCTGAACCATTATGTGGTCGAGCATCTCAGATTCGTTTTCATCAAGACAAAGCAGTTTGGTAATCTGTTCGTCACCTTCTACTATTTTACTGGCAGCAAATCGGATAGGAATATCAGCTTGTTTTGCGTGATCTTCTATTAAGTGGATAACACCGTGAAGGCAACGGTGCACTGCACCATTGTGGTCGTTTTCATCACAGAAATCCTGCCGACTCGGTCTCTCCTGATACTTTGCGACATGGATGGCGTGACTGATAAGCTCGTCTACACCTTCATTTTTGGCGGCTGAAATTGGAATTACAGGAACTCCGAGCATTGATTCCATCAGGTTGATGTCTATGTATCCGCCGTTTCCACGAACCTCATCCATCATATTGAGAGCGACAACCATGGGAATGTTCATTTCTAGCAGCTGCATTGTCAGATAAAGATTTCTCTCAATATTTGTAGCATCAATGATATTAATAATTGCTTTTGGTTTCTCATTTAGGACAAAATTACGCGAAACAATTTCCTCATTACTATAAGGTGACATTGAATAAATGCCTGGAAGATCTGTGACAAGAGTATTCGAGTATCCACGAATCATTCCGTCTTTGCGGTCCACTGTGACACCTGGGAAATTACCCACATGCTGATTTGCTCCGGTGAGCTGATTAAAGAGTGTTGTCTTTCCACAGTTCTGATTTCCCACCAGGGCAAAGGTAAGTGTTGTATCTTTAGGAAGGGCATTCTCATGCTCCTTGCTATGATAACGTCCGCCTTCTCCCAGACCAGGATGCTCATGTTTGGTAATGGCGGAATTTTTTTGTTTTTTATTTTTGCTCTTCGAAATGTTGACACCTGATTGAGAGTCGGTTGATTGAATGTCTGTTGTGTTAGAGCCATCAGGGGTAGAGCTGGTTGATTGAGAATCTGCTAATTCAGAATCAGTTGATGAAAAATCAAGCAATTCACATTCGATATGTGATGCATCATCAACTCTGAGTGTGAGTTCATAACCGTGAATCTGAAACTCAATAGGGTCTCCCATTGGTGCAAGTTTTACAAATGTAATTTCGGCACCGGGAATAATTCCCATATCTAAAAAATGCTGGCGAAGTGCACCTTCACCGCCGACTGCAGTAATTCTGGCAGTCTGTCCATTTGTTAATTCTTTTAATGTCATATATATCAGTCCTTTCGACATTAGTAATACATTTTTCCTTTCTTACTTTATCACAGAAATGATGTTTTGAACATAAGCTTTATCTGTTATAATAAAAATGAATTTGGAGGAAAATATATGAGTGCGAAAGAAAATGATGTAAGAAGATTTTTCTCAAAGTATACTTCAATGAGTAATATTAAAATAGAACAGCTTCCTAAGTGCGAGCAGGATATCGTTGAAATTCAGGAGCTGATAGATTCGGGAAATTTCCAGGAAATAGAATATGATTTAGATGATTATAAAAGAGGTCTTGCATATTTCTTTGGAATTGGAGATGTTCGCGATGATGAGGCGGGATTGAGATATCTGAAAATGGCGGCCGATGATGGGGATGTTGATGCGATGAATATGTATGGCTTTGCATGTTATCACACCTCACTTAATTGTAAAGCGGAACCAGAAAAAAAGAACTGGTATGAAAAACAGGCGGTTAAGTGGTTTAAAGAGGCTGTAGCTATGGGGCAGGTAGAAGCAATTTTTAATCTGGGAGTGTGCCTTGTTGAAGGTGTCGGAACTGAAACTGATGATGCGGCTGGAATGAGATATCTGGAGACAGCACTTAAAAAAGGACACCCGAG
>JAXELM010000057.1:0-19508 GCA_034100525.1 Agathobacter sp.
TGCCATAGCACGAACTCTTGTAAGAAAAGCACCATTTTTGATATTAGACGAAGCTACATCAGCACTTGATGAGGCTACTGAACAGAAGGTTATAGATGGACTTAACAAGCTTAATCCAAAGCCTACATGTCTTATTATCACACATAGAAGAAGTATACTCAAATATTGTGATAGAGAGATTAGAATTATTGATAAGAAAGTGATAGAAGAATCCATTAATTAGTAATTGAAAAAGAATACCAAATATTGTAATATTATAATTATTCAGTTAGTAAAAATGCCATCGCAAAGCGATATTGAATGCATTTTTACCTACGTAACTATGAAGGTATTGAATAGATACGTAAAATTTATGTATCGGGAGTTGGAAAGGAGAAACTATGGATAGAAGCAGTTTGATTCATATGAAGAGACAGCTTAATGTCACAGATCTCTCAGGCGAGAAGGTAATGATTGACTTTGAGACTGGAAAGTATTTCTTAATCAAAGGAGTTGGCAATGATATTTGGGACATGATTCAAAGTGATATCACTGTTGGGGACATTATTTCAAAACTGATGGAAGAATATGACGTATCCGAGGCTGAATGTGAGAGTTCAGTTATGGATTTTCTTAATAAGCTGGTAGAATTTCAGATTATTTAAAATAAAGCTGTCACATCGACATTTATTGTTGATGGACAGCTTTTTTAATAAAATTATTTGCGTTCTTTGAAAACTGGTAAATCAATAAAGAAGCATGAGCCTTCGGTTAATTTACTTGTACAGCGAATAGTGCCATGATGTTTATCTATTATATTTTTTACAATAGATAGTCCAAGTCCACATCCTGATTTTGCGCCAGGTGTACGAGCCTGGTCTATTCTGTATGTTCTGTCAAAGATATGTGGCAGATGCTCCTCGGACATTCCGATTCCTGTATCTTTTACCCAGATTGTGACGATAGAATCAGCATAACTTGCCCCCAGAGTAATGGTTGCATTTTCCTCTGAATATTTAAGTGCGTTGCTAAAAAGGTTATCGAGTACCCGAAGAAAAAGATTAGGGTCAATTTTGACCAGATAAGGAAAATCTTCGGGAACTTCAAGCTGTAGATTACGGTCTTTATATTTGTTGTCAGCCTCAGCAGTGAAGAAAAATTCTTCAAGAAACATTCCGATATTTTCAGGTGACATATTTATCTTTTGATTTACCTCGAGAGAAGAAAGAAGAAATACATCATTTATCAGATGTTCGAGGTAATTACTTCGGGCATCCATAAGGTCGAGAAGACGATTAAATTCCTCCCGGCTTAAGTCATCAGAAGTTCTAAGCAGTTCAATAGTGTTTCTGATTGCTGTAATTGGAGAACGAAGATCGTGCGAAATGTTGGCAAAAATAATGTCTCGTTCATGTTGGGTGGCAATCAGGTCATTATTTACTTTTGCAAGCTTTTTGTTAGCTTCGTACAGTGCATGTGATAGTTCTGATACAGATAATTGTGGTTCTATAAATTGTTGTTTTTTCTTTTTCATATTAGTACCTGTTATTTTTCTTTCACTCTGAATAAATATCCTTTTGACCAGACTGTCTCTATGAAATTAGATAGTCCGGTATAGCTTTCAAGCTTCTTACGAAGACGGCTGGCTGTAACCATGATAGTTCTTCTGTCGCTTTCGACATAACTTCCAAAAACTGCAACACCAATTTCCTCAAAAGTAACAGGTGTGTTAGGTCTTGATGCGAGTAAATAAAGTAGTTCATATTCCCTGTTGGAAAGAAGTATTTCTTCGGTGTCATAATATGCTTTATGCATTGCTATATCTATCTTAAGGGGTGGAAATGCAAGAACTGTGGCGGATGCTACCTCACTCGCAGCATGTCTGCGTATCTGAACCTGGATTCTGGCAGATAATTCGCGAAGACTGTATGGTTTTATCATGTAATCATCAGCACCAAGAAGAAGTCCATTTATTTTGTCATCCTCAGATGTTTTTCCGGAAAGAATAATTATTGGTGCTTTTGAAATTTTTCTGATTCTTTTGCAGGCTTCAAATCCATCCATGCCTGGCATCATAATGTCGAGTAAAATGCAGTCGGCTTCAAATGTGGATAAAAGTTTCAGACCTTTTTCGGCGGAATCTGCAGTTTTTACTTCATAATGTTCCTTCATAAAGTATTTTTTGTTGACAGATAACACTTCAGTATCGTCATCTATCAGGAGTAATTTTGCCATAGGTAACCTCCTCCATAAAATGTGTTTGCTTTTAAAAATATAATAACACAACAGAAAGCTTATAAAAATAACTTGAAATTAATTTTTATAGAAGATATACTTAATTATGACTATGATATTTAGCAGGAGAGCTTTATGAATAAATCAAACGTCGGCGCAAGCCTTGATACAATTCATTTTTTAATAGATATAGTTATGCTGGTGATTTCATTTGTGATTACAGTTATTCTATTTCACGATGAACTTACAGAGGAGCAGGTAATTGTTTTATTTTTGCTCGAATTAATATATGGCATTATATATTTATTATCAAATAGAGATGAGAGATTGTACAATATAACTGTGTTCTTTTATCTGGACAGAGTTCTTAGAAAAGTACTTAAGTCTTTTGTGGTCGGTGCAGTATCGACATCTGCGATTATGTTCTATATTGATGCTATCAAGTTTGATCACAGGATATATCTGTTTTTCTTATGTTTTTCATTTGTTGTTTTGCTTATTACTACATTTTGTTACAGATATTTTATTATGCATACAAATATGCGTAGATTTAGACCACGTACAGCATTTGTAGGCAAAGTTGATTCATTTGAGAAGTTTATGTATTTTCTTAATAAGACGTCTATCAGAGTAGAGGATGTCGGATATATAAGCATGGATGATGAAGAAGATGATATGTCTTTGTACATCGGAAAGCTTGAAAATCTGGATGAACTCATTCGTGAGCACAATATCGATCAGATATATATTATGCAAAAGCAGGAGGCAGATCCTGAATACATTCAGGAATATATAGATTTGTGCATGGAGATGGGCGTGACATGTCGAGTGATAGTCGATTTTTATAAGAGAAGAAGAGCAAACAGTTATGTAAGCTCGGTTGGTACTTATCCAGTTATCACCTATCATACAATATCGCTTAATAATTATGAGACAATCATAAAGCGAACAATGGATATCGTTGGTTCTATAGTGGGAATTATTCTTTCTTCTCCGATTATGCTTATTGCCGCAATTGCTATTAAGCTTGACTCTCCGGGACCGGTTATTTTTAAACAGGTCAGGGTAGGTCAGAATGGACGTCACTTTAAGATATACAAATTCAGAAGTATGTATATAGATGCAGAGGCTCGAAAAGCGGAGCTTATGGCACAAAACGAGATGAGTGGCGGGGTTATGTTTAAGATGAAGGATGATCCGCGAGTTACAAAAGTTGGAAAGTTCATCAGGAAAACAAGTATAGATGAGCTGCCTCAGTTCTTTAATGTTTTTATTGGCAATATGAGTCTGGTTGGAACAAGACCACCTACAGTTGATGAGGTGGAAAAGTATGAGAGAGACCAATGGCGAAGAATAAGTATTAAACCTGGTATTACAGGTATGTGGCAGGTGAGCGGACGAAGTAACGTTGAGTCGTTTGAAGATGTAGTACAGATGGATGTTGATTATATTGATAACTGGAGTATTTTTGAAGACATCAAGATTATTTTTAGAACAGTTCTTGTTATTCTGCATAGAGATGGAGCATACTAAAGAGATTAATAGCGCTATACAATTTGTATAGCGCTATTTTTAGATGGCGAGGTAATTGTGCATACTTTTGAGGGCGTTTTTCTCAAGTCGTGAGACCTGTGCCTGTGATATGTGGATTTCATCGGCCACTTCGATTTGGGTTTTACCTTCGAAAAAGCGCATTTTGATTATTTCCTGGTCGCGGTCGTTCAGGCGATCCATCGCATTGACGAGTGCAATTTCTGATATCCAGTTTTCTTCTTTATTTTTTTTATCAGCTATCTGATCCATTACATACAATGCGTCACCACCATCTGTATATATCGGATCAAATAGCGAAAGAGGAGTCTGTATAGCATCAAGTGCATATACAATATCATCTACAGGAATCTCACATTCCTTCGATATCTCTTCTAGAGTAGGTTCGTGAGTGGAAGTTCGCGATAACAGTTCCTTCGTGTGGATTGCTTTGTAAGCGGTATCTCTCAGAGAACGGGGAATTCTGTATGAGGAGTTGTCTCGAAGATATCTTCTTACCTCGCCGATTATCATGGGGACGGCATATGTTGAGAATTTGACTCCCATAGTAGGATCAAAATTGTCAATTGATTTCATTAAGCCAATACAGCCAATCTGAAAAAGGTCATCTACATTTTCGTTGTTATTGTGGAAGCGCTTGATTACAGATAAGACAAGACGCAGATTCCCCTGAATATATTTTTCTCTGGCGTGCATATCACCGGCTTTTATTTTCACAAAAAGCTCGTCTTTTTCATCATCACTCAGGATGGGAAGCTTTGATGTATTAACTCCGCATATCTCAACTTTATATGGACTCATATTTTTTCCTCCGAAAATTTCTAATATAGATAAATAATGTCCATGATTAATGATTTTTATTCAGAAATTGATATCTGTTTCCTTGATTAGATGCATGCATTGTGATAAACTAGCAAAAGTTAAAGAAAAATTATAGGAGGAATTATGAAGAAATTAATTGATTTAATTACTGATGAAGTGACAAAAGCATTTGCGGCAGAAGGCTATGATGCGAAATATGGAAAGGTTACATTATCAAACAGACCTGACTTATGTGAATATCAGTGTAATGGCGCTATGTCAGCAGCCAAAGAATATCATTGTGCACCATTTATGATTTCGGACAAGATTGCTGCAGCACTTTCGGATAATGCCATGTTTTCAATGGTTGAATCTGTAAAACCTGGATTCCTCAATTTGAAAATAGACAATACATACTTGGTAGATTATCTCAACAAAATGCAGGCAGATGAAGGACGTTTTGGATGTGACAAAGCAGAAAATCCAAAGACAATTATAGTTGACTACGGCGGACCAAACGTGGCAAAACCACTTCATGTTGGTCATCTTCGTTCAGCTATCATCGGTGAGAGTGTTAAAAGAATCGGAAAGTTCATGGGTCACAATATGATAGGTGACGTACATCTTGGTGACTGGGGACTTCAGATGGGACTTATCATTACAGAGCTCAAGGAAAGAAAGCCGGAGCTTGTTTATTTCGATGAGTCGTATGAAGGAGAATATCCAGAGGAAGCACCATTTACAATCTCAGAGTTAGAGGAGATTTATCCATGTGCAAGTGGAAAGTCAAAAGAGGATGAGGCTTATAAAGAAGCTGCTTTGCAGGCAACAAACGAGTTGCAGCATGGAAGAAGAGGCTACAAGGCTTTACTTGAGCATATTTTGAATGTATCAGTTACTGATTTGAAGAAGAATTATGAGAACCTGAATGTCTCATTTGAATTGTGGAAGGGTGAATCAGACGCACAGCCATTTATTCCTGAAATGGTAGAGAAGATGAAGAAAGATGGATATGCGTACACAAGTGAAGGTGCACTTGTTGTTGATGTAAAAGAAGATACTGATTCTAAAGAAATTCCACCATGTATAATCTTAAAGTCAGATGGAGCATCACTTTACAGTACAACAGATCTTGCAACACTTGTTATGCGTGTAAAGGAGAATAATCCTGATGAGGTTATTTATCTGGCTGACAAGAGACAGGAGCTTCACTTTATACAGGTATTCCGTTGTGCAAGAAAAACAGGAATTGTAGACGAAAATATGCAGCTTAAATTCATCGGATTTGGAACGATGAATGGCAAGGATGGAAAGCCATTCAAGACTCGTGATGGTGGAGTAATGCGTCTTGAGTATCTTGTTTCAGGTGTCAATGATGAGATGTTAAAGAAGATTGAAGAGAACCAGAAATCAAAGCAGGATCTTGAAATTGACAAAGAAGAAGCAATGGAAACTGCAAGAACAATAGCGATGGCAGCAATCAAATACGGAGATTTGTCTAATCAGGCAAGCAAGGATTATATATTTGATACAGAAAGATTTACTTCTTTCGAAGGAAATACAGGTCCTTACATACTTTATACAATTGTACGTATTAAGTCCATCCTTAATAAGTATACAGCTGCCGGCGGTAGTATAAATGATATCAAGGACAGCATTATAGAGCCGACTTCTGAAGGACAGAAGAATCTTATGTTAGTATTATCAAGATTTAATGCGATGGTAGAGAATGCGTACGAGGAGTCTGCACCACACAAGATTTGCGCATATATTTATGAGCTTGCAAATGCATTTAATGGATTCTATCATGATACCAAGATTCTTGCTGAGGAAGACAAGAATGTTCAGAAATCATATATCGCACTTCTTGTGCTTACAAAATCAATATTAGAGACATGTATTGATATGCTCGGTTTTTCTGCACCGGAAAAGATGTAATTTAGGTAATAAAATTTAAGACAAGTCATATATATAAGTCATAGGCAATAATTGCCTGTGACTTTTTTTGTGGAGAGGAGAGAGCAATTGAAAAATGAAAATTATAGAATATTTGCCTGAATTTATGCAGAAAGATGTTGAAGCTTCACTTGATAATGGTCTTGAAGAAATACGAATAAGAATAGGCCAGCAGGTAGAACTTATGCCGATGAAAAGACGCTTCGGGAAAGTGGTAACTGTAGAAATTATGGATGAAATTATGAATTATCTCACTGATTATTCAAGGGTGGCATATGAGGAACAATTAAAAAGAGGGTATTTTACGATTGAAGGAGGATACAGGATTGGGGTGGCAGGGGCAGTAAATGATGAGGGTGGGATTGATATAAGTGCTATAAATATCAGAATCGCAAGGCAGTTTATAAACTGTAGCAGAACTCTTTTGCCATATATCAAAACGCAGAATAATATCTATAATACGCTCATTGCATCTGGACCGGGAGTGGGAAAAACAACATACCTAAGAGATTGTGTGAGAAATCTTTCGTATGAATATAAGGTTGGAATTGTGGACGAACGTTCTGAAATAGGAGCCTTGTCGTTTGGCGTTTTACATAATGATTTAGGACCTGGATGCGATGTGATGGGGAATTGTAAAAAATCAAGAGGCATGACGATGCTGCTTAGGTCAATGTCACCTCAGATAATAGCTGTGGATGAAATTGGTGATAAAGAGGATTATGAGGCAATTGAGGAAATAATGCATTGTGGAGTTAAGTTTATAGGGACTGTACATGCAGGGGATTTAGAGGAATTGAAGCAAAAAAGATACATATGGAAAATGATGGAAAGCAGAATTGTAGAAAGACTTGTCTTTTTGGAAGAAGATAATTGTGGGGAAAGAAGCTTCAAAATATTTGATTGTGATGGTAGGAATATATGCTCAAATTAATTGGAATCGCAGTAGTACTGTCAGGAATATGTGGTTGGGTTTATACATGGAAGGAATCAAAGGACAGCAGAATTACTAATTTGAGATATATGCATAGGATGCTCACAGAGGCTGAATACATTCTCGTTAGAGAAAAAAGAAGCATAATATATTTCTTCGAATATATGGGAAATGACAAAAGTGCAATGGCAAAGGTTTGTAGTGATGTAGCTGTTTTGCTAAAAAATCATACATATGCTGCAGGTTCACAGGCATGGGAGCATGCGGTCTTGGACAGACGTGACAGTCTCTGTTTGGACAAGGGGCAGACTCATATCATATGTATGGCTGGCGAGTCTTTTTTTGCAAGAACTGCAAAACAGATGAGTGATAGTCTTTCTACATACAGAATTAGAATAGAGAAGATGATAGAAGCAGAACAACGAAAGATAGCTGAACAGAAAAGAATTGTAATGCCTCTTAGCGCATTTGGTGGAATACTACTGATAATTATACTGGTATAGACATTGTTGGAAGGATATTTATGGAGATTACGATTATATTTAAGATTGCAGCTATTGGAATAATTGTGACAGTTCTATGTCAGATTTTAAAGCATAGTGGAAGGGAGGAGCAGGCTTTTCTGCTTAGTCTTGCAGGACTTCTCATAGCATTATTTTGGATAGTTCCATATATAAAGGAGATTTTTACGACTATGGAATCGTTGTTTAATATGTAACAGGTGAAACTATGATAAAGATATGTTTTATTGGAATTATTGCTGCTCTTATGGCACTGACAATCAGACAGCACAAGGCCGATTTTGCTGTGGTGCTTGGTATAGCGGCAGGGGGAATTATATTTTTTTACATATTAATGCAGCTTACTACTCTTATGGATTTTATAGATGGAATAATCGCATGTCTGCCAATTGATAATGTTTATTTTACACAATTGATAAAAATGATAGGGGTGTCATATTGTGCGGAGATTTCATCTAATATCTGTAAGGATGCCGGCTACAATTCGATTGCAGGACAGATTGAGACATTTGCCAAAATATGTATCGTAGTGATGAGTCTACCAGGAATGTATTATTTTGTTGAGGTGCTTGAAGACGTATGGTGAAAAGATATGTGACAGTAATATGTCTGGCTGTGATTTTTGTGATTAATAGTCCTGTGACTGTGCGGGGCTCGGATACTGATGCGACTACTCAGGAGCTTGTGCAGGAAATATATTATGCCGGCCAATATGAAAAAGTGGATGAGTTTATAGAAGAAAACTGGTCGAAGAAAATATCATTTACAGATTTAATATACGAAATCATATACGGAGAAGACAATATAGCAAGCTATGTGTGTGAATATGTATATGATGTTTTCTTGTATGAGATTGGTTCGATAAAGAATACAATAGTATCAATGCTATCCTTGATTATTATTTTTATTGTGTTTAATAAGATTACAGTACAGGGGGACAGTTATATATCTGAGGTGAGCTTTTTCATGATTTACACGGCTCTTATGACTTTGCTGTTAAGTGCCTTTTCGGTAATCACAGATGTAGTGGTTTCAGGTATTACGACGACCTTAAATTTTTTGTCGGCAATTATTCCAGCATATTCAACTACACTTGTTCTATCTGGGAAAATATCAACTGCGAGTGCATTTTATACATTTACAGTTGCACTTTTATATATTCTTGAATGGGGGATAAAAGTAATTATTTTACCAGCTGTACAAATATATGTTGTGATTGAGCTTATAAATAATATCTATGGGGATAAGCAGTTTTCAAAGCTTTCGGGCCTTGTTTATCGGGGAATAAAATTTGTGCTAAAAACAGCGATAGTTGTGGTTGGAGGAATAGGATGTATACAGGCGGTAATCAATTCTGCCAAAGATCAGATAAGTGAGAGTGTTTTGCTGAGAAGTGTATCGTTAATTCCGGGAGTGGGAAAAGTAGCTGGCGCATCAGGGGAGATATTAATCAGCTGTGCGATGCTTGTTAAAAGCAGTGTCGGGATTGCCATACTTTGTGTACTTCTTGCGATAACACTTATTCCAATCGTAAAAGTATTTATTTTTCAGATTACATATAAGTTCATGGCAGCGATATTGCAGCCTGTTTCGGATAACAGAATTGTAGACGGAATTCACAGTATAGCATGTGCAGGAGAGCTTTATGTAAATGTACTGGTTGATACAATGTTACTTTTTTTTATTTCAATAGCTACAGTATGTGTGACAGGAAATATGGCAAATTGAGGAAAAGAGCATGGATATTGTAAAAAGTTATTTTATTATTTCATTCATATTTATTCTGGCATCATATATTCTTCCCAATGAAGCATATAGAAAATATATCAAATATTTTATAGGCATACTGATGTCAGTGATGATACTAAAAAGTATAAATAGCATGTTAAATGCAGATACAAAAGACATATATATAAGCCAGTGGAATGATATCGAGAATAAAATTAATAATTTCGAGTATAGCCAAAGCGGTGAGGAGGCAGAATGGTTTGAAGATTATGTCAGACAGAAAATTGAAGAAAACTGATTATATAGTGATTGCTCTGATTGGTGTTTTACTTTTAATAATTGCAGTACCATCAGGAAGTAAAATTGCTACAACAAATACGACTTCCTCAAGTACCAGTACTTCCGATGAAAAACGTTTAAAGGATATACTTGAGAATATGGAAGGGGTTGGAAAAACCAGAGTTATGATTTCAACCACAGGAGAGGAACAGGGCGTTTTTTCCGAGGGAAAAATTAAAGTGGAGGGAGTGGTGGTTGTTGCAGAAGGTGCAGGCTCTGCTACAGTAGATAAAAATATTTTAGATGTTGTTATGGCATTATTTAATGTGGAAGTGCATAAGATAAAAATAGTAAAGATGTCGTTGTAGGAGGATGGAAAGGTGAAAAAAATAGTACATAAAAACCAGGTGATAATTACAACACTTGCACTTCTTTTGGCAGTCGTAGGTTATGTAAGCTATGATTACAAACAAAATGGCGGTTTTGAAAAGAGCAACAAAAGTGTGCAGACTGCAAATGAATCAGAAGGGGTAAATAATGAGATTCCTGATACTGAGATAATTGACAATCCGGGAGAAACGGTGCTTACAAGTACTGTGGAAAAAACAGCAGATTTCGCTGCAGAAGTGAAATTAAACAGAGAGCAGGTCAGATCAAAAAATAAAGAATCGCTATTGGAGATTATAAACAATGACAGTATTAAAGATGAGCAGAAAGAAGAAGCTATTAATTCAATGGTTGAGATTACGGAGCTCGCTGAAAAGGAAGCTGATGCAGAAATGATGCTTGAGGCAAAAGGATTTACCAATGTGGTTGTAAGTATATCGGATGAAGTGTGTGATGTTGTACTTAGTATGGGGGAGGTAACTGATGCAAAGATGGCACAAGTAGAAGATATAGTAAAACGAAAAACAGGTGTTGCAGCTGAGAAAATTGTTATAACTACGTTAGAATGATTATTATCACATTGAAAATATTTTGAAATTAGGATATACTATAAGCCGATATTTTTTTGGAGGATATACAAGTGGGCAACTTAAGAGAAGAAATAGAAAAAAGACGTACATTTGCCATCATTTCGCATCCGGATGCTGGTAAAACAACACTTACAGAGAAATTCCTTTTTTATGGAGGAGCAATCAATCTGGCTGGTTCCGTAAAAGGAAAAGCGACTGCGAGACATGCGGTCTCAGATTGGATGGAGATAGAAAAACAAAGAGGTATTTCTGTTACATCGTCTGTATTACAGTTTAATTATGATGGTTATTGTATTAATATTCTTGATACACCAGGACATCAGGACTTCTCAGAGGATACTTACAGAACACTTATGGCTGCGGATTCAGCGGTGATGGTAATTGATGCAAGTAAGGGTGTAGAGGCACAGACTCGTAAGCTTTTTAAAGTATGTGTTATGCGTCATATTCCAATATTTACATTTATCAATAAAATGGACCGTGATGCCAATGATACCTTCGAACTTTTAGATGATATCGAAAAAGAACTTGGGATTGCAACATGTCCTATTAACTGGCCTATTGGTTCAGGTAAAGAATTTAAGGGTGTATATGATAGAAATACTAAGCAGGTAATGACCTTTGCAGATACACTTAAAGGTACAAAAGAAGGCTCGGAAAAGATTATAGATATAGATGATCCGGCTTTGACTGAGGAGATAGGTGAAGATTTTAAGAGTCAGCTTTTAGACGAAATAGAACTCTTGGATGGCGCAAGTGCAGAGTTTGACATAGATTTAGTTACAAAGGGAGAGCTTTCGCCGGTATTTTTCGGTTCGGCTCTTACTAATTTCGGTGTCGAGACATTTTTGCAGCATTTCCTTAAGATGACATATGCACCTACTGCCCGTAAGTCTGATATTGGTATGATTGATCCGTTCTCAGAGGATTTTTCAGCATTTGTATTCAAGATTCAGGCGAATATGAATAAGAATCATCGGGATAGAATTGCATTTATGAGAATCTGCTCTGGTAAATTTAATGCCGGAATGGAAGTATATCATGTTCAGGGAAAAAAGGACTTAAAGCTTGCACAGCCACAACAGATGATGGCTGACGAGAGAAAGATGGTCGAGGAAGCATACGCTGGCGATATCATAGGTATATTTGATCCGGGAATTTATTCAATCGGAGATACACTTACAACTGCCAAAGATAAGTTCCAGTTTGAAGGAATACCAACTTTTGCACCAGAGCATTTTGCGAGAGTACGACTTGTTGATTCAATGAAGAGAAAACAGTTCGTTAAAGGCGTTACGCAGATTGCGCAGGAGGGTGCTATTCAGATTTTTCAGGAATACAAAGGCGGAATGGAAGAGATAATAGTTGGTGTAGTAGGTGTTCTTCAGTTTGATGTACTCAAATTCAGATTAGAGAATGAATACAACGTTGAGATTCGACTTGAGAATCTTCCATATGAACATATTCGCTGGATAGCAAATAAGGATGAGGTCAATGTTGATGATTTGGTTGGAACATCTGACATGAAGAAAGTAATTGACATGAAGGGAAATCCACTTCTTATATTCATAAACGAATGGAGTATAGGAATGACTTTGGATAGAAATGAGAATCTTGTATTAGAAGAATTTAGCAGAAACTAATATTTAAGGAGGAAAACTATGGCTATAGTAGAATTGACAAAGGATAATTTCGAGCAGGAAGTTCTTGCAGCAAAAGTACCTGTTGTTATTGATTTCTGGGCAACATGGTGTGGACCATGCCAAATGCAGTCACCAATTATTGATAAGGTAGCACAGGAGCTTGGAGAGAAAGTGAAGGTCTGTAAGGTGAATGTGGACGAGCAGCCTTCAATAGCTATGGAGTATCGTATTGCAAGTATTCCTACTCTTGTTTTTATGAAATATGGAATGTTTCAGGAGAGAATGATTGGACTTCAGAATGCAGATACAATTATCAATTTTCTAAATACACTTATTGACTAGAGTGTCACAAACTTATATAATAAGGGCAGTTGCAGATGCAACTGTCTTTTTTCTAAATTAATTCCCCAAAGTTTATTTTTATTATTGACAACAAAATAAAAGTGTACTACTATTATATCAATGAAAACGAACAAATGTTCGTATGGACGAAAAGGAGATATTATGGCGAAAGAAGATAAATTAAAAGCGTTAGATGCAGCAATTGCACAGATTGAGAAGCAGTATGGCAAGGGATCGGTTATGAAGCTTGGAGACAACTCTGCGAATATGAATGTAGAGACTATTCCAACTGGTTCCCTTAGTTTGGATATAGCATTAGGACTTGGCGGATTGCCAAAGGGAAGAATTATAGAGATATATGGACCTGAGTCTTCTGGTAAGACAACAGTGGCACTTCATTGTGTAGCTGAGGCTCAGAAGCGTGGCGGAATTGCCGGTTTTATTGATGCGGAGCATGCACTTGACCCTGTTTATGCAAAGAAGATTGGAGTGGATATTGACAATCTTTATATTTCACAGCCTGACTGTGGTGAGCAGGCACTTGAGATTACAGAGACTATGGTGCGTTCTGGTGCAGTGGATATTGTAGTTGTGGACTCTGTTGCGGCACTTGTTCCAAAGGCAGAGATAGATGGTGATATGGGAGATTCTCATGTAGGCTTGCAGGCCAGACTTATGAGCCAGGCTCTGCGTAAGCTTACTGGTGTAATTAGTAAGTCTAATTGTGTTGTTATTTTTATCAACCAGTTACGTGAGAAAGTAGGAGTTATGTTTGGAAATCCAGAGACGACTACTGGTGGTCGTGCACTCAAGTTTTATTCTTCAGTCAGACTTGATGTTAGAAGAACAGAGTCTCTTAAGCAGGCAGGAGAAGTTGTGGGAAACCATGTGCGTGTGAAGGTTGTAAAGAATAAAGTTGCTCCACCTTTTAAGGAAGCTGAATTTGATATCATGTTTGGTGAAGGTATTTCGAAAGAAGGAGACCTCATAGATTTGGCAGTGAATATTGGTCTTATCAATAAGTCTGGTGCATGGTATGCATATGAGGGGGACAAGATTGGACAGGGAAGAGAAAATGCCAAGCAGTATATTAAAGAGAATCCTGATTTCTGTGAGATGCTTGATGCTAAAGTGCGTGAATATTATTTTTCACAGAAAGATGAAGACGTTGATGGCGAGGCAGAGAATGTCGATGCTGATGATGCTGAATAAGTATTATGATTACTGTTATAAAAAATGAACCTCTTGGTAAAGGCAGATACAGAATTGGCTTCGATACAGGAGTACAGTGTATTTTTTACAGAGGGGATATCGTCGGAATAGAGCTTTCGGAAGGTGCTGATATAACAGAAGATGTATATAATCATCTTCTGAAAGATGTACTTGGTAAGAGGGCAAAGAAAAGGGCTATGTTCCTTTTGGAGAAAATGGACCGAACAGAGAAGCAACTTAGGGATCAGCTTCAGAAGAATGAATATCCGCAGGTATGTGTAGATGATGCAATCTGTTATGTGAAGAAGTATCATTATTTGGATGATTTTCGGTATGCACAGAATTATGTCAGATATTCGCAGGAGAAGATGAGTCGTGGTCAGATTACCATCAAGCTTATTCAAAAAGGCATAAGCAAAGAGTTTATTCAGATGGCAATTGATGAAGTATATGAGTCTGATGAGTATGAGCAGATTAGAGCGATTCTTGAAAAGAAACACTTTGAAAATACGGATAGTAATTCAAAAGAGTTCCAGCGCATGTATCAGTTTTTAATGAGAAGAGGCTTCAAAAGTAGTGATATTTTGCGAGCTATGAAATACATTTCTGATACTACATATTGTTGAATTTTTAGAGATGACGTACTATATCCCTTGACATATTTGTGCAAAAAGGATAAAATCTATTTGTTGTAAGTTATGACATTCAACCAAGAATTTGGTATTTAGCTTGTTATATGTACAATGAAAACTAAATAAAGGAGGTGCTCCTGTAATGCCACCGTATGTTTTACCAATAGCTATTGTTCTTACTATAGTTGTTACTGCGGTTGTAGTATGGTTTATCTCAGTTTCTTATCATAAGAATGCTGCCAACAGTAAGATTGGAAATGCAGAAGAGAAGGCCAGGGCAATCATTGATGATGCTGTCAAGAATGCTGAAGCCAAGAAGCGTGAGTCTATGCTTGAAATCAAGGAAGAGTCTATTAAGGCAAAGAATGACCTTGAGAAAGAAATAAGAGAGCGTAGAAATGAGATTCAGAGAAATGAACGAAGAATTGTTCAAAAGGAAGAGAATCTTGATAAGAAAATTGAAGCGATTGAGAAGCGTGAAGCCAGCTATGCAGTTAAGGAAGAAGAGCTAAAGAAGCAGAAGATTGAGATTTCAAAGCTCAATGAACAGCGTTTGCAGGAACTAGAAAGAATCTCTGGATTAACCTCCGAACAAGCAAAAGAATACCTCTTAAAGACCATTGAAGAAGATGTTAAACTTGATACTGCAAAATTAATTAAAGAAATGGAAAACAAAGCAAAGGAAGAAGCCAATAAGAGGGCAAAAGATTACGTGGTTACAGCTATTCAGAAGTGTGCTGCTGATCATGTTTCTGAGACAACAATTTCTGTTGTTCAGCTTCCTAATGATGAGATGAAAGGTAGAATTATTGGTAGAGAGGGTAGAAATATCCGTACCTTAGAGACTATGACAGGTGTAGATTTAATCATAGATGATACGCCGGAAGCAGTGATTTTATCAAGCTTTGATCCTATTCGAAGAGAAGTTGCAAGAATTGCACTTGAAAAGCTCATAGTAGATGGAAGAATTCATCCAGCTCGTATTGAAGAGATGGTAGAGAAGGCTCAAAAAGAAGTTGAGACTATGATTCGTGAAGAAGGCGAGGCCGCTACTCTGGAAGTTGGAATACATGGAATTCATCCTGAATTAGTTCGTTTACTTGGAAAGATGAAATTTAGAACAAGTTACGGACAGAATGCACTTAAGCATTCAATAGAAGTTGCACAGCTTACTGGACTTTTAGCAGCTGAAATCGGTGAAGATGTAAGAATGGCAAAGCGTGCCGGATTACTCCATGACATTGGTAAGGCTGTTGATCATGAGATGGAAGGTTCTCATATTCAGTTGGGTGTAGAATTGTGTAAGAAATATAAAGAGTCTGCTCTTGTGATTAATGCAGTAGAATCACATCATGGAGACGTAGAAGCTACATCTCTTATTGCATGTCTCGTTCAGGCCGCTGATACTATTAGCGCTGCCAGACCAGGTGCTAGAAGAGAGACGTTAGAAACATATTCTAATAGATTACAGCAATTAGAAGATATTACAAATGGTTATAAGGGAGTTGAGAAATCTTTTGCTATCCAGGCGGGTAGAGAGATTCGTATTATGGTAGTTCCAGAACAGATTAGCGATGCGGATATGGTACTTATGGCTAGAGATATTTCTAAACAGATAGAGGCTGAATTGGAATACCCTGGACAGATTAAAGTCAATGTAATACGTGAATCGCGAGTCGTTGACTACGCTAAATAAAATCTGACAGATTTTAAAACATAGGAAAGTGTTGAGAATACAGTGTTTTCAATACTTTCCTTTTTTATTAAATTATGTAAAATACAGATAAATTTAGTTGTATAATAAACATGTCAAACGAATATAGAATAAAGAGGTGATATGCTTGGAGAATAATAAAAATAATAGTATTGAGAGAATAAACAGAGAATTAGTATATAAAGGTTCTATCTTAGATATATACAAAGATACAATGAGAGTTCCAAATGGTAATATCGAGGAGTGGGATTTTGTTTCTCATAGAAAGGGTGCGGCGGCAGTTCTGCCTGTTCTTCCGGATGGAAGAGTAATTATGGTAAGACAGTATCGTAATGCGCTTGAGAGGGAAACGATTGAATTGCCTGCAGGCTGCAGGGATTCGGTGGATGAAGATACTGCACTTACTGCGGCAAGGGAATTAGAAGAAGAGACGGGATATAAGTCTGATGATATATCTTTTTTACTTTCTTTAAAAACTACAGTCGCATTTTGTGATGAATTTGTAGATGTTTATCTTGCAAGGAATCTAAAGGCTGGAAAACAGCATCTTGATCAGGCAGAAGATATTAATGTAGAAATATATGATGTAGAAGAATTGTGTGAGATGATATATGCGGGAAAGATACAGGACTCAAAAACTGTTGCAGCAATTCTTGCATATAGCAATAAGTATCTAAAATAAAAAGCGCGGACTTCCGCGCTTTTTATGAATTCATTTCAGCTATTGTATAGATGAGATTCTTGGAATCTTCCCAGCCCAAACATGGATCAGTGATTGATTTTCCATACACATGTTCACCAATTTTCTGACATCCTTCTTCAATATAGCTTTCAATCATCATACCTTTAACAAGTGTTTTGATTTCTGGTGAGATTATACGATTATGCATAACCTCTTTTGCAATACGAATCTGCTCCTTGAATTTCTTGCCTGAATTTGAGTGGTTAGTATCAATAATTGCAGCTGGATTAACTAAATCCATTTTATCGTACATATCGCGAAGTCTGATAAGATCTTCATAATGGTAATTGGTAGTAGTATTTCCGTGTTTGCTGACTGCACCGCGAAGTACAACGTGTGTAAGTGGGTTACCTGTTGTCTCCACTTCATATCCACGATATACGAAATGATGAGGATGCTGTGCTGCATATACAGAGTTTAACATTACGGAGAAATCTCCACTTGTAGGATTTTTCATACCACTAGCTACATCAAAACCGCTTACAGTAAGTCGGTGCTGCTGATCTTCTACAGAACGTGCACCGATTGCTACATATGATAAAAGATCTTCAACATATCCCCAGTTCTCAGGGTAGAGCATTTCATCGGCACATGTAAGACCACTTTCAGCAATTGCACGAATGTGCATTTTTCTCATTGCAATAAGACCTTCCACCATATCAGGTGCTTTTTCGGGATCTGGCTGAGATGCAATTCCTTTATAGCCTTCTCCTGTTGTACGAGGCTTGTTTGTATAAATTCTTGGAATGATGATTACGCTGTCTTTTACATCATCCTGAATTTTTGTAAGGCGACTAACATAATCGCAAACAGAATCTTCATTATCTGCTGAACAAGGTCCGATAATAAGCAGGAATCTGTCATTCTTTCCAGTGATTACATCAGCGATTTGAGTATCACGTTGTTTTTTTAATTCAGTAAGCTCCTTTGAGAGAGGATATTGTTCCTTTATCTCAGCAGGAGTTGGTAATTGGTTTAAAAAATTGAAACTCATTTTGTACTCCTTTTTCTACGCATTATTACAAGAAATAATAATCGAAAATCTAATTAATTGCAATAATTATTTCTAACAGTTATAATAATAGAGCAACATAGAAAAGAAAATGGAGATATTAGAATGTCGAGTGAATTGTTGAATGTAAAGGGCTTTGAAATTGGAAATGGAAAGCCGATGATTTGTGTTCCAGTTATGGCTGAAACCAAAGATGAAATAGTAAAGCTTATTCGCAAATATGTGGCGGATGGAGTTAACATGATAGAGTGGAGAATTGATGCTTTTGAAGATTTAGAGGATGTGAATAAACTTCGCGAGGTTCTTGAAGCAGTAAGAGCATTGTTGGATAAGACAATATTTGTATATACATACAGATCTAAAGAACAAGGTGGAAACGGAAACGTATCAGAGGAACAGTTAAAAAGAATACATCTTGCAGGGGCAATGTCTGGAGTGGTAGATTTCGTTGATGTAGAATATTTTGCGTTATCAAAACCAGAAGTTGAAATTAAACAGATACAGGAATGTGGTGCATATGTAATCTCGTCGCATCATGATTTTGACGAGACTCCTGATGCAAATGTAATAAGGATGCTTCTTGAACAGATGGATGCAAGTGGAGCAGATATCGTAAAGCTTGCAGTGATGCCCCAGAGTAAAAAGGATGTATTTACACTGCTTATACAGACTATGTTATTTAGACAGCAGCATCCAAATAAGCCAATTATAAGTATGTCTATGGGGGCTGAGGGAATTATTTCAAGAGTTGCAGGAGAGTTTTATGGTTCATGTGTTACTTTTGGAGCAGGAGAAAAATCGAGTGCACCTGGACAGATTCCATATTCGAAATTAGAAATTATATTAGATATTTTGCATGAAAATTACATATAGACTTGAAAAAAATGCTGGTACAATGTATTATATATCTAGTACTAAAGTGTGAAAATGCGGAGGAACAAGATGGCTAGAATTATGTTGTGTGATGATGCCTCATTTATGAGGATGACGCTAAAAAAGATACTTGAAAAGGCTGATCACGAGATTGTTGCAGAGGCTGCTTCAGGTGATGTGTGTCTTGAGAAATATAAGACTTTTAAACCGGATATTGTGTTGATGGATATTACGATGCCGGAGATGGATGGGATTGAGGCTACAAAGCAGATAACATCTTTTGATCCGGAAGCCAAGATAATAATGGTATCAGCTATGGGACAGATGGTAAAGGTGTGTGAAGCAATTGATGCTGGGGCGAAAGATTTTATCGTAAA
>JAXELM010000082.1:0-8688 GCA_034100525.1 Agathobacter sp.
AGCCTATATAGTGCACCTTTAAATGAAAAATCACAAATGACAAATAGGACAATAGGATACACACTCATAGATACTAGTCCAGTCATGTTATATTTATCAAACGAAATAACCATACATATAAAAAGAATTGTAATTACAAATTTAACCAGTGGATGTATTTTGTTTATCCACTGGTTGTCATTTGCCAACTCATCGATATGTACAATCTCATTAATCGCATTATCTACTCTGCTCATTAAGCCCCTGATTCCTTTTTGCGGAAAAATTTAAAAATGTAACAAGCCCCCATACATACAACAATCACAACTGCACCGCCGACAAGTCCTGAGATAGTTGTTCCCACTGCGCTGTCTGAATCCTTTATCGAATAGTCCGGAAGTATAGCTGTCGTAGTCTGGATATCATCAGCCTTATCGTAAATCTTTCCATCTGATATAAGCTCTGATGTGCCTGCCACCTTTTCCATCGCCCACTCAAGCCCATCCGGATTTTCCGATGCAAAAAGTGATAAAGCACCACCCATCAAGGCTACAGCAACCACAATTATCGCAATAGTCTGTCTATATGTAAAACGCCCCTGTTTCCTCCCAAAGTCTGATTCAGAATTGCACAAAAGCTCTGGTCTTGCATCATAAATAAAACACAATACTGCCGCAGTTATAAGCCCTTCTACCATTCCTATCACAAGATGAATAGGCTGCATCGCCATCACAAATGCTCCAAAAGAAAGCTCACTTATTCCAGAAAGCAATGTCTCAAGCACAACCGAAAAAGCACCTAACTGAAGAGTTAACGTACATCCTATAATAGATGCTGCAATTATTCTTTTTTTCGTCATGCATCTATTCATAATCGGTCGCCATATGAACATTGCACCAATAAAACATCCATAAAATGCCATATTCCATATATTACAACCAAGTGCAAGAATTCCTCCATCGGCAAACATCAGACATTGTATAAGTAATACCCCTATCATTGTAAGAAATCCAGCAAACGGACCAAGTATTGCCGACAAAAGCATTCCCCCGCACAAATGACCACTCGCTCCCGTTCCCGGAATTGTAAAATTAATCATCTGCGTTGCAAAAACAAACGCTCCCATCACGCCCATCACGGGTATCTTTTTTGCGTCATCTTCGAGCCTAACTTTTCTAACCGAATAACCTGCCACAACTGACGAACAGGCATACATGGAAGCTGCAACTGCCGGTGATACCAAAGCATCTGCCATATGCATATCTTATTACCTCTTTTCTATTTATCTCTATAGTAAAAATCCAATTAATCCAGCCGCAATCCCTACAATAGCACCAGCAATTACATCACTTATAAAATGTACTCCCGAAACCACTCTTATTATTGCAATTCCAGCAGAAATTAAAAACAATACCATGCATATCACCATCCACTGCCATGTCATGGGACTACAAAAAATAAAAGTCATCGAAATCACAAATGCCGAAAAAACATGCCTGCTTGGAAAAGATTTTCCTTCTGTATCCTTATCTATAACTGGTTTTACTTCAAAATACTCGTATGGTCTTTTTCTATTTACCAGATGTCTGAATACAGACACTACAATAAACGAATCAAGCGGCACAATTATTGCTCTGCCAAGTATCGGATTTCTCTGAAGGAGAAGATACAATAGCAAAATCGGATATGCGATAAAAACTGAATATGTCAATATTTTGTTTATAATATGTATCGCCCTGCCAGCTTTCGCGTTCATGCGAAATGGCTGGGTCATTTTGATATAAGTCTCTTTTTTCATCTTTGCAAATTAACGTCTTGTGTTGTTTGTGTTATTTGTATTGTCTGAGTTATTGTTGTTTGCATTATCTGCGTTATTGTTATTGTTTGTAGTATTATTATTGTCTCCGGTTACTGCCTCGTCTATTCCGTTAGTCACACCATCCACTACATCTTCTGCACCATTGACTACTCCATCGACAGCGTCCTCAACACCATTGGTCACGCCATTTACGGCATCATCCACACCATTTGTCACGTTGTTGCCAGCAGTATTGCCGTCTACTGTATTATTATCGTTTACAGCATTATCATTTGCTGTGTTACCGTTTGCATTATTATTTGCATTATTGTCATTTGCAGCATTATCATTTGCAGCATTATCATTTGTAGTTGCATTCTCTGTAGGGTTGTTATTGTTTCCTGTATTATTTCCGCATGCACAACATGCTGCCATAGCTGTAACCAATAATCCTGTAGCAATAAAATTTTGAATTTTCCTCATTATACTAGTCTCCTTTTTTTCATTTGATACTAGTATGTCCCCTCCAAAAAATTTTATGCATTATATAATAAATGTTCTAACAAAAAAATGAAAAATCTGCAATTATTTTCGCCCATCCTAAGTAACGCAATAATATTTGTAAGGACATAATCACATAAAGCTTCCTGATTTAAATCTATATTCCATATGGACGGCAGCACACGTTCATCCTCATCAAGTACACGTCTCAGGAAATCGACGGTCTGTTTCTTTGTCTTTTCATCCATCGCGCCAAGCCAGCTATTATCATACTGAAACAATCGTCCATACAAAAATGAATAATATTGTCCGAGGAACATCGTAAATCCCATTCCGCTTCGATACAGCTCCTCCTGATTGAGAAGAATTATACTCCAGAAATTCTCTGACACATCAGTCATAAGAGCCTGCTTATTTGGATAATAATTGTACATTGAACCAATTGCAATCTGACATTCGGCGGCAAGCTTTCGTATACTTACCTTGTCAATGCCTTCCCTCATAGCAATATCTAAAGCATGTTCTAATATTTCCTCGCGCGTTGTTATCTTCTCATTCATTCGAAAGTCCTTTCAAAACACTTACTGAACAATGTTCAGTATAACATTTCTTCTAGACTTTCGCAAGCCTGCACCTCCACCTCAAACAATTCTTGTTTGCCGAGGCGGGGTGGCAACCGCTTCATAGGTTCTCGAAGACATGAGTTGAGGCACTATGGGGGATGGGACTATTGTCGTTGTATATATGATTCGAGGGGATAGTAATATATTTTGTGCGTTTATGTCCTCGCGTTAAGAGGCTCTAAATAATTCGCCAACGATATCGATAAGTGACGCTGTCGCTCATATTCGCCGTCCTGGCTCATATTCGCTGAAATTGCCGTCCATGGCAATTTCCCAGCTGATATCAAACGAATTATTTAGAGCCTCTTAACACGAGGACATAAACGCACAAAATATATTACTATCCCCTCAAATCATATATACAACTACAATAGTCCCATCCCCCATAGTGTCTCAACTCATGTCCTCGATAACCTGTAACGCGGTTGCCCCTCCCCTCGACAAACAAGAATTAGTATGTTATAGTGCTTTCGTTATAAATAACTTCCAATTTTACAAGGAGGCTTACCATGAATAACCCTATTAAAAATCTAACTAGAAATGAATGGATTCTCTGGTTAGGTTCTTTAATAATAATTACAATTTCAAATATTATTTCTGGCGATTTTAATCTGCTCACTTTAATAACAACCTGGATAGGCATTACAGCACTTATTTTTGCAGCAAAGGGCAATGTATGGGCGCAGATACTTATAATTGTGTTTAGTATACTTTATGGAATAATTTCATGGCAGTTTCGATATTGGGGTGAGATGATTACTTATCTTGGAATGACTCTGCCAATGGCGATATGGTCAACTATAACATGGATAAAAAATCCCGCTTCCACCGGAAATGAAGTCGCTATTCAGAAACTGACAAAAAAACATATTGCAGGAATTATACTCTTTAGCATAATTGTAACAGTTGTATTTTATTATATATTACGAGTACTAGACACACCCAATATAGTTTTCAGCACAATTTCAGTCACAACAAGCTTTATTGCTGCAAGTCTTACTATGTTGAGGTCGTCTTACTATGCCCTTGGATATGCTGCAAACGATATCGTGTTGATAATTCTATGGGGATTGGCATCAATTGATAATCCTGCTTATATTCCAGTATTGATAAATTTTGTGATTTTCTTCTTCAACGATATGTATGGTTTTGTAAGCTGGAAAAAGAGAGAGGTCGGTCAGAATTTGTATATTGTATAGAAAAAGGGATTACTCTAACTGAATAATCCCTCTTCATCAATCATATCAAGAATCGTCTGTAATTCTGCGCCCTCAACAGGTGCTTCTCCATAATTATTATGCTTGTGTTCTTTGTCAATCTCACACAGCATTCTGTTCTTCTCTGAAGCAAGCTCAATTGTAAAATATCTCGCAGCTTCACGTTCGCTATTCCATGATAAATATGCTCTTATACAGCTTCCGATTTCCATGTCTCTTGACTGAAAATCAATACGAACTATTGTAAGTGTCTCAGAGATACTCATAAGCATTACTGAAAAATCTTCCGGAAGATATGGATATAATCTCTTCTGCTGATATGATTCTTCATAAAGTCGGTCGATTAATTCTTCCTTCTCTTCAGAAAGCTTTGAAATAAATTCTCCCGGTTCTTCAAAAAAATGGCTTGGAAGGAAAACCTGCTCAAACTGTTTTCTTTCGAGCAATGTATACTGCTGTTCTGAAAGCTTGATAGTCTTTATCTTTGGACCTTCCTTACGGGCTTTCTCCACTGATGCAATTTTTTCTAGAAGTGGTTTCTTAAATACAAGATTATGTGTAAATGGATTTATAACTATTCCATTCGCTCCGACTTCTTCCTTCAGCGCCATATCATTTACACCAAGATATGGCATATTAAGAATTCCAGGAACTTTCGGCTCCGCCGGAATCTGTTCCTTACTTGTATAAATTGGCATGAATGATTCACCACTTTGATTCTTTATCACAAATGGTACTGGCTGTCCCTGTGAATTAAGGTTTGCTGGAACAAGCACTCTCGAAACATGAACTTTGTTAAGGAGCTTATTCAGATTATCCGCTGAATTCTCCTTGGAATATGTAACAATGAGCTCTTCTATTTCATCATTCTTAATATTAAGTGTCATGTTTGGATCTGCTGGCTTCTTCTGAAGATTCTGTAATTTTTTCTTATCAATCATCTCTATTCCTTCCAAATTTTCCTACTTTGTATAACATTTTATCTCTCCGCTCTGAAGCATCTTGATAAAACAAGTATCTCTATCAACCCATGGCTTACTATCTGCTCTATCGCTATTCTCCGACATATTACAGTTAGCATCAATTATAGCTTCGGGTGTTGCCCACTCTAATTCAAACCCTTCTCGCACTTCACTCGCAGTCAGTTTTGTCTCCACAATATCATCTTCTACATCACAAAAAAAGAAAATAGAATGGCACTCATACTTATGGTCTTTTTCAAAAAGATCCTGACGAATCTCGACAATCTCACCGATTTCTCTAATCGAATCCCGCCTGACCACAAGTCCTGCTTCCTCCCGGACCTCTCTCACAAGGGCATCCTCGTATGATTCTCCCTCATCGACTCCGCCGCCTAAAATCTTGTAATATCCGGCTTTAGCTTTCTGCATCGCAATTTTACCATCATGTATTATAACAGCTCTGACAGCGTATTTCAAAAATAACTGCATGTCGTCAGTATAATTCTTTTCATCTAAACACATTAATGTACGCATAGGCAATCCCCTTTTTCAACAATTTTATCACTGACAATATTAGACGTCAATGAATTTGACACTGTTATATATTTCTTCTACTTTGTCCCTATCCATCATAAATGCATCTACAATATCAGGGTCAAAATCCTCGCCCCGCCCGTTTTCAATTATTTTATAACATTCGCTAAGTGGCATCGCATCTCTATAGCAACGCTTGGCTGAGACAGCATCTGGAACTCCAATCTTTCCTACATCATGCATTGGAGCTGCTTTGCCCAAATTGTTCAGATAGTCTTTGTCAATAATATTCCTATACTTTTTGTTTTTACTCATGTTCTTTGCAATCAAAAGTGCATAGGCTGAAGAACGTCTGATGTGACCACCAGTGTTATCATCCTTGTTTTCAACCAACGTTGCGAATCCCATTACCATCTCATTATGATAATATTCCAAAGCATGAATTGCAGGATTCTCCATATTTAAATACACACTTACAAGAATAAGCGCAATTGCCATACATGATACCAGCGATTCCGGAAAAATAATCTGGATTGACAAAATAATTGCTATAAAAAACAGCGTGGTTCCAAGACTAAGCAGCTTTCGTTTCGGAATATGTCTTTGATTTAATATTACATACCCTACAGTAAGTGCTACATAAATTGCAATATTTGCAAAACAAATATATACCGACATGCCCATCGAATAGTTCGTATATTTCGCCTGTACGAATTCCAGCGTTGGTAAAAACAATATAGTCAATCCTACAGATATCACACTAGGTAATATTCCTATTATTCTTATCCATTTATTTTTCGGTATTCCTACTGTTACAGATACCCAGTACCATAATAAAAGTGCCACGAAAATCTCATACGACACAAACATCCCAAGATGTAGTAATAAATTCACCAATCTCGGTACCTTGTCCGGAAAATTCACTGTGCATGCTGTTATTGCATCAAATAAAACCGCAATCTCTGCTACAACAAAGTCCACATCAAAAAACAGATTACAGTATGAATTCTTGGTAATTCTTCGTAAAGTATTCCCCTCTTTTATGTATGTGCATCCTATATACACAAGGATAAGCAGACACATAATCTGCATCTTACACCATTGAATAATCTCCATCGTTTTCTCCCCTGTAGCTTCCTCTTAAGTATTCTCCCAAATAATTATAACACCCTTTAGATTTTCTTGCTACTAAGAAACGATGATTCGTCCTAATCCTCTACAATCACTGCGCGCGCATCAACAATAAAATAACAACTCATCTCTATCGCCTCCCAACACGACAAGCTTCTACTGTTCTGGCAAATAGCGGATTACTTTTTAGCATCGGCATTTTCATGCTTTCACATACTTTATCAACCAGCTCGAAAATATCCATACCGGTGTCTATTCTTCTGACACTTGATTCTAACTGATTCACTATTTCTTTTCCTTCTGCAATTTTTGTCTGCATCATATCATGTGAATATGTTTGATCCCATGCTGGATAAAAGTATTTAACTTCAGACAATTCTTCAAAAATTCTAAGTGTGTTTTTGGTCTTTTTCACATCTATGAAAATTGGAATATCTCCTTTTACCGGGACTGCATCACCTATAAAAATCATATCATTTAGTCGATATGAAACCTCATCTGTTGAATGACCAGGTGTTTCAATAACTTCAATGGCTATCTCCTCAGACAATCTTACTATATCATGGTCTTTCACAAGGCAATCAACAATAGTTGACTGTCCGACAAGATTATAGAAATTAGGTATGGGGCGCTCTTTGAACTGCAAATCAATGTCCTCAATCCATGGTCTCTCTCCTTCACTTGCATATATTTTCGCACCATATCTGCTTCGAAAATAATTCGCGCTTCCTATATGATCCGGATGTGCATGTGTCAGAAAAATGGCTTTCACATCAGCGGGGCGATATCCGTTTTCTACAAGTGATTTTTCAATTATTGCTTCGCTTCCTGCAAGGCCTGAATCAATCAGATAACAAACACATACCTTTTTATCTCTGGTGTATCGTTAAAATCAATTTTTACCTGCTTTACTTTCATCTTACATCCTTCCTTTCTTGCGCAAGTGTTCACTTGCGCGAATTATAAATTTAAACGTGCCTAATATCCAAATTAAGCACGTCATAAATTGCTTATAATTCCATTCACAAAATTCTCTACACTATTTTCGATATAATCCTTTTTTGATACCCTAATCAATTTATTACCAAATGACGAGTCTAAAAAAACAAAACCAAAATTCATGGCAATAAATTGTAGCGAAACACTTTCAACATCACAATCTCGCATTTTGCCACTCTCTATCATTTGCTTGAAATATCTCATCAATACATTTTTAAAAACCAGTGGTACCTTCATTATTCCAGGCGTCGCAACGCCTTCTAATTCTGCCGCTCTAAGACCAATTGATATTTTTACCATCTGTGGTGTAACTTTCTTCATATAAGTACTGGCAAATGAAATCAAATCCTTTTTCAAATCCCCCTCATATACAAAGTCACTCTCTTCTAGTCCCGGATTCCATTTAGGCAACTCCATCGCTGCCAATACTATTTCTTTTTTTCCATTGAATCGCCTGAAAATAGTACTCTCATTTACGCCAGCAACTTTTGCTATATCTTTAGTCGTTGCACCTGAATAGCCTTTATCTACTATTAACGTCATGGTTGCATCTATTATTCTTAATTGTGTTTCATCATACATATTTCTATACCCTTTATGCAAGTATCCACTTGCATAATATGATATATTATACTTACCTAAATGTCAAATTATTCATTTTCTTCCACAAATGTTACCCCTTTGATTGAAGATATTCTAATCAATTCCTGTTTCTCATATTTAGGTGTTATTACTTTAAGCAATGCCCATTTTTCATCAATATCCTCTAGGAAAAATTGATTCTGCTTTACATCATAGAAAATATCTGTTTCTTCATCTTCATAAAAATCAATATCTTCAATTTCTTTTCCTATATATGGATTAAGGATTTGTCGCATATCATCCTTCATACTACTTCTTAATGTATTAGGTTCTGAATTAATAGAACGTTCTGTCTTGCGTAG
>JAXELM010000100.1:0-4943 GCA_034100525.1 Agathobacter sp.
CTTTACATTTACAGTCTCGCCGGCATTAATATACACTGCATACTGATTGTTTGATGAAATATTATCACCAACATTGTTATATACATCTATGCACCATGAGCCTGTATTTCCGAATAATCTATCTGTTTTAAACTTGTAGTATCCTGTTTCTGGTGCTGTATATTTATAATAATCTACATCATTATATGTATATAATTCTCCATAAATATTATTAGTAAATTCAGTCGCATTAGCAGGCACATCATTGTTCTCGTTTTCTAAAACCTGGTTTGGTAATGATGTAAAATCAGGAGTAACTGTATACATATATCCCATAGCATCAAGATTATTGTATATTTTAATATATATACTTTGATTTTCTCTTAATAAATATAATTGAGTCTCACATGTAATTGTAGAAGAAAAATAATAATCTCCTATTTTTACACCACTCTCATCATATAAATACATATTCCAACTAGAAGAAGAACCTAATCCAAATTTTTTACCTGTAAATTTTACATACCCATCCTGACTAGCAGTATATTTGTACCAATCTTTATCAGATAATATATTTACTTCACCTACTACTGTTTTTGTGAATCCGTTTGCATATGTCATTGAATCATTACTTTCTAATTCAATTTCATTATCATCTAATTGCCAGTCTTTCTGTTCTGTTAATGAGGCTTTAATTGTATATTCTATATTATTAACAAAACTTCCACCTATTTTTATATATATTTTATCTCCAGCTCTTAATAACCATTGATGTGAAGTATATGTTTGTCCATTATAAAAACTACCATCTTCAATGTTTACAAGATTTTTATCATAGATATAATAATTCCATCCACTGCCATTTGTTACTATTTCACTTTGTTTAAATTCAAATGTTACATATCCATCACTCTGCGCTGTATAACAATAATAATTTGGAATTGTAATATTTCTATCATCTTTCACTAAATAGTCTACAACTTCTCCAGCTTCATTAAAACTCTGCGCAGTATCAAAAGAATGATTATTTGTATTCGCCTTTACTGGTACCACAATAATCACACTTGCAATTATCGCCATTGTAATTGCCCATATTAAATTTTTTCCATACTCTCTAATTTTACTCATCGCTTTCCTCCCTATTTTGTAATTAGTTTTTAGGTTTCCTCCTTTGTTTTATACTAATAAGACAATCTGTCTTTTATTCAGGTTTTATAATTTTGAAATTTTTTTATTTTTTATTCTTCCTCCTCAATATCTATTTCTATCTCCTCCTCCTCTTCTTCCTCAATTGTTATTACAGGGTCTTCCTCTTTTGGCTGTTCTTTTGGTTGTTCTTTTGGCTGCTCTTTTGGTTTCTCCTTCTTTGGTTCTTCCTTCTTTTTAGGCTTCTGTTTTTTAGGCTCCTGTTTTTTAGGCTCCTGTTTTTCAGGCTCCTGCGTCTCTGGTTCCTGTGTCTCTGGTTCTGGCTCTTCTGTTTCCTGAATTTCAGGCTCCTGCGTCTCTGGTTCCTGTGTCTCTGGCTCAGGCACTTCCAACATTTGTTTTTCTATAATTGGAAATGGCTTTATTATTTCTACCGGTATATCCGGCTTTGGCATATTACGTCCTTGAACAACAACCACAAACATTGCAACTGCTGCTACTAATGTTGTTCCACCAAATATTGATGCCCATATTATCTTTTGTTTTGCTGCTCCATCCACCACTTTCTCGGTTGATTTAAATAGAATCTTTTTGCCTACCTGTTGCCCAATGTTTGCTGCAACCTTTTGATATAGCTTTCCGTTAATCTCCTGTGCCAGTACATCACTTCTAAGCAGCCACAGTAAAAATGGAATTGGCGCAACACCATATAGCTTTGTGCCTCTTTTTTCTAGCTCGAGCACTTTGTCCTTTATTTTCTGTCGACCATAATTCAAACGGCTCTTCACTGTATTCTCTGATACACCGAGTACTTCTGCCATCTCTTTTACCGACATTTCTTCCATGTAGAACATCGTGATGCAGATTCTCTGTTCATCTGAGAGTGTATCTATTATTTCATTGACCAGACGCCTTGTTTCAGCTTTATCCATCGTCACTTCCGGCTGATATTCCTCGCGCTCGTCATAGAAATTATCCACCTCACTGTTTCCTTCTTCATCTTCCATCTGGGAAAATAGAATTGGCGATTTCTTTTTCAGTTCATTGAGTGCTGTTGTGGCTACTATTCTTGCAAACCAGGCAGGAAATTTATCAGCTTCATCGAGCTGTCCTATGTACTTAAATGCTCTTACATATGCATCCTGAAGTACATCAATCGCTCTGTCTTCGTCCTTCATATATTTTAAGGCTACGTAGTAACCTTTTTGATATGTATTCTCATACAAGTACGTGTAGCCTTCATTATTATTCTCCTGAGCTAGTTTTACAGCCTCATTTATTTCCATTTTTATCCGTCCTTTTTTGATTATTTAAGCATTTCAGAATCTCATTAAAAAGGAGTTTTGCTTTTTCATCAGATAATACAACTGTATTAATGTCTTGATGTATCATGGCATTGAACTTCTTTAATGCTCCTAGCTCATATCTATCATATATTTTTTTCTCCATTCAATTTCCGTCCTTATATTTCCAATATAAGACAATATTTGCAGTTGAATGGGTATAAAACATAAATAGTTCTTTAGGACTACATAATATCATCTTATTTGATATGTGTCAAACTAAAGTATCATTTTGATAGTGCAATATCTTTCTGATTACTTATGATTAACTTATTGGAGGATTTTATTTTATGATATATGAAAGAATTCAACACTTTCGCTCATAAATTCTTCAATATTATCAATGTGGATATTTTCCATTTCTCCTATATCATAGTCAAATTCCTCGTCAGAACCTTCATCGTCATATGGTATATCTTCATCGTATATTACCTCATCGTCTGACTCATATCCCCACACTACTTCTTCATCATTACCATCTATGCGTTCTCTTTCCATCTCATACCACTCATCATTAATTGCAGTTTCATCAGAGCTTATATAATTTGACCCATCATAAATTGGTGCTACTCCATATTGTTCATTATCATATTCAAAATCTTCATCCTCATTTTCCCCAACTTCGGTATCTTCTATTTCATTTTCTACCTCCTCCTCTACTTCTTCATTTTCATAATTTACTTCGAATTCTTCCGGCTCAACCTCTACTTTACCTACTTCCTCTACTTCATCTGTATCTGTCTCATCATTTAGAAAAACTAATTGTTCTTCTCCTACCAGTTTTTCTACATTAAGTAAGTTTGAAACTGCTTCAAATGGAATTGCAGAAACCAATTGTCCCCCATTAGCTGTACCAGAAATATTTGTAAGTGCCATTGTTGATAAAAGTGTCATTACTGTTAATGTTTTCATAGTTATTACCTCTCAATCTTATATATGTTTTATTGTATCTGTTCAGTGCAGAAATATGCGGAACCGCATATTTCGTAAGAATAAGTATAGTTTATTGGAGCAAGTGCCCATCAGCGTAGCTGATTTTAATGCACTTGCGGTTCGTAACTATGAAGGTACTGAATAGTTACGAATGACCTATGAAATGATTGCAGGATATACGGGTATAGATGCGAATGAAATTATAGACTTTGTAAATAAAGAACAACCTTTGTCTGTCGAGAAAAAATACAAGCTTGCAGTTAAAGTGTTTTCAATCGTGCAGGCATTTTTTATAAACAACTAAACACTCATTTTGTTTAAAAAATTCTTGTCCCCAAATATGCTTAACATCTTGTATTGTTAAATCTGCTATATTTTTCTTTTTAATTAATACTTTTGATTTATCATCCATCCATGTATTAAATAAAGATACTGTATAACGATCCTTCAATAATACCCTTATATACTCAATAATCACTTTTGCATTATCGTCATTGTAATACCATTCAATATAATTAACATGTTTCTTATCCGTAAACTGCGATGCGTAATATAAATCATCCTCTTTATTTATTCTCATCGCAGTAATTTCATCAAAACTCGAATTAAAGGTTATTGCAATAATCTCGCCATCAATACTTATTGTTTTAGCATTCATATTATCTAATTCAGGCATTTCTTTCTCGCTTGCAAAAAATTGATATAAACTCATCCTACTTCTCCTCGTATTTTAACATCGTAATAATTGAAAGATAAGAGTTAGAAAATTATTCTATCTCTCAAAACTAATGACGCATGCAAAATACACCCATTGGTTTGTTCTATATTTGCAGCTAATCACACCACTCTTCTATTACGCAGGTATGTTTCTTCTTGTCTTCACCATCAGCATCATAATTCACGCCTACTAATAATATTTTATCACTGTATCCAGACAATGCGCCCTGGTATCTGCGTTCCTTAATCTGATTAATTGCCGAATCCGCAGACTGATTATATTTTAGTTCTACAACCATTGCCGGTCTGTCTCCTGCATTTGCTCTTGGAATAAATACCATGTCTGCAAATCCTTTTGCCACTTCATTTCAGAGCCAGCTGATAGGCTGAAGCCACTTCGTAATTAGGAATATACGCACTCTTTCTGTCAGCGTCATAACCCAAATATCCGAGATGAATCAATGCTGTAATCACTTCATCCTTTGATTCTAATACTGACAGGTCATTTTGAAATGTACCTACATCAACACCAAATTTATTACCTGATAGCATATCTAAAATATTGTATTTCAGACCATCAAAATTTCTTGTTATGAATGTGTTGATTGTCTCAAAAGATGATGTGTTTCGCCAGTAAGAGTCAAAATCCTGATTAATCATTGCCTGTGAAACAGAATTGGGATTATACATATGCATTCCGTCTATCAGATATCCGTTATACCAGGCTTTAGTTTATACTCTCTAAAGTTATTTAATGCTGATTCATCCTTGATTTTCTTAATTGGCAGAATTCCTGTAATGTATGCCAAAGCAAGGAATTTCTTA
>JAXELM010000146.1:0-7715 GCA_034100525.1 Agathobacter sp.
ATTTTTTATACTCATTTCATCTCCGCTTTCCATTGCTTCAACTGCAGATGAATACATATCTATTATCAACTTAACTGATTTCTTCAAATCCTTAAAAGCTTCCTTGGATAATCTGGCCTTTTTCCCTGTATCTTCCATCACAGCCTCTGTGATTTCTCTGCATAAATATCCTATTCTGTCAATATCACAAAGAACATATAAAAGGCTTGCAGAATCATTCGCCTGCTCTTCCGTCATTACACCTTCTGAAAACATTGCTGCCAAATAGTCATTTATATTTTGCGATAATTTGTGAGCTACATCTGCCTCTTCGATTATCTCATTAAATACTTTTTGATCATTTTTGTCTGATAAATTATTCAACTTACAGAGCACAGCTCTAACCTCTTCGCTTACCCTGATTACTTCTTTTGTAACCAGATGCAATGCTGCTGATGGCTGATTAATCATTTTATCATCCAAATACTGTGGCTGATCCGGTGCTGCAATAGGATTTGCTTTCCTGTCTGGGATTATTGCCATAACTATTTTTACTAACACTCCAATAAGTGGCAGCCAGATTAAAGTCATCACAATATTAAATGTTGTATGTGCGTTTGCAATCTGTCTTGCAATTACTTCTACTTCAGCTCCTTTTGGAGAAATATATTGTATAAACGATGCAAATGGCTTAATTATCCATATAAAAATAAATGCTCCTGAAATATTAAATACACTATGAGCTACAGCAGTTCTTTTGGCATCCTTGCTCTGTCCAACAGACGCTAAAAGTGCTGTAATTGTTGTACCGATATTATCTCCTAACAAAATTGGAATCGCACCTGCCAAACCTATAATGCTTGTGGTTCCGTCCGCTGCTGCCTGCGATGCAAAATTCTGAAGAACCGCAATTGTGGCACTACTGCTTTGAACAACTAAAGTCATCAAAGTACCTACACACACACCAAGAACTGGTATTCCAGACACCTTGCTCATTAAGTCTGTAAAAACAGGACTGCTTGCAAGCGGTTTCATTACGCTTCCCATTATTTCAATTCCCTCAAAAAGAAGACCAAATGCAAAAATTGTCTGACCAATATTTCTTACTTTTTCTTTTTTACTTACAAAAAAGATTATAAATCCTATTGCGATAAACAAATATATGTAATCAGTTATTTTAAAAGCGATTATCTGAGCAGTCATTGTTGTTCCAATGTTTGCTCCAAGTATAATAGAAATAGCCTGTGGAAGTGTCATGAGTCCTGCGCTGACAAAGCCTATTGCCATTACTGTTGTTGCACTACTACTCTGTAGAACTGCTGTAGTTACAGCTCCTGCAAGTGCTCCCAATACAGGATTTCTTGTAAGCATTGATAAAATTTTCTTCATCTTATCACCAGCTACCTTCTGCAGACATTCGCTCATCATATTCATTCCAAATATAAAGATTGCAAGACCGCCAAATAATCCAAAAAGGATTTTTATTGTATCATTCATTTTATTTTTCTCCCTTCAATGTTTCCCATGAAGTAATTGTTCCACTATAAATATCCACTAATTCTTCTTTGGACAGATATTTAATCGGATTTTTCTGATTTACAATTACGACAATTTCATCCTCTGCCAGCTTTTTAGTTTCAAGCAGTTCTTTTTCATAATCGGTAAGATTTCTAGATGCCATTCCTATATCATATTCCCCTTTTAAGGCTCCGTTTATACCATCCCCAGAGTCGGTTGTAACGACCGCAACAGTTGCATCAGGGTTAATCCTCATATACTCATCAGCTAACTCCTGCACCATATTTGCCATTGAACTTGAGCCGCCAATTTTAATAACACCTTTCGATTTATCAGACAAGAAAGATTCTGCTTTGTCCTGCCCTGCACTCTGTATATACCGGAAAAAATCATTTTCAACAGCATTTTCATTTTCGCTGACATATTCAACTACCTCGTCATTTCCATTTGCCTCGTAACATTTCTCCGATATGTTTTTTGAGTCAACAACTGATTCCGTAAATGTCTGGCGTGTTCCCTAACCCTCTTCTCTAATACAAACTGCTATCTCGCCTAATTCGTTCAGGTTCATTGTCTTGCGTTCATCTCTTATCTGATTGTTTCCACATCCCATAAGACAGGCACCCATGATAATGGGTATTATCGCTTTCCTCCATATTGCTTTCACATTTTTTCTTCCTTTCGTATTTTATACATACATATAAAATATCAACTCCATGTAAAATCTTATGACATGCTTATGTAAAATCCACGAAAAAAGTATGTGAAATAATTTCACATACTTTTCCTCAATTCATTATTGCTACTCTCAATTATTTTTTTTACAATATATTGACTTACCGGCAATAGATTAATGTTTGGCTTTTCTATATAATATCCCTGCCCATAACCGACCCCTAATCTCATCAGCATTTCTAATTCTTCTTCTGTCTCAATTCCTTCCGCTATGAGTTCAAACGTTGTATTATTTGACATTTCTACAAGACCTTTTACTAATGCCTGACGCATTGGATCTTGATTAATTCCACGCACTAATCCCATATCAATTTTTATATATCTGGGATTGGAATTTGCGATTACATTTAACCCAGAATAACATGAACCTACATCATCAATTGCGATTTCATAACCTTCATTTTTATAATGATTTATCGTTTCTTTGAAATCTTCCAGATTTTCTATTGTATTTCTTTCCGTAACTTCAATTACTATTCTATTGACGTTAATATTACGTTTATCCAGCTGCTTTTTTGTATAATTTTGTTTAAACTTATCATCCTGCATTACGAGCGGATTTACATTTAAAAATAGTTTTCCTATTTTCTTATCCTCTGGAAATTCGGCATATGCCTGCAATATTTTCTTTCTGCATAGTTTTTCTATATCCCAGGTTCGTCCATAAATTGCACCAAGTTTAAAAAAATCTTCCATATCTTTTATTTTTGTTTTTCCTTTTATTCTGCTAAGTGCTTCATATCCTAAAAGCTTACCATCCCTAAGTGAGACAATTTGCTGAAATACCGGATAAATACGACCTTCATTTATAATCTCAAAAAGTTCTTCATTCTTTTTCATTTATAATATTTCCTCTCTAATTTTCTTTTTGACGAAAATATTTTATATTGGTCATGTAAATATTGATGGTGGCGGTAAGTAAATTCTTTGAGAAATTGATGTGTGGTCTAGCTTCGCTAGACATACTAGAACAAAGAGTCACTTTGTGACTCTTTGCGCGCCCGTGTGGGCACGCAAGTGCATCCTCTACTCCACACGGGTCGCATCCCGCGGAGCGTTTTGATATATTTAGCATTAACATATTTAGTCGCTTATTTACTCTAAGATTATCTCTTGCGTCGATATACGCAAAAATCATTTATCTAGAAAAGAATAGTCGAAAATATGCATATAGACGCCCTCTATTATAGTATATTTAGAATACCTGATTATATAAATCAAGTATATCATTTTTAGTTGTTTTTCTTGGATTTACAAATATATTTCCACTCTTCATGGCATCATCCGCCATGACATCAAATTTATCACTTTTTACTCCTACCTCACTAAGAGATGCCGGTATTCCGAGCTCATGATTTAATACTCTGATTTCAGACCCGAGCATATCAGGTGTAAATTCCTTTTCATCTATTGGACTGTCTGATATTGCATTATATATAAAGCAATACTTCTCTGCTGCCTCATTCATGTTAAAATCTATAACTGTTGGAAGCAGAATTGCATTTGCAACTCCATGAGGCACATCAAAAAATGCACTTACCGGATGACTCATCGCATGTACATCTCCAAGTCTTGCATGAGAAAATGCAATTCCCGCAAACAAGGAACCAACCATCATGCCCTCACATGCCTCCATATCAGTTCTGTCTGCAACATATTTTCTAATATTGGTGCCGATTAATTTAAGTGCCTTTTCTGCAAACATATCAGAAAACGGAGATGCTGCAAGTGAAATATATGCTTCTAGTGCATGTACCATGGCATCAATGCCACATGCCGCAGCTGTTTTATGTGGAACAGTACTTATAAGCTCCGGGTCTAAAATTGCGTATGTTGGGAGCAGATAATTGCTTACTACTGTAAGCTTGTAATTTCTGCTGTGATCTGTGATTACAGAAAAAGCAGTAACCTCTGACCCTGTTCCCGCAGTAGTTGGTATTGCAATCATTGGAACAATCGGTCCTGTAACTTTTCCGGCACCTTCATAATCTGCTATATTACCACCGAAAGTAGCAAGAACTGCTACAGCCTTTGCCACATCAAGTGGTGAACCTCCACCAAATGCTACGATGAAGTCTGCCCCACATGCTTTAAAGCCTTCTGTTGCTTTTTCCACTGTTTCCGTACTTGGATTTGCCTCTGTCTCAGTAAAACAATCACTGTCTATTCCCGCTGCACTAAGAGCTGCCTGACATTTAGCTACCATTCCTATTTTGGATAGGTGTGGTCCTGAAATTATATATGCCTTTTTTCTGTCAAGCTCTTTTGCCAGTTCCGGCAGTTTACTTAAGCTGCCGGCTCCGACTTTGATATTCTGTGGTATAGAAAATGCGAATTCATTCATATTTTCATCCCCGCCTTTCATACTCTTTTTATTATTTATGAAAGTGCTTCTACTGACGCCTTGATTATTTCATATGCCTCATCGCAATCTTTCTCATCAATAATAAGTGGTGGAACCATACGAATTGTATGTGCTCCGATTGCTGTTATAAGCAGATGTCTGTTAAGACATTCATGCTTTACATCTACTCCATTTATACTGTCGTCAAATTCCACACCAACTAAGAGACCCTGTCCTCTTACTTCCTTTACATGTGGAAGTGTTGCAAGCTTGCTCTTGAAATACTCTCCCATCTTTGCTGCATTATCAGCCAGATTTCTGTCAAGAAGCTCATTGACCTCTGCAAGTGCTGCTGCACAGCTTACAGGATGTCCACCAAATGTTGTTCCGTGTGACCCTGCTGAAAATGCTTTTGATACTTCTTCTGTCGCACAGATAGCACCGATTGGCATTCCACCACCCAGAGCCTTTGCCATTGAAACAATATCCGGCTTGATTCCATAATTCATATAACTCATTACTTTTCCAGTTCTGCACCATCCTGTCTGAACCTCATCGATAAGAAGAAGCATTCCTTTTTCATCACAGAATTCTCTAAGACCTGTCATAAACTCCTGTGTTGCCGGATGTACTCCGCCCTCGCCCTGCACAGGCTCTATCATGATAGCTATTGTATTCTCTGTACATGCATCCTTAAATGCCTGCAAATCATTGTATGGCGCATATGAAAATCCATATGCCATCGGACCAAATCCTATCTGACATCCATTTCCTGGCTGACCTGTTGCAGACATTGCACCGAATGTACGTCCATGGAATCCCATCTTGGCTGTAACAATGTGGTATTTATTTGGACCATATTTTTCGATTCCATATTTTCTTGCCATCTTAATCATGGCTTCGTTTGCCTCTGTACCTGAGTTCTGGAAAAATACCTTATCCATTCCTATTGTTGTACATATCTTTTCTGCAAGAAGTGCCTGTGGAATAGTGTATGGATAATTGAAGGTATGCATTACATCCTGAACCTGATCAATTACTGCTGCCACAACTTTCTCATTACAGCTTCCTGCAGAGTTAACAGCAATTCCTGCATAAAAGTCTAAATACTTTTCTCCTTTTTCATCAAACAGATACTGGTCTTTTGCTGTCTCACACAAAAAATCCATTCTCTCGTATGTCTCTATCATATATTTATTTACTTTGTCCTTGATATCCTGTGCTGTATATCCTGTGTCTGCTAACTTCATAATTTCCTTCTTTCTATATTCTCGGTGAATATCACTTATTTTTGTATCTGATCCGGAGTTATTAACCCTTTAATGATAAGGTATTGCTCAATAGTCTTTACGCAATTTTCAACTCCAACTCTCTGACTATTTAAGGTCATGTCATAATTAACCGGATTGGTCCAGTAATTACCATGTGTATAGTACTGATAATAATCAGCCCTGTATTTATCCGTTCTTTCTATTGTTGCATGTGCCACCTCTTCAGTAACTCCCATATTTTCCATTGTTCTTTGTACACAGAAATCTCTAGGAGCCTCTATGTATATGCTTACTACATTTGGCTTATCTCTAAGAACATAATCAGCACATTTTCCTACGATGACGCATGATTCTTTCTCTGCTAAGCTTCTGATAATTTCGCTCTGATACTCGAACAATTTATCATCAGAAACAAACTTTTCATTTCTGGCAATATAGTTTTTTGACCTTGGCAAACCTTTAAGAAAACTCGAAATAGCATTTGTCTCTCTTATTTTCTCATTTACTTCATGGAAGATATTTTCATCAAGTCCGCTCATCTGACTTGCCAGTGTTAAAATACGATTTTCATAACAATGAATTCCCAGGTCCTTTGCAAGCTGCGAGGCAATAACTTTTCCACCTGAGCCGAAGCCCCTTGCAAATGTAACTACAAAATTTTCCATAAAATATGCCTCCTTTAACCTGCAAGATATCTCTTCAAGAACTCTCTTGTTCTTGGATTCTTTGGATTAGTAAATAATTCTGATGGTGCAGCATCCTCTGCTACATAACCACTGTCCATAAATATTGTCCTAGTAGATACGTCTCTTGCAAAAGCCATCTCATGCGTGACAATGATCATTGTAAGACCTGTAGTTGCGAGCTCCTTCATTACATTCAGAACCTCACCTACCATCTCAGGGTCAAGTGCTGAAGTTGGCTCATCAAAGAGAAGCACCTCAGGATTCATGCAAAGAGAACGCGCAATTGCAACTCTTTGCTTTTGTCCACCTGATAACTGTGCTGGTTTTGCATTGATATATGGTGCCATTCCTACTTCTTTCAAATGTGTTATTGCTCTGTCAAAAGCTTCTTCCTTGGAAAGATGAAGAACCTTTCTTGTACAAAGCATACAGTTCTCAAGAACAGTCATATTGTTAAAAAGGTTAAATGACTGGAACACCATACCTACTTTTGACCGATATTTATTGATATCCTTCTGAACGTCGCGCACCTCTTTATTGTGATACAAAATCTTTCCTGTTGTCTGTCTTTCAAGCTTATTGATACACCGAAGAAGTGTTGACTTTCCAGAACCTGAGGAGCCGACGATACATATGATTTCTCCTGCCTTTACATCAATATCTATTTTTCGAAGGACCTCGTGGTCTCCAAATGATTTGCTCAAATCCTTAATTGAAATAATTGGTTCGCTCATATACCGTCACCTCCTATTCATTATCCATGTACTCAATTGCGAGTGCATAATCTGTTTTGCCCTGCATCTTCTTTTCTATCAGATTAAATATCTTATTAAAGAAGAAGCAAAGTACAAAGTAAATAACTGCAATTACGAGATAAGACTCGAAATACTTGTAATAATTTCCACCTACAGTCTTTGCTGCCATAAAGAGCTCCTGTACGGCGATAACATTTAATACTGATGTCATCTTAAGGTTAGTTAAGAATGTATTTGCCATTTCTGGGATAATATTTTTAAATGCCTGCGGTAAAACAACATACAGCATTGTCTTAAATGGAGACATTCCCATTGCCCATGCACCTTCACGCTGACCAAGGTCAATTGAACCGATTCCGGCTCTTACTGTCTCTGCCATATATGCTCCGGTATTTAAAACTGTAACAAGTATACCTGCAAAAACTGG
>JAXELM010000216.1:0-2132 GCA_034100525.1 Agathobacter sp.
TTATAACCACTATAAAATGTCAAGTAATAATGGTCATAAATATTAACAAATATAATCACTATATAGTGCATTATGCCAATAAAAAGAAGCCCCAACGGGACTTCCTGAAAAATCAGATATTAATCAGCTGTGAATAGTAACAAGTTTTTAGGCATAAAAAACAGTGGCTCTCTATGACAGAAAACCACTGAAATGATGCTTAACTGAATGGCATTGGGAAATTATATAGATGGATGAGCAAGGAAGAAATGCGGAAGAATAATAAAATTATAGAGAAAAATTTAGAGGTCGTAGAGTTTGTGACAGATGTTATTGGATAGTGTAGACCAGAAGATTGAGTATAGAATAAATTTAACCTTACCAAATTTGGTAAGGTTAAATTTATTACATTGCCAGATTATAATATTGGTAAGCGTTTTAATGACTATGGTAAGGGCTTTTACTGTACACAGGAATTTGATTTGGCATGTGAGTGGGCAGTAGAAAAGGACCATGACGGATATGCTACTTGTTATGATTTAGATATAAAGGACCTATCAATGCTGGATTTAGATACGGATGAGTATGGATTATTAGATTGGTTGGCGATATTACTTACATATAGGGATGTCGATATACAGTTTCCTATTCAGGCAGAAGCCAGAAAATATATTTTAGATAACTTTTATGTTGATGTTGAAGCATATGATATAGTGAAAGGATATCGTGCAGACGATAGCTATTTTTCATTTGCAAGAGCGTTTTTAAGTAATTCGATTTCATATCGACAGTTAGGCGAAGCTATGCATCTAGGGGATTTGGGGCAACAGATTGTTTTAAAAAGCAAAGAAGCATATTCTAGAATGGAATTGAAAGGCTATGTAATTGCGCCAGCCTCTCATTGGTATTCCCAAAAGAAGCAGAGAGATTTGTTAGCGAGGCAGGCATTTAATGATATGCTTTCGCAAATGCGGGTAAAGGGTGATATTTTTGTGTATAACATTATAGATGAGGAGATGAAGAGGCATGACTTACGCTTACGATAAACTATATTTGCCAGATGCTCAGAGTAACCTTGCAGCTATGCTTGATTACGCAGTATATTCTTTAAAGTATGAGTTGAAATTTTTCTTTGATATGTTCCTGAAATCTAGCATATCGAAGAAATTTGCTGATGGTGATGCATCAGTAATCGCTGGGAAATCCGGGGTTGAATTAGCCAGGGCGGTTGTGGAAGAGAATACGAACGAGGAATGTTTTGTGCCTTATGAGAGTTCGTTTCAGAAAAGTCCTGAATACTGGACGGGATGGGCACTTGCATATTATCAGTGGTATTCAGGTGTGGATTTCTCCGTTATTGATTCTGAAGTTTCCATAGATGATATTTGTTTGTTGTACAGAAAATATCATGAGATGGATATATCGCATTTTGTTAATCGTATGAATGAGATGCGTATGGAACAAAGATGTATGACTTATCTCAAAAAATTTAGGCAAAATGCTGGATTAAGCCAAAGGGAATTAGCAATCCAGACAGATATTCCGATTAAGACAATTCAACAATATGAGCAGCGTCAGAAGAATATTAATAAAGCTCAGGCTGAGTATGTTATCAGATTGAGTAAGGCGCTGGCATGTAGGCCAGAAGATTTGTTAGAGAATTAGCGCGGAAAGCGGCTGAACTTCTAAAGGAAGGATATATTACTCAGTATGAATATCATACAGAGATAAAAGAACGTGAAGAAGAGCAGAAATAAACATGAACATATATCTATGATATTTGAGTGGGAATTAAATGTGATTGCATTTAACTCCCACTTTTACAGTTTTATAAAATGGTGAATCTGTCCGCTGTACATAAATGTCTGTGTAATAAATGTCTGTGTGATAAATACTTGTGACAAAAAGTATTTGACACATGTGGAAACTTAGTGTACAATAATGACAGAATGAAAATGACACACGATGGGAGAATAATATGACATTAAAGGAAGCAAAGTTACGAATTGAAGAGTTAGAGCGTGAGAATGAGGAGCTTAGGAATAAGCTCAAAGAGTATGAGGGGCGTAAGTTCAGCGGAAGGAAGAAACATGATGAAAAGTGGATGAAGTCATATAATGATTTTGTTGTACTTTATGAAGAAGGAAAGACAA
>JAXELM010000226.1:0-4779 GCA_034100525.1 Agathobacter sp.
TTTGTCTTTTCAAATAGCTTCTTCACACCCTGTATTGCAACAATCACACCAAGCAGTAAGAGTAATACGGCAAAAATAAGCTGAAGAATATTTCCAAGGCTCAGCCCTGTTGTAACGAATGCTCCTGTAAGCTTAACAATAGTCATTGTCAAAGCTGTAAATGTAACTGCCATCATAAAGAGCATTGGAATCCACAGCATACATCCCTGACGCTTTGTCTTTTTCAAAAATACTGCACATGCAACTAATGCTAAAACAGATAACAACTGATTAGCTGAACCAAAAAGTGGCCAGATTTCTGCATATCCAACTTTGGCTAACAAATAAGCCAATACCAGTGTAAGAATTGTGGCAAAATATTTATTAGTTACTACCTTTAAGAAACCACTCATATTTTTCTCATCTACATCATCGTCCATGAAAAACTCCTGGAAAGAAAGACGTCCTACACGTGCTACTGAATCCAGTGAAGTTAATGCAAACGCAGATACAGCAAGGTTCATAAGTGTAAATACCAATTCATATGGCAAGCCTATAACCTGAAGGAAATTGGCAATTGCACCTGCAAAAATCTGTGGCTGAGTAGTAAGTCCCTGAGCTGCTGCTTCGCCACTTCCAAATGATGCAACTGCAATAAGTGCTATAACTGCCAGCATACTTTCCATCAACATTGCTCCAAATGAAACAGGAAGCATGCTCTTCTCACTTTTTACCTGCTTAGATGCTGTACCTGAAGATACAAGAGAATGGAAACCAGATACCGCTCCACAGGCAATTGTAACAAACAAAATTGGGAACAGATATTGTCCATCCACATTAAAGCCATTGAACGCCTTCAGATTGCAGGATGGATTAGCAACAAACACACCAACAATAGCACCCAAAATCATAAAAATTAAAAGATAACTGTTCAAATAATCTCGTGGCTGTAAAAGTGCCCATACTGGTGCAACACAGGCAATCATTACATATACGAAAATAATAATGTGCCAAATATCACGACTTATGTATACAGGACAATTTAATCCGATAATCAAGGCTACAACTAACATAATAATTGCAATTGCAGTATTAACCCATTTGTTGAGCTTTGCATATTTTAAAATCATTCCAAGTCCAACTGCCTCAACAATAAAAAGGATTGATGTCATTGCTACTGCACCATTGGCAGCTACTTTTGTGACAGCACCTGCTTCATCCGCAACAAATCCATTAAAAGTACCTGCTACTACATCTGCAAAAGCTGCAATAACTAAAATGCAAAACAGCCAGCAGAAAAGCAAAAATAATTTCTTTCCGATTTTTCCAATGTATTCTTCAATGATATATCCGATTGTACGTCCTTTGTTTTTTACAGAGGCATACATTGCCGCATAATCCTGAACTGCTCCGAAAAATACACCACCTATGAGAATCCATAAAAGTACAGGAAGCCATCCAAAAATCGCTGCCTGAATTGGTCCATTAATAGGTCCTGCACCTGCAATCGATGCAAACTGATGTCCAAATACTACATTCGTGTCGGCTGGCACATAATCAACTCCATCTTCCAGCTCATATGCCGGGGTTTTTGCATTAGGGTCAATGCCCCACTTGTTTTGAAGATAACGTCCATAGAGAAGATAAGCTCCTCCAAGTACTACGATGGCGATTACCATCATCAATATTCCGCTCATATTATCGCTCCTTACTTAAAAATGTATTAAAAAAACGCCTTTACAATCCAATTTCGAATTGAATTGCAAAGGCGAATTTTCCGTGGTACCACATTGCTTGCTGCAAAAATATACAGCCACTTATTTCCATCAAAAATCATATATAAAAATTTAATGGGCTCTTCTGTAACGTGAAGAGTACGTCTTTATCTACTAACATTCCTGCTTTCAAAAAAGAAGCTCAGGGGTGATGCCATCCAAAAGGCTCTCTGTCGTCTCTCATCATACAACGGCTCTCTGTAATCAAGTATCTTCTAGCGGTGTGTCTCCTTCAACGCTGAAATCATTTAATTTATGTATTTGTTTTACACCTACCAAAAATAAAAATCAAGATTACGTTTGTACATATTTTATATTTTTTTTATACTTTTTTTGTGCACTTTTAAGAATTTATAATAGTGAACTTCTCGTTACAATTACTCTTTAGCTTCATCTTATCTTCATACATTCGGCTGTCTGCCAAAGCTATAGCTTCATCAATCTTATGATTCGTCAATTCCTCGCAAACTGCAAATCCATGAGCTATCTGAATATCAAAATCATATTTGTGACTATTATTTTTCTCCTGAATAGCCTTTACAAATGCGGCTTGTCCCTTCTCATAATCTGAACAAAGTGAATCCCCTGTCATAAGTACACAGAATTCATCGCCGCCGATACGATACGATTTTCCATATAATCCAAAGCTTTCTTTGATAATATCAGCAGCCGCCTGAATTAATTGGTCGCCCACCTCATGCCCCTGTTTATCATTTACTTTTTTGAGGTTATTCACATCAAAATACACAATTCCAAGCTGCATCGGTTCATTAGCGGTGTCAACACTCTCATACGCTTCAAGCTGCTCCATATATGCAGTTCTGTTGCCTAGTCCTGTAAGACCATCCGAATATGCAAGCTTACTAATCAGGTCGTATTTTAATCCATGCATAACTATCTTGTATGCTTCAATCTGACTGCTCGTAGCAAAAAACAGACAAAGTAACAGCATACCGACACGTACGAGTCCGGCTCTGTCTACCCTGTCCAGATTCAACGACCTCACAGACTCCAGAATTCCTAAAATCCATAGAGAACATATACCCATAATCTGCAATGTACAATTAAGTATTGGCTGTTTTTCTTTTATTCGTTTGATAAGCATACAAATTACCCATATGAATAAAACAGCATCGGTAGCCATCATTATCATAATTGCACCATGAAGCATATTGTGTAAGTCAATGATATTTACATACTGAATTCCGACACACACCAATATATATACAACATTGATATAGGCAATTATCCTCGCTATGCGATGCTTAAAAATCTCATACTCACACTCCAAATACATAAGAAGCGGCATACTGTCAACAATCATAATCATATTGTCAATAAGCTGAAGTATTCGCATATCCTTTACGCCAAACTGCAATACGTTTGTCTCTATCAGACACCATATACCCGTCAAGAATGCAAATAAGCCAACCCAGAACAGACTATGATTTTTCCTTGCACGCTCATATGATGGCAGAAAATCAATCACTATCAGAACAACGCCTGTCAGAATGAGCAACAGACTAACCATAATTCCAAACATATTATCGCCGACTATACTCAGAATTATCGCCGTCTTATCTCCAAGCATAAGTGAATCCACTGTTACGGCGTCGCTGTCATAAACCATGTGAATCTGCATCTCTATGCATTCTCCTGAATATCTGGAATTGATAGTAAGCACATTCCATAGATTTCCAGGCGAACTATTATACCATTTTGAATCATATACAGAAGTCTCATATATTTTCTGCCCATCAACAAACATGCTGGTATATACATCCTTTGAACGATAAATCAGACCGATATCTGACTGCAGCTGTGGAAGCTGATAATATATGGAAAGTACTCCGCTCTCAGCATCCATATACTTTCCGAGCATCCTCACGTCTACAGACTTCTGCCCATTTTTATCTAAGGTCCATGACTCACTTATATCCTCATAACCAGCATTCTGCATTTGATTCGCCGGCTCTTCTTTGGTCATAAAAATAAGAACCAAAATAGCAAACATTCCTAATAAACCAATAGCATATAGAATGCTAATGATATTTTTTATATTTTCTCCAAAAAATTTTTTCAAAAAAGTCTTATTCATCTATCCCCTGTTTAATGGCATTTTATACAAATTTAATAGTTTATCTGTTGTATTCATGGTATAATTATCACATAAATTCTTGGTACATTCAAGTACCATATATACATAGGTAGGTATTTACTATCGCTGTTCCAACAACTGCCGGTACTGCTGCCGAGGCAACTATCAACTACGTAATAACTGATGTTGAAAGAAAGCGTAAATTCGTCTGTGTTGACGTAAATGATATCCCTGATATCACAATTGTTGCCCCTGAAATGATGGCTTCAATGCCTAAGGGTCTTACAGCTGCAACAGGTATGGCTTTTTCAAACGTTGGACTCGGAATAGCTCACTCAATGGCTCACACTCTCGGTGCAGCATACGATACACCTCACGGAGTTGCCTGTGCGATGATGCTTCCTATCGTTATGGAGTAAGAAGATCTTGATTTTCTTGCCGAATCTGCATTTGCAGATGCATGCCGCCCTGGAAATCCAAAGGAGACAAGCGTAGAAGATCTAAAAGAATTGTTCCGCAAGATAATGTAATAGTAAATATTTCAGGGGCTGTTTCTAACAGCCCCTGTTTCATCTTTTAATCTAGAAATTACTTCCATTCCATCCCCAGTCATTAACACCATGATATGTTACATACACTTTGTCTCCCGGAATAGCAAGTTCGTCTGCCAGAATCTCGCATATCTTTGCGGTCATCTTATCATATGCATCAGATGAAGCATTTCCAAAAAGACTGACTGAAACATATGCACCCTTTTCAAGTTTCTGTCCAGCCATGAATAAATCATAGTTATCCTCAAAGCCTACCATCAGGTATGTCTCAGACTTATTTAAAATGCTGATAGCCTGACCGAGTCTTGTTTTAATTGCTTCTTTCTTTTCTTCTGATACTGTTCCTGTGATTTTTGAATCAATAAATGGCATAATT
>JAXELM010000281.1:0-1012 GCA_034100525.1 Agathobacter sp.
GAATATGAGCCAGGACGGCGAATATGAGCGACAGCGTCACTCATCGATATCGTTGGCGAATTATTTAGAGCCTCTTAACGCGAGGACATAAACGCACAAAATATATTACTATCCCCTCAAATCATATATACAACGACAATAGTCCCATCCCCCATAGTGCCTCAACTCATGTCCTCGAACCCCTATGACGCGGTTGCCCTCCCCTCGACAAACAAGAATTGTTTATTTCGCTTTCATCATTTTGTGGACAGTCCTATCCATTCGCCTGCTCCACTTAGCGTACTTATCAATAATAATTTTTACATCATTAGAGATTTTTTCTTCTTTCTTATAAACCAATATGCTGTCAAGCGACGACCACGCATCCATCAGAATTGTCCTAAGCTGAATCTCAACTTTAACACCATCCACCTTCATCTGGATATGATAACTCTGATAACCATTCTCCTTTGGTTTCCGAACATAATCTTTGACTTTCTTTATTTCAAAATTCTCCTGTTTCCCGATTATATATGCAATCTTATAAATTTGGGCTATATCAAAGCATATTATTCTAATTCCCGCCAAGTCATTAATATCATCTTCTATGGTTTCTATTGTAGACTTCTTCTTTTTTCGCACAACCTTGTCATAAATGCTCTCTGGTGTTTTAAGCCTTTTTTCTGTAAAACGAATTAAATGAGTTGCATTTTTCTCGTAATATTCATGGTCAAAATCCTCTATGACCTTTAACACCTTATTCATTGCAATCTCATATTTTTTTCTGCGTTCATACGTCCAAAACAGCTTTAGCTCCTTTTCTAATTGCGATTCCATAAAAATATTATTCCTCCTATAATTCCAACAAAAAATGCTGGATATCCTATAAAGCAAATAGCACTTATGATGTTGTCAAATGCTACTAATCTGACCACGCACCATAGTATAAATCCAATTATTGCCCATGCTATTGTATTGAGTGTGAGGAATAAATTTACGTTTTTTGATATATTCCATAATTTTCTCATGTATA
>JAXELM010000245.1:0-10964 GCA_034100525.1 Agathobacter sp.
AACGGTGCAAATATGGTTGAATACTGGCACTGGCATTCTATTCACAATGCAATCGAAAGTTACTGGAAAGGTGTTCTTTCACACGATTTGGCACCAAACCGTACATACCACGAATGCTCTGTGATAGGAAACGAATGGCTACGAATCGGAGACAAGCTAAAGAATCTGAAAAAGACAAATTCAGTAGCTGTAATCGCAGACACTGCCTCACTTAGCGCACTTGTTGAGTTTCCAACCCAGACAAATGGAAATTCAAGCTACAATATAATTTTCAGATGGCTTTGTGATGCTTTGTATGAAATGAATATTGAATATGATGTAATTCCGGCAGACCCAAAGCAGTTTAATCGATATGATTATCTGTTTTTACCAGCATACTACTGCGCTCCTGAAGGTATTCTTTATGCTTTAGATGAATATGTCAAAAATGGTGGAAATCTGATTGCAACATTTAGGAGCTGCTTCGCAGACGAGCACATCAAGATATACCATGACACACAGCCGCACATACTCCACGAGGCACTCGGAATACACTATGACCAGTTCACATACCCGCAGGACGTATCTGTCTCATTTAATGGCAAGCACTCCGCTGCCACTGAATGGATGGAGCTTATCCACTGCGACAGCGCAACTGCACTTGCAAGCTATGAGCATAAAGTATGGAACGAATATGCTGCCGTTACAGAAAACAGTTACGGAAATGGCAACTCACTGTATCTTGGAACCTTGTTTGGTGAAGACACACTTATAGAAATACTTGAGCACTTTTTCAAAAAGACATGCTATAACGAAAAAGATAAATACAACTATGAATGCGATAATAAGGTATATATCAGGCAGGGCACAAACGATTATGGCAAACACATTGTGTATGCACTGAACTATTCAGATACCGAGAAGAGCTTTAATAACATATCTCTTTCGGCAACAGAATTAATTTCAAATAATACAGTTGCGCCAGATCAGCACATAACTCTACAGCCTTGGGATTTAGCTATACTTGAATATTAATAGAACAAAGAGCTTTCGCACAAAACTACTTGGTGCGAAAGCCCTTTTTAATAAAATTATACCTGTGGAATACGTCTGTTGCGCGTATACTTTCTTTCTTTTTTGTCTGAAGCTCCAACCCAGTTTCTTACATACACTCCCTGATACATAAAAAATGCAAGAATAAAAGCTGTCACAACGTCAAATACCGAATGCTGTTTGATAAACATCGTCGACATAATTATGCTGGAACACAGAACAAAAGAAGTAACTCTTACTGTCTTTTTATTTTTAAGTGCCTGACTATTCATAACAAAGAAATGAATCGCCAGAGAATTGTACACATGAATGCTCGGAAACAGATTCGTAGCAGTATCTGTACTGTACAACCATTCACAAATCATGGTAAAGATATTGTGATGCGTAAAGTATGTAGGACGAAGATAATGTCCGTTCGGATACAAAGTCGATACTACAAGAAACACTGTCATCCCCGTAAAAAGTACTGCGCACAGCTTATAGTAGTCCTGCTTATTGTGAATCGCAGAATAGATGACGCCCCATGCCACATAAGCGAACCACAGCATATATGGTATAACAAAATATTCACAAAACGGAATATAGTCATCAAGTGTGACATGTATCGCATTAAAATGCGTAGTAACCGTTCGCTCTAAATACGCAAACCAGGTAAGATATATCGCAAAATATGATAATATAAATAGATGTTTCCAATTTTCAAAAATATTACGAAAAGATTTTCTAAATTTTACCATTATATTTCAGCTCCTTCATCGAGCAAATTATAGCACTGCAATTTCAAAGGTACAATACCATTTTATGATTGTTAAGAAAAATTATGAAATTCTTAATAATTATGGTAAAAAAGAAAAACTCTTATGTATCAATTCTCACATTTAACCATGCAAGTAAATCAGCATAAACCTGTTCCTTACCAATCTCATTCAAAGTCTCATGGCGCATTCCTTCATACAGCTTGTAGGTAATATCCTCTTTACCCGATTTTTGGAACATGTCATACACCTTCTTTACACCTTCACCGAGATTGCCGACAGGATCATCATCACCTGAAATCATAAAAATCGGAAGTTTATTCGGAATCCTATCCACATTCTCCTGTTTGCAATCATACTCTACTGCCTCAAACAATCCCTGATATGCATTGAGTGTAAAAATAAATGAACACTTTGGCTCTGCCATATATGCCTTCACATTCTCAACATCCCTTGTAAGCCAGCTGTTCTCCAAATCCCTGCCTGTCAGGTCAAACTTCTTATACGGCTTATCGTATGTGAGATTCTGAATAAATTTGCTGCGATATCTGCTGCCACGAAAAACCTTAAACAGCTTAACCATTGCAAGTCCAAAATGCGTAGTCTGCTTTGGAATATATCCTGTTCCACTAAAAACCACACCTCTTAAATCATCATTGTACAATGTAAGATACTTTCTAAGCATATATGAACCCATACTGTGCCCAAACATAAAATATGGAACTCCCTTATTCTCCTTTTGCACAACACTTCGCAGTGTATTCATATCCTCAACGAGTGCATCGCTTGGAGTATCTTCCATAAAATACCCCCAGTCAGCCTTAGATACCACAGACTCACCATGACCCAAATGGTCATTTCCAACAACCATATAGCCATTATCCGTCATAAACCGTGCAAACGCTTCATACCTCTCAATATACTCCACCATTCCATGCGCAATCTGCAAAATGGCCTTATATTCCCCCGAATCCGGCATCCATTTCACCGCATGAATATTTGTCTTTCCATCTTTTGATAAAAAACTAAAAGACTCTACCTTCATAATTGCTCAACCTCCAACGCATTGGTCTCCGCCTCATCTTTTGCCTTCTCAAAGAATGGCTCTATAGTTCTTAGGAGCTCATCCTCATTCTTAAGCTGCGCCTCAAATTCAGCCTCCATATCCGCTATCTGCATCCGGTTTCTCTCTTCTGTCTTAAGCAGCTCTTCGTCACTATTCTTTACCCCTATAAGCTCACCTCTGACAGCCTCAACCCTGTCTGGATATTCCCCATAAAATACTTTATCAGCAGCCTTTTGTACATCCCCACAATTCTTAAGAAGCTTTCCTGTCGCAACATTGTTCTCCTTAAGCAGAGAAATCAAACGCTTAATCGTCTCCTCAGCCTGTGCGAGCTTAGCCTCAGATTCTTCTATCTGGTTACGGACCACTTCTATACAGTTGTTGTAGTTAGACACATAGTTGCGTATCTGCTCAGCTGCATCAACAAACTGCATTCCCGATTCTCCCATTCTGCCTGCTTCGATTGCCGCATTGAGTGCCAGAACCCCCATCTGTTTACTGTATTCTGCCATAAAATCCATCTGCTGTTTGTATGACTTATTCTGCAACTTCAATTCTCCCGGCAACTCCTGAAGCGATTTCGAAGGACTTGTAAAATGCTTATTTGCATCTACAAGAGCCGCTGTCTGCTCATAATTTTTAGCAACAAGATTCCTAAGAAAATCATTATCCTGATTCATCAGCTTCATCTCTCTTGCGAGATTTTCAAGTTCAAAAATCATCGAAGCTTCCGTACTTATATTATCCTGCATATGAGACGCTGCATAAGAAACATTATCATTTACCTGAGCGATTTCCTGTTCAACCTGACGCCTCGAATCATCAATCTCCGATATATTTGCATCTATCTGTGCTTTCGCATCAGCCATCTGGTGGTAAAATACAATATCCTTTTCCACCTGTTCTTTCATCGCTTTTATTTCTTCGGAGCTCATACGCTTTTTATTGCCAAACATCTGCTTTTATTCCTTCCCCGTCTTTAATTATTATTATTATATTTTACTACTTGTAGTAGCGAATTTCAAACTGTAGATTCTCAATATCTCTAAATATATTTATTTTCAATGAATATACTATTGCAAGCTCAATATTATTATCGCGACCATTTTTTGCATTCTCAAGCTGCTGCTCTCCGAATTTTCCACTAACATATTCCATAAAGCCGGGAATATTTCCAAAATATATTCCTTCAGCTATCGTACCTGCGCTGGTTCTAATAGAAAGTTTGAGTACATTCTGATTTTTACCGACTACCCACATGCGTGCTATTTTTACACATTTATCCATAAAAAGCGGTCTCGGATTGCCATTGCCATACGGTGCCAGCAGTTCAAATTCTCTTGCCAGCTCCAAAGTTGGATAATACATAGGCATCGGAACATCTATTTTCACCTTTTCAACGAAATCATCCTGAGTCAGATTAGCATTTGCATTTATTCTTCTTCTAAACTCATCGAGATTATCCCTCGCAATCGACAATCCTGCAGCCATCGGATGACCTCCAAAATGCTCAAACAAATCTGCACATTTTACCATTTCATCATACATGGAAAATGCTTCTATTGAGCGCCCTGAGCCTTTTAGCGTACGCTCTCCATCTGTAAGAATAAAAGTAGGCTTGTGATAAAGTTCCTTTATTCTTCCCGCAATTATTCCTGCAACACTCTCATGCGTATCCTCCAGATATATCACTATTACAGAGTCGTTCTCATACCCCTGTGAATCATATATATAAACAGCTTTTTCAACTCCGTCAAGCGTCATCTGCTTACGCTCATCATTTAATATAACAAGCTCGCCTGCGATACGATTTGCCTCAGCCACATCCTCCGTCATAAGAAGCTTAAGTGCCCTTATCGCCAAATCAAGTCGTCCGCTTGCATTGATGCAAGGACCTAATACAAATCCAAAGTGATAACTGTCAATGTTTCCCTTTTCAAGTCCACATTGATTTATCAGAGCATTCATTCCTATATTACCGGTTCTATGTATCCTCTTTAATCCCTCTTTTACAATGATTCTGTTCTCATCACTAAGAGGCATGATATCTCCCACCGTTGCAAAAGCTACATTCTCCAGAAAATCATACGCCTCTGCTACCGGTATATTATTTTTCTCATAAAGCACAAGCACAACCTTCCAAGCAACTGTCGCCCCGCATATTTCTTTATACGGATACGGACAGTCAATCTGATGTGGATTTACTACGGCGTCTGCCTCACTTTTTTTGTATACACATTCACCGTCCACATTCTCATACGGGATTGCATGATGATCAGTCACAAGCACACTCATACCGAGCTCTTTTGCTCTTTTAATCTCATCAATTGCTGCTATTCCGTTATCGCAGGTAATTATGGTATCAACACCTTCCTCATGTGCTTTCTCAATCAGATGCATATTAAGTCCGTATCCATCAGCTATTCTGTCAGGAATAACCACACTCACATCTGCGCCGCATCTGAGCAATGCCTTGTTTAAAATATATGTAGACATCACTCCATCTATATCATAATCTCCGATAATCCTTATGTGTTTTCTCTCCTTTATCATCTGCGACAGTAAATCCACCAGCTTGTCTGCATCTTTAAGAAGATGAGGATCATACAGATCCTCGAGTCCTCCATTTAGAAACTTCTCTATGTCTTTTTCTTCTGTCACATCACGATTCCTGATTATTCTCGCCGTAACCTGATCTATGTTAAATTTTTGCCCTATCCCCTTAAAGTCAGCTCTTTTATTTATACCTATCCATTTTTCCATCTGATGTTACCTCATGTATTTTTAAACCAGCTCGGCTATTCTCGAAACTGCCACATATATATCTGATATCGCATACCATGTCTTGAAATCCACAACACCGGTCACCGGAAGACCAAAGGCTCTCTGAAATGTCTCAACCGCCTCCTGTGTTCTGCTTCCGTATATTCCATCCGCCACAATTGTTGGAATCGCAGGATATGACTTCGAAATTCGCGCAAGCTGCTGTTGCATCTGTCTTACCTTGTCACCGGTTGAACCTATTGACAAATCATATCCTGGCCATGATGCCGGAATACCCGATATTCCCTCCGCAGTATTGATATACATATTGCTGCCATAATAGTATCTAAGAATCTCTATCGCAGAATATCCCTGGTCACCTAATGCCTTACTGCCCCACTGCGTCATCCAGTTTGGACACGTTACTCTCTGACCATCGCAGTACTGTGTCAAAATCGGCTGGGTTATGTTTGGACGCGACAAATAATTCTCGAACATTTCATTTACAACATCAGAAATACTCTTAAATACATTTCTTCCATATACAAACTTGTGATCAAACGCCGTTGATGATGTGATCGTAAAATTTTTGCCTTTTCCACGATACCACTCTGTATATACTCTGTTAAGTGTAAAGGACATAATTGCCAGAATATTGGCACGAAGTGTTGCGTCTGGCCATGTGGCATATATCTCGCTCGATGCAACATTTTTGATGTAATCTTTGTATCTGATATAATAATTTGGAGCAGTAGTATCATCCGGTGAACCATCATGGACAACTACATACTCCGGTATGACTACTCTGCTTAAAACAATCTCTCCTGTTTCATTGACAGTTTTTACTTCCTCCTCTGGAATCTTCGGCGGAAAATTGCCAAATAAAGTGTTTGCAGGAATTACGATATTATCTACATTTCCCGCCGGTGCATCCTCAGTATCTAAGTTTACTTCCTGAACCGATACCTCATTTGCAAAAACATCAATACCTGAAATCGTAAAATCCCTGAATCCACGAGCTCTTACCCGAATTGTATACTCAGAGTACGGCTGCATTTCCGATGGTTCCATTGAATACTCAAGCGGAGGGGCATCAAGTTCAACACTTTCTGTATTTCCCGATTCATCGGTATCAACCTCCTCAATAACATCGTTAGGATTACCCGTATAAGAAATCTCGACTGACGCCCCTTTTATAGGTTCACCAGTCGATTTTTCCTTCACTTGTATATTAAGCCTTCCCTCATCAACGGCTTCCGCCTGTAACGTCTGCAAATTCTTCATATGATACCTCAATAATCCCTTGTTATATCATATGCTCTGCCGACAAATATGTGACAAATAAATCAGGAACACCTTTTACTATTCTGCAATCTGCGATGCACGCTCAAGCGCATCATCTATATGCTTACAGAAATTCTCTCTTCCGATTTTATCTACAAATCCAGCTTTTTCCATAGTATGGAATGGCTGTTCATTGACATGCGAAAAAACAAGCTGAACTTCATTTTTCTTACATTTTTCGTACAAAAGCTCAAGTGAATGCATTGCTGTTGCATCAACTGCCGGCACACCACGCATTCTTATCACAAGACACTTCGTGAAATCTTTGAGTGTTATCTCTGCTATTCTGTCAGCTGCTCCAAAGAACATAGGTCCACTTATCTCATAAACACGTACGCTTTGCGGAACTGTTCTAAGCTCTATAGCATCCGGATCATTTTCATCATCGAAATATTTCCATCCCTTAATCTCCGCCTCTTCACTCATTCTCTTCATAAAGAGTACGCATGCTATAATCATACCGACCTCAATTGCTACGACAAGGTCAAATACAACTGTAAGTACAAATGTAACCAAAAGTACAAGGATATCACTCTTCGGTGCCTTCTTACACAACTCAACAAAGGTTCTCCAGCCACACATATTGTATGCAACCATAAACAAAATAGCTGCAATTGTTGGCATCGGAATAAGCGCAGCATAAGGCATAAGTACGACAAGTACCAGCACAAGTACAATCGAGTGAACCATACCTGCTATTGGTGTACGACCACCATTTTTGATATTGGCAGCTGTTCTGGCAATAGCTCCAGTTGCTGGAATTCCTCCAAACAATGCTGAACCTATATTACCAATTCCCTGCGCCACAAGCTCCATATTTGAGCGATGCTTTGAATTTATCATACTATCAGCAACGACGCATGAAAGAAGTGATTCTATTGCGGCAAGGACTGCAATTGTAAATCCATCCGAAAACAGATCCCTTACCATATATATTGACATCTTTGGTATATGTAATGCCGGCAAAGAACTGCTTATTGTATACAAATCCCCTATTGTATTTACCTTCATTCCAAGTCCTTTTACCATAGCAATTCCAGCCAAAACAGCTATAAGTGAACCTGGTATTACTTTGTTGATATATGGCCATATGATTAAAATAGCAAGACATACAACACCAACAACAAGTGCCTGCCAGTTAAGCGTTCCGATGTGTTTTATTACTGCCTCGATTTTTTCCATAGTCTCTATAGGCTTTACTCCCTTAGCATAAGTAAGTCCAAGAAAGTCTTTAATCTGTCCAATTACAATCGTAACGGCAATACCTGCTGTAAATCCCGTTGTAATCGTATATGGGATAAATTTAATGAGTGTACCAAGTCTGAATACTCCCATAAGTATAAGCAGTACTCCCGCAATCAGGGTGGCAATTATAAGTCCATCCATTCCATTTTTCGCAACAATCCCCGCTACTATCGTAGCAAATGCTGCAGTAGGTCCTGCTATCTGAACACGGCTTCCTCCGAAAAACGAAATCAGAAATCCCGCTATAATTGCGGTGTAGATTCCCTGTTCCGGTGCAACTCCAGATGCAAGTGCCAGTGCAATCGAAAGTGGCAATGCAATGATTGCAACTATGATTCCGGATACTACATCCTTCGCAAACTGCTTTCCGTCATAATTCTTGATTACACTAAAAAGCTTTGGTTTTAATTTTTCTTTTTCCATTCAAATTTCCTCTTTTCCAACCCCACATGCGAAAATGATTTTACACCTATTTTTTATGATGTTCAATAAGAAATTTAAACTATTTATATATAACCTCTTTTAGTATCAATCCCTGTGGCGGTGCAGTATATCCAGCCGCATCTCTGTCTAATGCTTCAAGGATTTGAGGCATACTTTCTGCTTTTCTTCTTCCATCTCCCACTTCTATAAGTGTTCCTGTCAGGATTCGCACCATATTCATCAAAAAACCATTGCCTGTATAGCTTATTGTAATCTCATCATCACTTTGCTTTATGTCTATATCGTATATGGTTCGGACTGTAGATTTCTTCATTTTCCTGTTCCCACAGAAGGACTTAAAATCATGTGTTCCCACAAGCAAAGCGGCTGCCTGCCTCATCGCCTCTACATCAAGCTTTTCACTATAATCATAGACATATTTTCTCTCAAACACATTCGACACTATCCCAGTGTGAATTCTGTACACATACGTCTTTTTTACTGCTGAAAATCTACTGTGAAATCTTTCGTCTACTTCTTCTATTGATGTCACAGCAATATCCTTTGGAAGATGTCTGTTTATCCACTCAAATATCTCCTGCTTTGAGAAATCATCTTCTATATGAAAATTAGCTACCTGTCCAAGCGCATGCACACCTGCATCAGTCCTTCCAGAGCCCATTATCTCAACAGGATGTCCCGCAAGCGTTTCAAGTATGTGTTCTATCTTGCCCTGTATTGTATCCGGCGTGCATTTCTGGACCTGCCAGCCACTGTATCTCGTTCCATCGTACTGTATTGTAATCTTATAATTTTTCATAAATTCCATCCCTGTTATCCCAAAAATAAACATCAACATTGTACCATATTAATATTTCTTTTTCGACTCTTATAAAATATGTCAGCAAAAAGCAGGATTGAAATTATCAATCCTGCTTCATATTATCTTGATTTTACTGTTCGGGTAGCCGACCATGAAGAATAAATATTTGTGTTCCGCCCATCTACTTTTACCTTAGTATAAGTTCTTATACGTACATAATATTTCTTGTTTGACGAAAGTCTCGTTATCTGCTTTGACGCAAAGCCCTTTGTGGTTGAAACCATCGATGTCGAACCTTCCGCAAAATTCCTTGTAGTCGAATACTGTATCTGATATCCAGTGGTTTGTGTTGTTTTCTTTTTCCAGTAAACTCTTATTCCTTTTGTTATTCCTGCAACTTTTGTAAAGCTCGTTGCCGGTGGTCTTATCGTAAATTGCTTCGTAAAGGTTCCCGAATAACCACCCTTCATTGTTACTTTAACTGTAGCCTTGCCAACCTTCAGATTATTTATATAAGTAACTGTATAGTTTGACTTGTCTATTATCTGACCATTGCTGTCTTTAACTGTTACGGTTGGCTTTTTCCGACTTCCGTTGTATGTATATGATGTAGTCGATAGCGTTGCTGCCTGAGCAAATGCAATAGGTGTATTGCTTTGAATATCTCCACATCGACTACAACGTACTATAATAGCCCCCGGTGTATTCGTACTGCTATCGGCTTCAGTAGTAACAGTCTCATAATCATGCCCAAGCTCATTCACATAGTCTGACTCATTCACATCCCCACATATTGAACATATATGAGTAGTATATCCTCTTTCCGTACATGTAGGCTCCACTACAGTATCTACATATGCATGTGCACCACTAGTAATGACGGTTCCTGTTGATATCTGCTGTTCACAATCAAGACACCACTCATCTCCTGTATATCCCTCTCTGACACAGGTAGCTGTCACTGCTCCTCTTAATTCTGTATTTCCAGAATGATTGTTTGCATCAATTTCACCATACTCAGCTCCACATCTGTCACAGACTGCACATCTGGAACATGTTGCAGTTCCACCAGTATGTCCAAGAGCTGCAATGCTCTGACCTACATCCTGTGTATCAACTATCACACCACAGCCGGAGCAATACAAATCTCCTGTATATCCTTCCTCTGTACATGTGGCATCTTTTTCAGGCAATGCCAATGTTGGAACAACCGGTTCTTCACCCTCTTGCCATCTTACTTTCTCTGCTATGTGATTATTTGGATCGACATCGCCTTCCTCATATCCACATACACTGCAAGTCTTTGCTTTACAGCAGGTTGCATCAGCAAAATCATGCCCCAATGCTGGAATTGTCTCACTTTCCTCTGCAACCGCACCACAGCATGACCATATTAAATCACCTGTCTGGCCTTCCTGCGTACAGGTTGCAGCTTCAGCAGCAGTATGCCCATCTTCTGGTTGGCCAGTAGCTCTTTCCTGTACTCTCTCCTGCTGACCGTGATGGTTTTGAG
>JAXELM010000266.1:0-2023 GCA_034100525.1 Agathobacter sp.
GGAAGCTGGTTAACATCTCCCACAAGAATCAGTCGTGTTCCGGCTGGTACTGCTTTTAGCAGAGAGTACATAAGAGAAATATCTACCATCGACATCTCATCTATGATAATGACATCTGTCTCTAATGGATTCTTATCATTCCTCTCAAATCCGGCACTATGGCCATCCATTCCTCCATTCAGCTCTAGCATTCTGTGAATAGTCCGTGCCTCAAATCCTGTCGTCTCACTCATTCTCTTTGCCGCTCTTCCCGTCGGAGCAGCAAGAAAAATATCAAGACCTGACATCTCAAAATATCTGATAATTGTATTTATTGTAGTAGTTTTTCCTGTTCCCGGACCACCTGTAATAATAAAAAGTCCATTCCTTACTGCCTCTTTTACAGCTTCAACCTGATGTTCATCAAGCTGCATATTTGTCTGCTTTTCTATTTTTCTAATCTGTTCCTCAATCTCAATATCAGGCACATCATAGCTTATATCAAGCTGTTTTAGCAGTGTGGCAGTATTTGCTTCCATATAATAGAATGTGTTCGAATAAATCTGTGTGACATCATCCTTGTGCTGCATTACTACTTTCCGATCCATCGCAAGATTCATATAATGCTTTTCTATATATTCCGGTTCCACATCAAGTATCTCCACAGCTTTCTGCGTCAGCTCGTCCATCGGCAGATATGTATGACCTTCACCCGCTGCCGTTTGTAGAGCATATATAATTCCGCTTCTGATTCGAAAATCAGAATCAGTTCTGATACCAGCCCTTGTCGCAATCTCATCCGCAGTTTTAAATCCAACTCCATCAATATCTTCTGCCATTCTATATGGATTTTCTTTTAAAATACCGTATATTTCGTTGCCATATGTATTATAAATCTTGACCGCAAGATTCATATTAATTCCAAATTCCTGAAGAAATATCATAGCCTGTCTCAAGTCCTTTTTTGCATTGACCTGCTCTGCTATTTCCATAGCCTTGCGTTCACTTATGCCCTTTACCTCTACGAGACGCTCAGGCTCTTCCTCAATTATTCTGAATGTATCCTTTTTAAAACGTCTTACAATCCTAGCTGCAAGTGCCAGACCAATTCCCCTAATTGCTCCTGAACCAAGATATCTCTCTATAGCCATCTCGTCTTCAGGAGCTTTTTCCTCAAACGATTCTACTTTGAACTGTCGCCCGTAGGTAGGGTGGTCAGTGTACTCACCTGTAGCTTCTATATTCTCGCCCTCCACAATATCCGAAAATACACCTACGCAGGTTACTTCTTCCTCTTCCACTATCAAAACAAGCACTGTATATCCATTTTGTGCATTTCGAAAAATTATATGATCGACATATCCCTTTATTGTTTCCAAACTATCTTCCTTTTCTTTCTGTATCATTTTACAAACTCACAATTACCGCATTACAAATAATGTAGCACCCAACTCTAACACTTTCAATACTTTTATTGACAAAATAAGAGGTTGTCCATCGGACAACCTCATTTACTTTTATTCAATATTATAGTTTCTCTTCATCTGTTCATACAGCTGCTGTGTCAATGTTTCTCCACACTCATCTACCAACTTGTCCGCCATCTGTTCTATGGCTGTATCCATAAAATAATCCTGATATTGTGACATGGTTGAATCTTCATCATCTGATTTAAGTGATTCTTTAACTTCTTTTAGCATCTGCTCTACAAAATATGATTCAAAATCCTTTATAGCACCTTTAAGTTCTTCCTCAGTCGATTCAGAAGATAGATTATTAAGATTGTTGCTTACTGAATCAGCCTGTGCATTTGCTGCTGCATTTGCTGCATTATCACCGGTGTTCGCTCTCATCATACTTGAAATTGAAGAAATATCCATACTCTACCTCCAATTAACGCTTTAAGTTATTTGCTGTATCAAGCATTGAATCCGCTGTCGTGATTGCTTTAGAGTTAAGTTCATACGCTCTCTGTGCCACAATCATATTTACCATCTCATCTGCCACCTGAACATTTGAACCTTCAAGCACACCACTATGTACT
>JAXELM010000118.1:0-11303 GCA_034100525.1 Agathobacter sp.
TGATTGATAATCTCTGCCAAAATGCTATACGATATAATGTGCCATGTGGAAGAGTCGAAGTCGAGATTGGTAAAAAGGGAAACAAAGCACTTCTTACTGTTACGGATACGGGAATCGGAATTCCGCCTGAAGAGCAGAGCCGAATCTTTGAACGTTTTTACCGGGTCGATAAAAGCCGCTCCCGTGAAACAGGCGGAACCGGTCTTGGACTTGCCATAGTCAAGCATATAGTAGAGATACATGATGGTCAGATAAATCTGACGAGTGAAGTAGGCAGAGGTACTACAATTGAAGTAGTGCTGTAGCAACAACAAATGCAATAATTAATGAGATAGAATGTCTCATGACGATATCACATATAGATATTGTCATGAGGCTTTTTTCTGTATTTTAGCATGAAAAAAGTGTCACTTAGTAGTCTGGCAATTGTTTATTTTCTAATTTATTGCTAGAATTTAGTTACCAGTTAAAAAGGAGAACCTATGAAATATACAATTGAGCAAATATCTGATGGAGAGAATGAGGTGATTGTCAGATATAGCACTTTTACTTCAGAAATAGAACAGATAGTTGGCATTTTGAAAAATGAAAAAAGGAGACTGATTGGCACTATAGGCAGTGAAAAGATATTAGTTGAGCTTTCCGATGTTTTGTATATAGAAAGTGTGGATGGAAAAAGCTTTGCATATACAGATTGTGACGTGATTAAGCTGGAATACACACTTATGCAATTAGAACAGATGATACAGGAAATAAGTTTTTTCAGATGCAGTAAGTCAATGATAATAAATATAGACAAGGTCAAATCTCTTAGAAGTCTTGCATCAAACAGAATAGATGCAACCATGTGTAACGGAGAGCACGTGATGATATCAAGAACATACGCATCAGATTTTAGAAAAAGATTAAGGGAGGGAATGGGTAATGAATAAAAAGAAATTGACGTGGTTCGAGAGATATTTGTTTGATGAGATTGCAATTGAATTCAAAGCGTGTCTGTATTTTTTTGCAATATTGTTTTTTTATTGTCTGTACAGGATAAGCTGTCATAAAGTGGATGCGCTGATTTTGCACATGGCGGAAATTATTTTCTTGAATTATGTAATGGGATATGTGCAGACATATTTGATGGGGAAATTTGATGAGGCTGACAGATGGAATTTTAGAAGCTGTATATATATGGTGGTATGCTCGTTGATTTATGTGGGAGTATCGTATTTGGGCAACTGGTTTGACAGGAAGCTACTGGTAAGTATTATTTACTTTTTTTATATGTGTTTTATGTATGCGTGCTGTTATTGGGTATACAAGATAAGGCGCAAAATTGATGAAAAAATCATGAATAAGGAATTGCAGGCATTTCAGGCGAGAAGGAACAATTAATAACAGGAGGACGATTATGGGAAAAGTGATAGAGATTGAAAATCTGACGAAAAATTATGGAAAGAACAGGGGCATAAATGATGTGAGCTTCTCAATTGAGGAAGGCGACATCTTTGGATTTTTGGGACCAAACGGAGCTGGAAAGTCCACTACAATCAGAACGCTGCTTGGACTTATAAAAAAGGATGCTGGAAAAGCAAGAATATTCGGCAGGGAAATTGGCAGTAACAAGGACTTTGAATATATATTAAAGGATGTAGGGTATATGCCATCAGAGGCTATGTTTTATCCGGAGATGAAGGTCAGTGATACAATCAAATTTGCGGCAAATGTTCGGAGAAAGGATTGCGATGACGAGGCTCGGATGCTCTGCGAGAAGCTGCAGCTCGATGTGAATAAGAAGATAGAAGAGCTGTCTCTTGGAAATCGTAAAAAGGTAAGTATTGTATGTGCCATGCAGCACAAACCAAAGTTGTTTGTATTTGATGAGCCGACAAGCGGCCTTGATCCTTTGATGCAGGCGGAATTTTTTGAACTGATTAATGAATATGTGAAGAACGGGGCTACATGTATGTTGTCGACGCATGTGCTCTCAGAGGTGAAGAATTACTGTAAGCATGTCGGAATAATGAAAGAGGGAAAACTGCTCAAAGTAGATGAGGTTTCAAATATTACAAAAACTAATGCCAAGAAGATTAAAATTGTCAGAAATGGCAAGCTCCAGGAGTTTATATATAAGGGTGATATCAAGGAAATATATAAAGAGATTCAGGGAGATGACATTGATGATGTGCTGATAGAAGATCCATCACTTGATGAGATATTTATGCATTATTATCAATAATTGTAACTATTCAGAACCACTTAGAATAAGATGAACTGATACGTCATGCTCGCATGTAAGTAGCAGTTTATCTTATTCGTAGGAGTGGTTCTGAATAAATGAATAGTTACGAGTTTAGAATATGGAATGTAACAAAACAAGGGAGAGTAGATTTATGAAATATCCGGTGCATGGTGGCGATATTTACAGAAATAAAATACGTATGGATTTTTCTGTGAATATTAATCCGCTTGGTGTAGATGCAAAAATTAAAAACAGATTAAATATGACAATGGACGAGATTTCCAACTATCCGGACCCGGAACAGATGAGACTTAGAATTGCAATTGCAGATAGATTTCAGTTGTCAGAGGACAGCATTGTTTGTGGAAATGGAGCATCGGAATTGATACTTGCAACAGTTCATGCTATTCGTCCAAAGAAAATCGTATGTCCTGTTCCATCATTTTATGGATATGAAAGGGCGGCATGGGCATGTTCGGCAGAGCTTAGATGTTATCCAATGAAGGAGGAAAATGATTTTGCTCTGGATTCCGGTATCAAGAGCTATTTAAAGCCAGATGTAGATATGCTTTTTTTGGCAAATCCTAACAATCCGGTCGGAAACAGAATCGAGCCAGAGTTACTTGAGGATATACTTGACATCTGTAAGGAAAATGATATCTGGGTGCTTTTGGATGAATGTTTTATAGAATTCTTGAGCCATAGCCGGTATGACGTCCGTGGAAGATTAAAAAGATATAAAAATCTCATGATTCTGCGTGCGTTTACTAAATTTTATGCTATTCCGGGAGTCCGGCTTGGATACTTATTGTGCGAAAATGACAATCTTCTGACCAAAATACGTCTTCAGCTGCCTGAATGGAATGTATCTGTTTTTGCAGAAAATGCAGGAATTGCAGCCTTAAGTGTAGAACACAATTATGCTAATACGAGTCTTTACATAAGACGCGAGAGAAATTACATGGAGACATTTATAAAAAGAGCATTTGAAGAAAGTAGAAAGACCATTGATGTCTTTGATGGAGAGGCTAACTTTATACTTGTCAAAACAGAGGTTGACCTGTATGCCAGGCTGCTTCGAGAAGGAATTCTGATACGCGACTGTAGCGATTACAGAGGACTTGGCAAGGGCTTTTACAGAATCGCTATCAAAGAGCATGAGGAAAATGAAGAATTTATTCGTGTACTGGAGAAATGTTTAGATGATTGAATATGTACTTCCGTCGGAGATAGAGAAGCGAAGCTTTGAGATAATTACAGAAGAACTAGAAGAGAAAAATATAGTACTGCCGGAAAAAGAGCGGCTTATAACCATGAGGGCAATACACACGACGGCGGATTTTGAGTATGCAGATACTCTGTGTTATAGTCAGGATGCAGTAGACATTGCAAAAGAACTTATTCGAAATGGCGCAGACATTGTCACAGACACCAACATGGCTTACACCGGAATAAACAAGAGCACTCTGGCTAAGTTCGGAGGGCAGGCACATTGCTTTATGGCAGATGAGGATGTTGCCACAGAGGCAAAAAAGCGACAGGTTACAAGAGCTACAGTGAGTATGGAGAAAGCAATGAATATAGACAAACCTGTCATTTTTGCAATTGGAAATGCTCCGACAGCACTCATATCACTTCATGAGCTCATGGGAAAGACAGACTGGAGACCGGCATTTGTCATAGGTGTTCCGGTTGGCTTTGTAAACGTAGAAGCTGCCAAGGAACTCATTATGCAGACCGATGTTCCATATATCGTCAATCGTGGCCGCAAGGGCGGAAGCAACGTAGCGGCGGCAATCTGCAACGCTTTGCTGTACCAGATATAGGTATCATGGGATGGAGGATATATGGGATACGGATTTACAACGGGAAGCTGTGCTGCCGCCGCTGCGAAGGCTGCGACGTACATGCTGTTGACGGGTAAAGAGAAAAGTGAGATATGCATAAAGACTCCAAAAGGCATAGATTATGAAGCAAAGATTGTGGATACATCAAGGTCAGAAAAAAGCGTCAGATGTAGTGTTATTAAAGATGGTGGAGATGATCCGGATGTGACAACGGGGGCGCATATAATTGCTGAGGTTGCAATCACTTCGCCAGATGAATATGCTGCAGACATAAATGGTAAGAATGTCAAAATAGTGATAGATGGTGGAATTGGTGTTGGGCGTGTCACAAAACCCGGTCTTGACCAGCCGGTAGGGGAGGCTGCAATTAACCATGTGCCACGCGAAATGATAGAAAAAGAGGTTCGTGAAGTGTGTGAGGTATGCGATTATAAAGGCACACTTTACGTCACTATATCTGTTCCTGAGGGAGAAAAAATCGCTAAGCAGACATTTAATCCAAGGCTGGGAATAGTTGGAGGAATATCTATTTTGGGAACTTCCGGAATTGTAGAGCCGATGAGTACACAGGCATTGTTAGATACAATAGAGGTTGAACTGCGCCAGAAAAAAGAGCTTGGATGCACAATGCTTACTGTGTCGCCAGGGAATTATGGCGCAGATTATATGCAAAAGACATATAATTACAACTTGGATAAAAGTGTAAAATGTAGTAATTTTATCGGTGCAACAATAGATATGGCGGCTCGGCTTGGCTTTGAGAGAATGCTTCTGACAGGGCATATAGGAAAGCTGATAAAAGTAGCTGGTGGAATCATGAATACTCATTCCAAAGAGGGTGACTGTCGTATGGAGCTTATGGCGTCAGCTGTATTGATGGCTGGTGCGGACAATGAGCTGTTACACAAGATAATGGAATGTGTAACGACAGAAGATGCTATTGCCCAAATAAAGCAGACACCGCAGGGGGATAAGCTGCTTGAGCAAGCAATGGAATATCTGATAAAGAAAATACACTATCACCTTAATAAAAGGGCTGCAGGGAAAATGCAGATAGAGTGTATAATATATTCAAATGACTATGGAGAATTAGCAAAAAGTGATAATGCAGTCAGATTTTTGCAGGAAGCAGGTGAGTGTAATTAATGGTACATTTTGTAGGTGCAGGAAGTGGCGCAGTAGACTTGATTACTGTGCGTGGAAAGAAGCTTTTGGAGAAAGCAGACGTGATTATATATGCAGGCTCGCTTGTCAATCCGGAATTATTAGATTATGCAAAAGAGGACTGCACTATCTTAAACAGTGCTACCATGACGCTCGATGAAGTGATTGATGTCATGAAAAAGGCGGATGAAGAGAACAAGGATATTGTAAGACTTCATACCGGGGAACCTAGTATCTATGGTGCGGTAAGAGAGCAGATGGATGAGCTTGATAAGCTTGGCATATCATATGACAGCTGCCCGGGAGTCTCGGCATGCTTTGGTGCAGCGTCGATATTAAATCTTGAATATACTTTGCCGGAGGTGTCACAGTCTCTCATAATTACAAGGATGGAGGGGCGTACATCAGTACCTGAAATGGAGAGTATAGAAAGCTTTGCAATGCATCAGGCATCAATGGCAATTTATCTAAGCACAGGTATGCTCGATGAGCTGGGCAGAAGATTGATAAAAGGCGGATACAGGGAGGATACACCTGCCGCTTTAATATATAAGGCAACATGGCCGGATGAGAAAGCATTTGTCTGTACAGTAGCAACACTTGCAAAGACAGCTCAGGAAAACAACATAATCAAGACAGCAATAGTTCTGGTGGGTGAAGTGATTGCTCATCAAAACTACGAAAAATCAAGACTATATGCACCTGATTTTGAGACGGAATTTAGGAAAAAGAAGATATGATAGTACAGATTGCTGCTTTTACAGAGCAGGGGAAAAAAACTGCATATGAGATAACCCGGACACCATCAGTTGACAATTATTCATATTATGATAAATCAAAGGATACATTGTCAGAGTGGACAAAGGATGCATTTGCGAATAGGCGTGCACTTATATTTGTTGGTGCAATGGGTATAGCTGTCAGAACAATCGCTCCATATATAAAGAGCAAGCTTACAGACAGTCCGGTGATAGTGGTCGATGAGAAGGGACAGTTTGTCATTCCGATTCTTTCGGGACATGTGGGTGGCGCAAATGAGCTTGCGCACAAAATCGCAGAGCATCTGGGCGCAGTAGCTGTGATAACTACAGCAACAGACATCAATGATGTATTTGCAGTAGATGTATTTGCAGTAAAAAATGGATTGGAAATTCTCAATAAAAAAGGAATACAGGCAGTATCATCAAAAATACTAGAAGGTGAGCGTGCAACTATCTCATTTCCTTTGGGGAAAAGCAGAAAATTACCTCAAGAGTTGATTTATATAGATTATCCACCGAAAGTAAATGTAGATATAATTATTTCTGAAGACGATGAATTGCTTAAAAAAGCTACTTTTCCGCTTAGACCGAAGAAGAAAATTCTTGGTATAGGATGTAAAAAAGGAAAAAGCTGTGAGGACATAGAGGAACTTGTGGATGAGTGTGGCGTGGATATGAATCAGATATATGCAGTTGCCTCAATCGATATAAAGAAGAACGAAACAGGTATAATCCAATTTTCCAATAAATACAGAATAGAATTTCTGACTTACACCAAAGAGGAACTTATGAAAATAGAGGGTGATTTTTCCGCTTCAGAATTTGTTAATAGCACAGTAGGAGTTGACAATGTGTGTGAACGTTCTGCACTGCTTTGCGCAGGCAAAAACGGTAGAATATTGCAGAAAAAGACCGCAAAGAATGGAGTTACACTTGCGGTAGCTGAAAGAGACTGGGAGATAGACTTTGAGTGAGAATATGAATAAAATTTATGTAGTAGGAATAGGACCGGGCGATGAGCTTATGATGATAGCGCAGGCAAAACAAGTACTTGATGAATGTGATGTTATAGTCGGCTACAGCGTATATCTTGAGCTTCTTGGATCTGAATATTCAGACAAAGAATTTATATCCACACCTATGCGCCAGGAGATTAAGCGTTGTGAGCTCTGCTTTGAAGAGGCACAAAAGGGCAAGAAAGTAGCAATAATCTGCAGCGGTGATGCCGGAATTTATGGTATGGCATCGCTTATGTATGAAATAGGACAGAAGCATGAGGATGTGGAGCTTGTGATTGTACCGGGGATTACAGCGGCAAGCAGTGGTGCAGCTGAACTTGGAGCTCCATTAAATCACGATTTTTGTGTGATAAGCCTCAGTGATTTGCTCACACCGTGGGAAGTAATAGAGAAAAGATTGAAGGCAGCGGCATTTGGTGATTTTGCAATTGCAATTTATAATCCGTCGAGCAAAAAAAGAGCAGATTATCTTCAGAGAGCCTGCGATATACTTATGGCAAATGGTGTAAGTGGTGAGACTGCCTGTGGATATGTACAAAACATTGGACGAGATGGAACAGTCACACGCACTTGTACATTAAATGAGCTGCGCGAGAAGTCTGTTGATATGTTTACGACAGTGTTTATTGGAAACTCGCAGTCGGAGATAATGGATGGTAAACTTGTTACCAAAAGAGGATATAGAGTATGAGTAAAATCTTGATTTTTGCTGGAACCACAGAAGGGCGCAAGCTTGCAGAGGTTCTTTCGGGAAAGAATATAGAATGTATTGTTTGTGTTGCAACTGAATATGGAAATGAAATAATGCCGGAGCTTTGTGGTATAACAAAGAGAATCGGACGTCTTGATGCCACGCAGATGGAACAGCTTATCAGCGAAGAAAAGATAGAGACAGTTATCGATGCGACACATCCGTTTGCCACTGTTGTGACAGAAAATATAAAGCAGGCATGTGATTGTCTTAAGGTAAAGTATATGAGATTAAAGCGGGATACATCAGCAGGCATGTATACGGATGATATAACTATATTTTCAGATAGTAAAGCATGTGCAAAAGCTTTAGAAGAGACCAGAGGAAATATCCTTCTTACAACTGGAAGCAAAGAATTACCAATATACTGCCAAAATGAACAGGTAAAAGAGAGGCTATATGTCAGAGTTCTTCCTGGCCAAGAAAGTATGAGCATCTGTGTTGCACAAGATATAAATAAAAGCCGTATAATCGCAATGCAAGGACCTTTTTCACAGAAATTAAATGAAGCTTTAATAGAACAGTTTGATATAAAATACCTTGTAACAAAAGAAAGTGGCCGTGTCGGAGGTCTTGATGAGAAAATACTTGCGGCAAAGAATTGTGGGATTGATACTTATCTGATTGGTTCACCGGAGCAGGGAGATGGAATGACGATAGAACAGGTTCTTTTGGAGCTTGGAATTGTCAATACGCCTGAGACTGTAATCAGTCTTGTAGGCATTGGAATGGGCAATAAAGAAATGCTTACATGTGAGGCAAAGCAGGCTATTGAAAATGCAGATTATCTTCTTGGTGCAAAGCGTATGATTGAACCATATCGTGCCAGAAAAGAGAAAAAGGATATATATTTGCCAGAGGATATTCTTACATATATCCAGAATAAAACTGGTTATATTACGATTTTATTTTCAGGAGATAGCGGCTTTTTTAGCGGCTGTAAAAAGGTTTATGACAGACTAAAGGCACAAGGCTATAATAATATTCAAATTTATCCGGGAATATCGTCCGTATCATATCTTTCATCAAAGACAGGCATACCATGGTCAGAGGCTGAGATATTTAGTATTCATGGAAAAGGCAGGCCGGATAAATGGTCAGGGCAGCTTTATGACAGGGTGTTACATAACGAAAGAACATTTTTGTTGCTTTCCGGGATAGAGGACGTTCATCATATCGCAAAGGTATTTTCCGGGGGCACGGGAATAAAAATTATTCTCGGAAGAAACCTCTCATACGAAGATGAGCAGATAGAGTCGCTCACTCCACAGCAATGCATGGATATGACGCAGGAAGGCTTGTACACTTGTATAATTCTTAATTCAAATCCGAAGCAGCGTGCGTTGACGAATTCACACAAAGATGATGAATTTATACGTGGAAAGATTCCAATGACAAAAGAAGAGATTCGCACCATATCCATAAGCAAGCTTGGGATAAAAAGTGACTCGACAGTATGGGATATCGGAAGCGGAACAGGCAGTATTGCAATAGAAATAGCCGGATACTCACCGGACATAGAGGTATATGCAATCGAGAAGAAAGAAGAGGCAAGGGAATTAATAGTGCAGAATGCCCGGAAATTTAATGTGGGTAATGTGCATGTAATAGCCGGCAAGGCACCCGCATCGCTCGCAGAGCTCCCTGCGCCTTCACATGTATTTATAGGAGGCAGTGGTGGAGAATTAGAGGAAATACTTGCTTTAATATATGAGAAAAATCCTCATACAAGGGTGGTAATTAATGCAGTAAGTCTTGAGACAATTGCGCAGGTGACTCAGCTTGTGCCACGACTCAGTGTGAAGGACTTTGAAGCAGTATCCATGTCGGTCAGCCGTTCGAGATGCGTAGGAAAATATAACCTCATGCAGGCAGAAAATCCTGTAATGATTTTCTCTTTTTCTTTTTGTAATTAGAAGAGATGATGGGTTGCAGATGTAAATGGAATAGAAAGTGATAGGTATAAATATGCCAGCCAGAGTTATGATTGCTGCACTAAAAAGTGGCAGCGGAAAGACAACAATAACATGTGGTCTGCTTGAATGCTTAAAGAGGCGTGGACAGAAAGTGTCGTCATTTAAGTGTGGACCAGATTATATTGATCCAATGTTTCACAGAAGAGTAATTGGTGTGCCGTCACACAACTTGGATACATTTTTTTCTGATGAAGAGCAGATAAAAGAGCTTTATGCGGCTGGCAGTACTGACAGTGATATCTCAGTTGTTGAGGGAGTGATGGGATTATTTGATGGGCTGGGCGGAATAAGAAAAGAAGGTTCATCATATCATCTCGCGCAGACACTGAAGATGCCGATTATCCTCGTGGTTGACGCTCATGGAATGGGAAGAACAATCGTGCCGGTATTATCGGGAGTTCTGTCATATGATACAGACCATCTTATAAAGGGCGTAATTTTGAATCAGACATCGAAGTCGTTTATGGAGACTATTAAAGAAGTAATCGAGTCTGAACTCGAAATACCTGTGGTAGGGTATGTGCCCAAAATGTCGGATATAAAAATAGACAGCAGGCATCTGGGGCTTAAAATGCCGGATGAGATAGCTGGACTTAGAAATCAACTTTCTGAGCTGGCAGACAGGCTTGAAGAGACAATAAATGTTGATAAAATAATTGAAATTGCCGAGATAGTTGATGACTGCGAAGATGCCGGAAAAAAAGAAAGCCGAATAAGTGAAAAATCTGACTCATACAGTACTAATAATGTAGGGATAAGAATTGCCGTTGCAATGGATGAGGCGTTCAATTTCTATTATGATGAAAACCTCAGGCTGCTTGAACAGCAAGGGGCAGAAATTGTTTATTTTTCACCGCTTCATGATGAAAGCTTACCTTCGGACATTGCAGGGATTATCCTTGGTGGCGGATATCCTGAGCTAAAAGCCAGGGAATTGTCAGAGAATATATCCATGAAGAAATCCATAAAGAATGCAATCGAAGCTGGTATTCCTTCAATAGCTGAATGTGGAGGCTTCATGTATCTTCATGAATCGATAAAACTAGAGGATGGCACTGTGTATCCGATGGTCGGTGTTGTAAAGGGAGAGAGCTATTATGCTGGGAAGCTGGTCAGATTTGGATATATTGATATCACGGAGAAGACTTCTTGTTTCATGAAAAAAGATGCCGTAATTAAAGCTCATGAATTCCACTATTTCGACAGTACGGACAACGGCGATGGTGCTGTTGCAACAAAACCGGTATCAGGTAAAAGCTGGGATTGTATCCACATAGGAGCAAATAGGTGGTGGGGATATCCACATTTGTATTTGCCATCTAACCCTGATTTCGTGGAACATTTTGTGAATTATTGTATTATGGTAACAGTTTAGTGCAGAAATATGCGTAACAGTATATTTCGTAACTATGAAGCTACTGAATAGATTATGTATTATGTATAGAAGCAGGTAGGTAAAAATGGAAGACTCATATAAATTTTTTCAGAATAATAAGTGCAAATATTTCCCATGCCATAAGGGACTGACAGATTTTAATTGTCTGTTTTGTTATTG
>JAXELM010000147.1:0-7866 GCA_034100525.1 Agathobacter sp.
CTGCAGCACTTCATCTGGCTTTGATATCATGCGGAGTTGAGCCGGGGGATATGGTTATTGTTCCTACACTTACATTTGTTGCAGCAGTTAATCCGGTAAAGTATCAATTTGCAGACCCAGTGTTTATGGACTGCGATGACAGCTTGTGTATGGATCCGGTTAAGCTTCGTAAGTTTTGTGCAGAGGAGTGTAAAACAGAAAACAATATACTTATTCATAAAGCAACTGGAAAAGCGGTAAAGGCAGTTGTTGTAGTGCATGTATTTGGCAATCTTGCTGATATGGAAGCGATTATGAAAATCGCAGATGAATATAATCTCAAGGTAATAGAAGATGCAACGGAAGCACTTGGCTCTAAGTATACGGAAGGTGTACTGGCTGGAAGATATGCAGGTACAATCGGAGATTTTGGTGCTTTTTCTTTTAATGGAAATAAGATTATTACAACTGGTGGTGGAGGAGCCATTACTTCAAGGAATTCAGCCGAGGTAGATCATATCAGATATCTCTCAACACAGGCAAAGGATGATCCGCATTATTACATCCATAATGAAGTGGGATATAACTATAGAATGACTAATCTTCAGGCAGCTCTTGGAGTGGCACAGATGGAGGAACTTCCGGAATTTGTAGAACGCAAGCATAGAAATTATGATTTATATAAAGCATTATTTGATGGTTTTGAACATGCGAAATTATTGGAATTTAGAGAGGGTACATACTCGAATCAGTGGTTTTATTCATTAGAGCTTGATATGGATTACTTGAAGTGCTCCCTTAGAGATGTTATTACAAGGTTACAGGACAAAGGTGTTCAGACGAGAGCAATCTGGGGACTTATTCATGAGCAAATACCATATAAGGATGCACTTGCATATGAGATGGGGAAAGCACCGTATTATAGCAGTTGTATCTTGAATTTTCCAAGTAGTACCCAGATTACGGAGGAAGAAATTAGAACCGTTGCTGAAGAAATCATGGCTTTGTTTGACCAGGAGAAAAAATGACAGATATTATTTTAATCGGTGCAGGTGGATGTATGAGGGAACTTGCATGGCAGATTTTTGAAAGTAATAAAATAAAATATGAGTGGAATATCGTTGGATATGTTGATAAGTGTGATGATTCAGCTGTTTCAAGTGTAAAAGTTGCGGGAATTGAGATTCCATATCTAGGAGATGATGGGTATTTACTGAATTCTCCAATAGATGTGAATGTTATTATGAGCGTTGGAAATCCTCATTTTAGAAAAAAACTTGTAGAGAAATACAGGGTCAATTCACATATCAAATTTCCAAATCTTATTTTGCAAAATACTAAGGTCTGCGCAGATGTTGAAATGGGACAGGGGTGCATAATAAGCATGGATTCAAAGATTTCAACAAATGTAAAACTTGGAGATTTTGTGTTTATAAATATGGACAGTACGATATGTCATGATGGCGAACTTGGAGATTATGTCTCAGTTAATCCTGCTGTTAAACTTGCAGGTGCAGTTAATGTTGGGAATGAGACTGAAATTGGACTAGGTGCCAATGTAATACAAGGTATTACAATTGGACATGACGTAGTAATTGGTGCGGGTAGCGTAATTATTCGAGATACAGAAGACTCGTGTACATTAGTAGGTGTTCCAGGAAGAAAAGTGAGATGATAATATGGGTGTGTTAATTATTGCAGAGGCAGGAGTAAATCATAATGGAAATTTATCCTTGGCAAAGGAGTTGGCGTGTAAAGCAAAAGAGGCAGGAGCTGACTATGTGAAATATCAGACTTTTAATCCAAAGGATATGGTTTCAAAGTTTGCCGAGAAAGCAGACTATCAAAAGAAGAATACTGGAGCTAAACAAAGTCAGCTACAGATGTTAGAAGCTTTAATGCTTTCTTATGATGAGTTTGTAGAGTTAAGAAATTATTGTGAAGAAATTGGAATTGGATTTTTGTCAACAGCCTTTGATATTAGTAGCATTAACTTCCTGTCAGAACTCGGTTGTGAAATCTGGAAAATTCCTTCAGGTGAAATAACCAATTATCCGTATCTTGTTGATATTGCGAAGAAACAGCAGCCTATTATCCTTTCAACAGGGATGTCCAATGAAGAAGAGATTGCTGAGGCAATTGACGTACTTAAGTCAAATGGAGCCGGCCAAATAAGACTTTTACATTGTACTACAGAATATCCAACACCGTATGAGGATGTTAACTTAAGAGCAATGTGTGCGATGCAAGAACGCTTTGGACTTGAGGTTGGTTATTCTGATCACACCAAAGGAATTGAAGTTCCAATTGCAGCAGTTGCGATGGGTGCAAAAGTAATAGAAAAACACTTTACATTGGATAAAAATATGGAAGGTCCTGACCACAAGGCAAGCCTTGAACCACAAGAGCTGAAGCAGATGGTTGATTCGATTCGTAACATTGAAAATGCCATGGGCTCGGGAATAAAGCAGCCTGCAGAGTCTGAGAAGAAAAATATTGCGATAGCGAGAAAGAGTATTGTAGCAAATGTTCCAATCAAAAAAGGAGAGCTTTTGACTTCTGAAAACATTACTACAAAAAGACCTGGCAATGGTATATCACCTATGCGTTGGAATGATGTTATAGGAACATATGCGGTTAGAGATTTTGAAGAGGATGAATTAATAGAGTTATGATGACTATTGCTGTTTTGACAGCAACCAGAGCGGAATATGGATTGCTGTCACCAATAATAAAGAGAATGTTACAGGAAAAGGCTATAGATGTGAAAGTAGTAGTAACTGGTGCACATCTATCGTCTGAATTTGGACTTACATACAAAGAAATAGAAGCTGATGGAGTGGCTATTGATGAGAAAATAGAAATACTTGAAAATGAAGATAGTGCAGCAGCAGTTTCTAAAACAATGGGCAATGCACTTATTAAATTTGGAGAGTATTTTGAACGGAAGCAACCAGATGCGCTTCTTGTTTTAGGAGACCGCTATGAGACTTTGGCAGTTTGTGCAGCAGCAATGAATGCACAGATTCCGGTTATTCATTTATATGGGGGAGAAACTACACAAGGCGCGATTGATGAGGCCATAAGACATTCTATCTCTAAGATGAGCTACTTGCATTTTACAAGTACAGAGGAATATAGACACCGTGTTATTCAGTTGGGAGAAAATCCGAATCGTGTATTTACGGTGGGGGCAATTGGGGTTGAAAATGCCCTTCATATGCAGCTTTTGTCTAAAGAAGAGTTAGAAAAGTCGCTTTGCATATCTCTTGACAAGCCTTATATTGTTGCAACATATCATCCGGTCACTTTGGAGACGATGAGTTTGGATGAGCAGATATCTGACTTTATAAAGGCGATTGATACAAAGTCAAATTATACATACATTATTACAAAAGCTAATGCTGATTCGGGAGGACGAAGAGTTAATGAACTTTTAGATGAATATGCAAAGGAAAAGATGAATGTCCATGTAGTTGATTCTCTTGGAGTAAAGAGATATTTATCCGCTTTAAAGTATTGTTATATGGTAATGGGGAATTCATCTAGTGGAATAACAGAAGTTCCGTCCTTTCATGTACCAACAATTAATATTGGAGACCGTCAGAAGGGAAGAGCGCATGCAGAGACTGTTATAGATTGTAAATCAGATACCAACAGCATTTTGTGCGCTATGGAAAAAGCAGAATCTGAGGAATATAGAAAGAACTGTTTAGAAGCTGTAAATCCGTTCGAAAAACCAAATGTTGCAGAAAATATTGTTTCTATAATCAAGCGAGAGATGATGGATAAACCAATTGACCTTAAAAAAACTTTTTATGATATTCCATTCTAGGAGGAAAAGATGAGAAATCTTGCAGTTATTTTGGCTAGAAGTGGCTCAAAAGGGCTAAAGGATAAAAATATTAAAGAACTTTCTGGCAAACCTTTGTTAGCATATACAGTCGAGGCAGCACTTGAATCAGGTGAATATGACCTTGTACATGTTTCAACTGACAGTGAGCTTTATGCTGATATTGCCAAGAAGTATGGTGCTGATGTACCGTTCTTGAGAGAAGCTGATTTGTCGGGAGACAAAGCAAGTAGCTGGGATGCAGTTAGATATGTCGTCAGTGAATACGAGAAACGTGGAAAATATTTTGATACGATATCATTATTGCAGCCAACATCTCCTCTTAGAGATGCTGAAGATATCAGGAAGGCTTTTGAGATATTTGAGACAAAAAATGCTACAGGAGTTGTTGCGGTATGCGAGGTAGACCATTCGCCATTGGCATGTAATACTCTGCCAAACGACAATTCATTAAATGGATTTATTGACATAAATAAGGTTGGGCGTCGTCAGGATATGGGAGTTTTTTATAGAGTGAATGGTGCGATATATATTCAGCGCAAAGAGCTACTTATGAAAGGTGATAGTATTTATAGTGAAGGTTCATTTGCATATGTTATGGATAAGAGGCATTCTGTAGATATAGATGATGAGATGGATTTTTTATTTGCGCAGACACTTATCGCCAATCGATAGAGATAAAAGGAAGAGTTAAGAAAATACCAATATTTGTATGCAGGCAATAGAGTGTAAATTGTTGGAGGAAATAGTGCAGGAACAGGATTTTTTACAGTTAGTACAGATAGTGGAAAAACAACAAAATAGAATTGAGAGACTGGAGCAGACGACACAAGTGCTTATTCAGTCCAATAAGCAGTTAATAGAGTGGGTCGATGGAATCGAAAAAGAGATGTCCGATTACAAGAATAATGCGCCATTCGAGCTTCTTACAGATCAAACAGAGAATGGATATTGGTATCCGAAAGTAAGAAGTATAGATGAAGCTATTGATCTTATGGTGAATCAGCACATGTCTATGGCTAGATTTGGAGATGGCGAGTTTTCGGCAATAGAAGGAAGAGTTCGTCATAAGTTTCAGTCGGAGGTTGATGAGAAGCTGGGGCAGAGACTGCTTGAAGTTCTAAATTCAGATGAATCTAATCTGATTATTGGAATTGCGAATAATTATGGAAATCTTGATGCATATACAGAGCAGTCAAAGCGTGAGATAAGAAGATATTTACAGCCTTCTGTTAGAAAAGAGCATCTACAAATATTATCACCGGACAAGACTTATTATGATGCATATGTAACCAGACCATATGTAATGTACTCTGACAATCAAACTGATGCACCAAAATCCAGATTTAAAGCACTTAAAGCAATATGGCAAGACAGGGATTGTGTTATTGTAGAAGGTATGCAGACAAAGGTTGGAGAGGGTAATGATTTACTCAATAATGCAAGGTCAATAGAGAGAATTATCGGACCAGCTGAGAATGCCTTTAATGAATATGAACGTATATTAGAAGAATGTTTACGACAACCTAAGGAAAAGCTTTTTCTTCTTGCTTTGGGACCTACAGCTACAGTACTTGCGTATGATTTATCCAGGGCGGGATATCAGGCAATAGATATTGGTCATTTGGATTTGGAGTACGAATGGTTTTTACGGGGCGAAGGTGTTCGAGTAGAAGTGCCAGGCAAATACAATAATGAATTGCCTGACGCTCATAAGTAGTGTTTCTTTTATTGTAGTGCAATTTTGAACATTTCCTCGAGACGACGAGGATAATTATAAAGCTCACTGACCTTTTTGAATGCATTATTAGCAATTTCGCATCTAATGCTATCGTGTTCAAGGTAATAGTGTGTTTTTTCAATAGCTTCATCTATATTTGTGTAGTAATCAAAATCTTCTCCGGCTACAAAGAATTCAGATAGTTCATTTTGATAATTGCTAAGTAGAAATCCTTCGCATGCCATTATGTCGAATACGCGAAGAGGAATTCCGCTTCTGATTGCTTTAGAAGTCGGATTGAGATTTACTTTACTTTGATTGAAAATAATTGGCATTTCAGTTAGTGTTTTTGCAAAGCCACGGTTGTTGACTTTTGGAAGCAATGTTGTATCGCTACCCGTATATAAATCAAATGAAAAAATTTGGGATATATTATCAAATAGCCGCAGCCTTTCTAATGCAGTAATTTTGTTTCCTATGTATAACTGTGAAATAATAATTTTATCTGTCAGGAAGTTGTCCATTGGGTACTGATAATAGTTAGGCATATGTTTTTTAAAGTCTTCAATTATTTGTTGTGGTAACAGTTCATCTATGAAGTAGTATCCATATATGTTTAATTGAGCTTCAAGTATGCCATCCAGATAACCGGCAGTATATTCATTTACACCAGATAATTTATCATATGGATTTTTTTCAGAATATAATGAGCCTACAAATGAAACATCGCACTTATATTTGTTTAGTATATCATCAGATGCTTTTTTAATTACATTTTGCTTAGATGTTACATTTACAGCGAGAGGGAAATGAAATACATGTCCTGGGTTAAGGGGTTCGATTTCACGGTACTGCTCTCTGTCAAATAAAAATATTCTATTGTAATCATTTTGGATTGGTTTTGAAAATAGTTCCATAACAGGAGAATCTACAATCCAACTGATGTAAGGGATTTTCATGATTCTGCATACTTCCGATATAGATGGGAAAAAATTTATTGTAAACACTACATCGCATGGGATTGAAAGCAAAGTTGTGCTAACGGACTTGGCTATTTCACTTAAAGATAATTCTTTGTTGTATATTTCGTCAGTTATTTCGAGTACATCATGACCTAATTCTTTCATGCCATCTATTATATCTGGTTCGCATATGCTCCCGTATCGGTATAGTAGTACTTTCATTGATTAGCTCCTTTTGCGGATATTGTTCTGAAGATATATTTAATATAACATATCTTAAAGTGTATTGTAAGTAAATGAATTCTTTTCATGCCAACTGGTTATAATCTTTTTATAATTTATGAAAAGAGGAAAAGATTATGCCGAAACAAACACCCTAGCATATTGAAATCAATCTAGATATCCATAGCTTATTTTGTGTAGATAGAGGAGAACGCTTATGAATCTTGAACATATCCAAGTGTGATAGTAAGGGCTTGCGAAATATTAGAAAGTTTTATCAATGTTTAAAGATGGTAAAACTAAGAGTTGAGAGCTGATGCAGATGGGAAGTGGGAACTTTTTTCTTGAGAGGTTCCCACTTTTAGTATATAATTGAAACATGAAGCATATAATACAAAAGTGGAGGTGCATATGAAGTATTTAACATCTGTAGAAGCCGCAGAAAAACTGGGCGTTACAAAAAGAAGAATAAACTATATGTGCCAAAATGGCGATATACAAGGTGTAATAAAAGATGGTAATAGATGGAGAATACCTGAACAGGCACTTGATATAAAAGTGGGAACTGGGAATAGACCTCTTCCAATAGGAATTTCTGATTTTAAGAGAGCTGTTTCAGAATATTACTATGTCGATAAGACTATGCTGATTGCAGAACTGTTGGATTACAAGCCTTTGGTTGCATTATTCACGAGACCTAGAAGGTTTGGAAAATCCTTAAATATAGATATGCTGAAGGTGTTTTTTGAGGATACAGGTGAGGATACAAGTGAGTATTTTGTTGGAACAAGGATATGGGGAAAAGCAAAGTACAGGAAAGAACAAGGACAATATCCTGTAATTTCATTGTCTTTTAAAGATGTAAAGTATGACTCGTGGGTAGAGACTTTGTCTAATTTGAAGTTTGTGATTCAGTCTGAATACAGAAGGCATATATACTTAAGAGAAAGTGACAAGCTTGCAGAATCGGATAAAGTTTTTTTGAAAGTGTTATAAATGGAACACTTCAGGACGTACTTTTGCCGAACACATTGGCACAGCTTATGTTGTTTTTGAAGTTACACCAAAAATGTTGTTGTTTTAATTGATGAATATGATACTCCGATACAGCAAGGACATGTGAAAGGATA
>JAXELM010000170.1:0-7383 GCA_034100525.1 Agathobacter sp.
CACAATTCCCTCTGGATGCTGCTCTGTTGGTGCTGTTGTGTATGTGTGTGCGGATAGCACCTCACGGCAAAAATCATTCTCAACTGCCGCCTTTAAAATCATTGCCATGTCATATACTGTACAGTAATTATTTTCATCATAGAGTCCTGCACAGTTCGAAAAATGAGCTGTATCAGAAAGACCAAGCTCCTTTACTTTTTCGTTCATCATCTCAACAAATGCCTCATGTGAGCCTGCTGTATACATTGCAAGTGCATACACCGCATCTCCACCTGACGGAAGTATTGTTCCATAGAAAAGATCCTTCACCGGCACCTGTTCTCCATCTAAAAAACCAACCGTGCTAAGACCATTCACATACGCAAAGTCTGTCATCTCAAGCGTGATTGTAAATGTCTCATTGAGCTGTTCCATGCTCTCTAGATGCTCTGCTGCCACAAGAAGTGAGAGTATTTTCGTCATGGAAGCCGGATTCATTCTCTCTCCTGATGCACGTTCCGCCACGATTTCACCAGTGCTCTCATCAATTAAAATCGCATAAGTACTCTCAACAGCCTCTGCTGATGGCGCAAGTGTATTCTCTGTCTTTGTCGCTGTATAGCCTGACACAAACTGCTTGTCCCCTACCTGCACGAATCCACTGTCCTCTGTCTCCGTCTCACTTGCCTGCGTCTCTGTTGCCTTCTGTGTGACCACCGCCTCTGTGTCTGTTTCAGCATTTTTCTTATTTTTATCCCGAATAGTAATTACTATACCTGCTATAATAGTTACTGCCACAATTAATATTAACACCTTCTCTATAGTTGTAACCAGTTTTCGTCTGTTCTTCATTCTAATTCCCTTCACTTTACTTATAGTTTCGGAAAATATTATACTTTGACCCAATAATAATATCAACAGTTGAACTTAACAAAAAGTAAGTAATTTATAATACACCTTTAAGGTTGCAGAAAGGTTTATATGATATATTATTTCCATAATCACTAAAGGAAATTGTAATGAAAGGGATCTTAATATGGAACTTAGAATAGAGAATTTGTGTAAAAGCTATGAGAAAAAGCAGGTAATTAATGACGCCTCATTCACTTTTGAAGCTGGCAAAATCTATGGACTGCTCGGAAGAAATGGTGCCGGAAAGACTACACTTTTTAACTGTATCAATCAGGATACTCCTATCGACAGCGGACGTTTTTATTTCTATGAAAACGCAGGCAATGAGCAAAAGCCAGCCACCACAGATATCGGATATGTAATCTCGACACCGACTGTCCCTGAATTTCTGACAGGTCGTGAATTCTTAAAATTCTATCTTGAAATAAATAAAAAACAAATACCGAATCAAAAAAATCCTGAGGAATATTTCGACCTCATCAATTTATCAAAAGAGGATCGTGGACGTCTGATGAAGGACTATTCACATGGTATGAAGAACAAGATGCAGATGCTTGTAAATATTATCTCAAATCCAAAGCTTCTGTTGCTTGACGAGCCTCTTACAAGCTTAGATGTCGTTGTATCAGAGGAAATGAAACAGATTCTTCGCGGAATGAAGGATGACAAAATCATTATTCTTTCAACACATATTCTCGACCTTGCGCTTGATTTGTGCGATGAAATTGTGCTTCTCAACCACGGCAAGCTTGAGCTTTTACCAAAAGAACATCTTGGTGCTGATGATTTCCGTGCAAAGATTATTGATGCACTAAAGGAGGGAGAATAATGCTTGAGACACTACTAATTGCACTGCGTCTGCAGGTTGCATATTCCACAAACGGAATACAGTATTACGTCAGAAAAATCCCACTGATAAGAAGATTGTTTATCGGAAAATCTTACGATGCTTCAGATATAAAAATGCTCTTTGGCGTACTCGGTGGTTCATGGCAATTTATCAAGAAAATAGCAACTAAATTCGTCTATTTGCTATTAATGATAATTGCTGTAGACGGATTGAGAAACTTAGGCAAGCTGCCTGATAATGCATCAGTTGCCCTTTTAATTCAGACATTTATTTTTTCTACTTTTTTAGGTGGAATTCTCAACAATCCGCTGTGGGGCACTGATGAGTCTGATTATTATGCTATTTGTCTGCTTAGAATGGACAGCAGGAAATACACCTTATCACAATATGGTTTTTATCTGATTCATTCTACTTTGGCATATATAGCAGCATTTTTTACAGTTGGTCATTTTATTGCTGATATCAGCTTCGTAGATGGAATAATACTTACAGTTTTCTTTGTTTCAGTCAAACTTACAGCAACTGCCATCACACTAATCATTGATGATACCACTGTCAAAAATGTAAACTGGCCAAACATAGTAGCATCAGTACTTATTTTGGTTGCTGCTGTACTGCTTCCTGTACTTCATATTGTACTGCCAATTATGGTAATGAGAATTGTTATGCTTGTTTTTATCATTCCTGCGGGAGTGGGCATCTGGGAACTGCTTACTTATAAAAATTACAGCTACACCTACCGCAAGACAATACTTGAAACACGAGAAGCGATGGCTCAGGTTAAGGACTCTTCGTCTGTAGAGATGCAGTCAAGACGTGACGTATTAACCGATAAAATGAATGCAACAAGCAATAAGCATGGCTTTGCGTACATGCATGAGCTTTTTGTAAAAAGACATGTAAAGCTGCTTTGGAAACCATCGTTTATCATATCCGGCGTTGCCGCTATATTATTTGCCGTATGTGCATGTGCTTACTTCATCTATCCCGATGCTTTTGCATCAGCTGATATTGATATAATAGCATTACTACCGGCTATGGTATTTGTGATGTATCTAATCAACCGCGGACTGCCGTTTACTCAGGCACTATATGTAAACTGCGACCACAGTATGCTTACTTTCTCATTCTACCGTGCATCGGGCTCGATACTTCGCCTGTTTGCCCTTAGACTTGTAAGCATCATAAAAGTAAATTTGCTTCCTGCTGCGGTTATCGGTGCCGGACTTGATATTTTGCACTATCTGCTAAGTGCATCCACAAACCCAGTGGACTACTTTATTATTTTTATTTCTTCAGTATGTCTTAGCATCTTTTTCTCTGTGCATTATCTGGTTATCTATTATCTGTTACAACCATATAATGCTGCTACTGAAGTAAAAAGTCCTGCATATTCAGCGATTAAAGGTCTGACATATGTGGTCTGCTACATGATGCTTCAGATAGATATTTCGTCTCTGATGTTTGGAATTGGAACTATTGTATTTTGCCTTGCTTACTGCATCATCGGATGTGTGCTGGTGTACTTCCTTGCACCTAAGACGTTCCATATTAAAAATTAAAATATAACTACTTGCAAAAAGGGATTGCCGCTTCACGAATTTCTCATTCGATAAAGCGACAGTCCCTTTTTATAAACTATTTAATTTTACAAATAGCTTCTATAAACCGCTCTCCATATTTTGCAAATTTATGCTCACCAACACCTGATACATTAAGCATCTCTTCTTTGTTCGTCGGCTTTTTCACACACATATCAATAAGTGTTTTGTCACTGAAAATGATATACGGTGGCATGGATTCCTCCCTTGCAATTTCAAGCCTGAGTGCCCTGAGCTTTTCAAATAAATCATAGCCTTCACTAGTAAGCTCATCCGTCTTTTTCCTTTTAGCTCCGGTTTGTTTCTTTCTCTCTGGCTCCTTTTCATCGTATCTTCGAACAACAATCCTGTTGCTGTCATCGCGAAGTCTTTCTATTCCATTTCCGATTTTTATTACACTGTATCTTCCTTCTGTCTGAATCAGATATCCATCGTCAATAAGAAGCATAATAAGGTCGCGAATTTCATCCTCTGTATATTCCTTTAAAGCTCCATAACTTTTGTAATTATTCGTTCCAAGTTCTCTAATTCTTGCACGGTTTGCACCCATCAATGTTCCTAAAACTATGTTTAATCCATATCTACCTCTAGTCTCTGCCACACAGTTAATGACCCATTTTGCCTGAGCTGTCATGTCCTGCTCCTTGTAATCTCTGTGACAATTACCACAGTTATCACACTGCGTATCAGTCATCTCACCAAAATAGTTAAGTATGTAATTACGAAGACATCCAGTTCCCCTGCAGTACATCTCCATAACACGAAGCCGATGTGCATCACGCTCACGTACCAACTCGGCATCCTCATCGCTTATCTCTGAAAAATCCTTATTCTCTAAGAGCAACCTATTAATCATTATATCCTGCGCTGAAAAAAGAAGGATACACTGCGAAGGCTCTCCATCTCGACCTGCACGTCCGGCTTCCTGATAATAGTTCTCCATGCTTTGAGGCATATTGTAATGAATTACATATCTTACATTTGATTTATCTATTCCCATTCCAAATGCATTCGTAGCCACAATTACTGAAGCCCTGTCATATATAAAATCATCCTGACTGTTCTTTCTGTCAGCATTACTCATACCGGCATGATATCTTGCAACTGACACACCATTTTTAAATAGCAATTCATATACTGCATCGACATTTTTTCTGGTCGCACAGTATATAATTCCACTTTCATTTTTATGCTGCTTTACATAATCAGTTATGAAATCATTTTTTCGCTTGATATGCTCAACCCTGTAATACAGATTAGCCCTGTCAAAACCTGTTATTACTGTAACCGGATTATTAAGGCCAAGTGTGCATAAGATATCATCTTTAACCTCTTCTGTTGCAGTTGCCGTAAATGCACTCACGATTGGTCGCTTCTTAAGCTGCTCAATGAAGCTTACTATCTTAAGATAGCTTGGTCTGAAATCCTGTCCCCATTGAGATATGCAGTGCGACTCGTCAACTGTCACCATAGATATTTCTACATTCATTGCAAACCAGATAAATTCGCTGCTCTCTAACCTCTCAGGTGCTACATAAATAATCTTATAGTGTCCCTGTGCAGCTAGCGAAAGTGCCTTCGATATCTGATTCTCCGAAAGCGACGAATTAATATATGCCGCATGAATTCCCGCCTCATTGAGAGACTTTACCTGATCCTGCATCAGGGAAATAAGCGGCGAAATTACTATTGTAATTCCGGGCAACATAAGTGCAGGCACCTGATAACATATAGACTTTCCTGCGCCCGTCGGCATAATCGCAAGAATATCCCTGCCTGATAAAATTGCATTTATTATGTTTTCCTGTCCATCTCTGAACGAATCATATCCAAAATAATATTTAAGTGTTTCTGTTGAATTCATTTATTTATTTTCTGCTTAGGTATTCCTCTCTGCTAATTCATTCTGTGTAGTATTTAGAGAAGCACTAGCATCTACTATTGCTCTAATAGCATCGATTTCTGGTTGGATGGCCTCATATTCTTTTACAAATTCATTATCTTTCATTTGTTCGTTTTTGAATTGTTTTAATGTATTCATAAATCACCTCCACAAACCAATCCGATTTGCTTCTTCATAAAATATTACTTCCCCTAATATACTACTTCTTTGTGTTTATTGTATGGCATATATACCATGTCGTCAAACATCAATTAGGAATTATAACGATTTTTACACACCTAAACATTTACGAAAATTCGAGAATCATTTTTTATCGCAGTTCCATGCTCACTTTAAAGTCATTTACCATTACCATCTTTTCAAATGATTACTTCTTTATCTTCATCATTCAAAACCAGTGAAATTTGATAAATCAAAAAGTCTGCTTTTGCATACGCAAAAACAGACTCATATACAATAATAATGTTCAACAAGAATTCACAACATTTTTACTTATATCTTCCCAATGTAGTGCTTAATAAAAGAAAAATGATATTTTATAATTATTGACATATTTTATTTTATCACAACTTCTTTAATATCTGTCACCTCAAAACTTAAAGAAGGTATACTTTGAGTTTTTTCACAATCTTCTAAATAATTCATAATACAACAAACATAATATTTACCTTTCTTTAAATTCTTAATTTCTTTAGAACTAGCATTTTTAGAAACTTTTACAAATTTTATCTTATTGTTTTTTGTATGAGGAACATCAATTCCCCACTCATAACATTTATCCAATAATTTTTTGTCCTTACAATAAGCTACATAATAAGAATCTTTATTAGCATATGGATAATTTTTCCAACTAATTTTAAAATTATTTTTTGAAACTTTTAAAGATTTTATTTTAAATTCTTTTGCGTCTATATGGAAAGAATTACAATATTTACCACTATATATATCTTTAAAAACTATTGTAACATCACCAATACCAATATTAATATTATTTTTATATTTTACAGTATAATATTTTTTATTTATAATATTACCTTTACTGTCTAAAACTTTAAATTTATTATATTTAATTGTTTTTCCAGTCCATTCTACGCAATAATCTGGATTAAACATACCTGGCCAATCAATAGTCCATTTGTAAATAGTCTTATTATTCTCTTTATGACCACATTTTTTACATACTAAATTAGCTTTGCCGTTTTTCTTGTTTGTAGCCTTTGAGATAACCTTTACAGTCTTATAGTCATGATCAGTTTTATCTAAAGGCTCATCGTCCTCTTCACCACAAACAGTACATCTTCTAAGAACATAACCTTCCTTAGTACATGTTGGATTGATTCTTTCAACTTCTTCATATTTATGTTCTAACAAAGGCTTAAAAACTCTCTTTATTGCGTTACAATTAGAACATGTATATAAGTCATATCCTTTCTCTGAACAAGTTGATTCTACTGTCTCTACGTATACAAAATTATGCTCAACACAAGAACTTGTATTCTGTGCCTCATATTTAGAATAATCAGCTCCAAAAACATTATTATCTGAAATCAAAGCCACAACAGCTACTGCGAAAGAAAGTAAAATCATTTTTTTGATTGTATATAATTTTTTCATTTATTTATCCTCCCGTTTTTATTAACCGATATTGGTCAATATCAATATATACCATTTTCGGTTATTATGCAATCATAAAATAGGAGTAAAAATACATGATTGTATATGACAAACTATGGGAAACTATGCGACAAATGGGCATAACTCAATATGCGCTTATTAAGAAATATGGTATAAGCCCTGCTCAGATTACACGCTTAAAAAGAAATGAAAGTGTTAGCACACATACTATCGACATATTTTGCCAAATTTTAGACTGCGACATATGTGACATCATGGAACTAAAAAAATAAAAAATAACCCTCATACATGAGGGGGTTAAGATTTTCTTTTTCCTATTCCCATTCTTCTATCACACAAGTGTGATGCTTCTTGTCTTTTCCGTCTACATCATAATTGATTCCAACTAGGAGAATCTTACCCTGATATCCAGACAAAGCTCCCTGACATCTCTTTTCTTTTATCTGCCTGATTGCTGTATCTGCTGAATGATTATACTTTAACTCGACCACCATGGCAGGTCT
>JAXELM010000221.1:0-13612 GCA_034100525.1 Agathobacter sp.
AAATACATTTTACCACAGTTCTCACCAAAAAACACCCCAAGACAAATGTCCTGGAGTGTAATATACTGTTCTGAAACGTCCTGAGACGCTTTGGATTGTGAAATTGATTATCTCTTTGAGAACTGTGGTGCTCTACGAGCAGCTTTGAGACCATATTTCTTACGCTCTTTCATACGTGGATCTCTTGTGAGGAATCCAGCGCTCTTAAGAGTTGGTCTGTACTCTGCATCTACCTGAAGTAATGCACGAGCGATTCCGTGACGGATTGCACCAGCCTGTCCTGTGTATCCACCACCCTTAACGTTTACTAAAACGTCGAACTTGTCAACTGTCTCTGTAGCTACTAATGGCTGACGAACAACAACTTTAAGTGTCTCAAGTCCTAAATACTCATCGATATCTCTTTTATTAATTGTAATCTTTCCTGTTCCTGGTACTAAATATACTCTAGCAACAGATGATTTTCTTCTTCCTGTTCCGTAATACTTTGTATTAGCCAATGTCCTTTACCTCCTAATTAAACTTCTAAAGTCTCAGGCTTCTGAGCTGCATGCTTGTGATCTGGTCCAGCGTATACGAATAATTTCTTATACATCTGACGTCCAAGAGGTCCCTTTGGAAGCATTCCCTTTACAGCGTACTCGATAGCGCGCTCTGGGTGCTTTGCTAACATCTCTCTTAATGTTGTCTCTTTCATACCACCAACATACTCTGAATGACGGTAATATATCTTCTGGTCTAACTTCTTACCTGTAACTTTGATTTTCTCAGCGTTTACAACGATAACATAATCACCTGTATCGATGTGTGGTGTAAAGATAGCCTTATTCTTTCCTCTTAATACCTTAGCAACTTCTGATGCTAAACGTCCTAATGTCTTACCTTCAGCGTCTACTACATACCATTTTCTGTCGATTGTAGCAGGACTAGCCATAAATGTTTTCATGGGGTTTCCTCCTTAATAAATCTAACTTTTACCTAAGACGCGCTTAATGGAATCTCGTATGTCCGGACGCTATTCCTTGCACTTCTTTATATGTTTAAATGGTTGCCGGGGCTTTGGCTTCCATTTACCTACTTCCGCAGACTTACATATTATACTCATTCAAACCGCTTCTGTCAAGGTATTTCTCTAACGTTTCGTCAGATTTTGGCATTTTAACTATTTATTGTCAGTATTGCTTACATATACGCCTCGACTCTTGTCGCCGTCTGGATTTTTACCAAACTCATAATCATTTCCTGGAAGAATTGCATTCAGCAAAATTCCAGCTATTGCAGCAATCGCTAATGCGGTCAGTGTAATGGATGTACCGCAAATTGTAAATGTAATTCCTTCTGAAAAACCTAATCCACATACAAAAATAACACCTGCAATAATCAGATTACGCGATTTTGTAAGGTCTACTTTGTTCTCAACTATATTTCTAACACCTATTGCTGAAATCATTCCATAAAGCATAAATGATACTCCACCGATGATTGCTGCCGGCATAGTCGATATCACTGCTGAAAACTTCGGAATGAATGAAAGTAAAATTGCAAAAACAGCTGCTATTCTTATTACGATTGGATCATATACCTTTGATAGCTCAAGAACACCTGTATTTTCTCCATATGTTGTATTCGCAGGTCCTCCGATAAATCCTGATAACGAGGTTGCAAGTCCATCACCGAGAAGTGTTCTGTGAAGTCCAGGCTCAGCCAAGAAGTTTTTGCCGACTGTAGCTGATATTGCAGACATATCTCCGATATGCTCCATCATAGCTGCTATTGCAATTGGTGCCATAACCAGTATTGATGTGATATCGAATTTACAAATCTGAAACTGTGGTAATCCGAGAATACTTGCATCTGCAACTGCTTTGAAATTAAGAATTACACTTCCGTCTGGATTTGTCATTCCACATGCATTTAAAATAACTGCACATATATATGCAATTATTACACCCATTAAAATTGGAATAATCTTGAATAATCCTTTTCCCCAGATGTTAAAAATAATAATTACTCCAAGTGCAATTATTGCAAGTAACCAGTTCGAAGATGCATTTGTCACAGCAGATGGTGCAAGCGAAAGACCTATGCATATGATAATTGGTCCTGTTACAACAGGTGGAAGGAACTTCATCACTCTGTTAACACCTACAAGCTTTATTACAATCGCCAGAACAAAATACAATAAACCTGCAACTACAATTCCACCACACATATATGCTGCTCTGTCATTAGCAGACATGCCTTCATATATGCCTGTGTTTAAATTGGCTATTGTGAAAAAACCTCCAAGAAATGCAAACGATGATCCTAAAAATGCTGGCACTTGAAATTTAGAACATACATGAAAAAGTAATGTTCCAAAACCAGCGCAAAACAATGTAACCGATACTGTCAATCCTCTGCTTGGTGCTTCTCCTACAGCATCTGTAAGATAACCCGAGATTAAAATAGGAACTAGAATTGTTGCTCCAAACATTGCAAACATATGCTGCAGTCCCAAAATCAGCATCTTGGGAATTCCAAGTGTCTTTGCGTCATAAATGGCGCCTTCTTTTTTTTCGTTCATAACGTACTCCTTCTGTCTTTTTGTAATTATTAAACTAACCAATAAAAAGTATACCCTTTTAATCTAATTATGTCAGCAAAAATTCACCAATCTTTGTCGCCTTTAATTTTTTATTCCATAATTTTTTGTTAGCAAAGCGAACTACATATTTGCCCGAACCATTGTCCACCTCCAAATACATCTGATATTTTCCCTTTTTCAGATTATACTTTTCCAGGTTCAGATTAATATTATATGATCTTTTTCCATTCCACTTTCCCACTGGTATTTGGGTAACTCGTCCTTTTGCATCAGACAGAATAATTGTTGCGCTTTTATTTCTATTAAGATTCCCAAATCCAACATTTTTGATTTTCAGATGAATTTTCATTGTAGAAAAATCCTTTGGATATTCCAATTCAGAACTCTCAAGGACAAATCTATATCCCAAATGATTCTGTATATATGTAAACGCAGATTCTCCATAGTAAAGCTTGTCTTTTCCACATAGCTTCGTGTACTTTGATTTTTTCCACTTTGAGATAACCTTATCATTCCATCTTAGGTTCAGATATGACAAATGCAGTTCTTTCATCTCCGGCAGACATTTATCCACATCATGAAGCCTGCTCTTTGGATTAATTACTTCTCCGCCATATGGCAAATGCGCCGTCTGTTTCGCCAGCCATTTTACTTCTTTTTTTCGATTTGTATACGTTCCTGTATCTGTTTCACTCCCAAGATATCCGTCATTAAATATTCCCAGACGATATGCCTTGCTATTTGCTTTTATCTTATAGCTTCCAATCTGACTTATCTTGATGTTCAAATATTTATATATTCTATCCGGAGTTCTTACCAGAATAGGAAAGTTTTTCGTTTCTGTCAGGTATGCATCTATTAGTGCATTATTTAAAGATTTATCTGATGCAATTGCACTGCTATGCATTTCCCCCCAGGGTCCTATCATTCCAACTTCTATTGCAGTGATAGTATCCTGATATTTATTAAATATTTTTGATGCCTGTCTTATGTGAGTTAGCATCATGTCCTTTGAAGGCTCCATATTCTTTGCATCACCAAATTCTGGGGCATATGCAAATCTTATTATCGCATTCTTTTCTTTTTTATTTAATGTTGAAAGAAGTGCATCTAGTTGTTTTAACGCTGTATCTGTGAACGAAATATCCTCTTTACCGTTTACTTTTTTTGAAAAAGCACTGATATCAATTCTCAAATGATAAAGCTGAAATTCATCAATGATTGTATCTGTATCGTATACTACGCCTTTTGGTGTCATCGTTACATACAATGGCTCATAAAATCCCTGGTCAGGATTATTGATTACATCCTTTGACTCTGTATAATCAAGATTCTGTTTATGTATGTTCTCTGATGCCGTTACTATTTCAGTGTTTGTGCACAGATTGACTAACACACATGTACACGCTATCATTGCCGTGCTAAAACGTAATAACCTCTGTCTTTTAAAAAAAATCATCCTAAAACCTTCTCTTTAGTCTCTGTAAATCTCTGGTCTTCTATCTCTAAAAAGTCCCCAGCTTTTTCGCTCTTTTTCCATCTCATCAAGGTCAAATTTGTGAATTATAAACCCTTCAGAAACTCTGTCCATCTCTTCTACCACCTCGCCAATCGCATCAGTAATAAATGATGAACCATAAAATGTAAGCGACGAACTCTGATTTCCATTTTCCTGACATGGTTCAACAGTCTCTGTGCCAATTCTGTTTGCTGCAACTACAGGCATAAGATTACATGCTGCATGTCCTGTCATGCATCTTCTCCAATGTGGCATACTGTCACATTCCAAAATCGGTTCACTTCCTATTGCTGTTGGATAAAAGAGAATTTCCGCACCCGCTAACGCCATTCCTCTTGCAGTTTCCGGAAACCACTGATCCCAGCAAATTCCCACACCTATTGTTCCATATTTTGTCTTAAATGCTTTAAACCCTGTATCCCCAGGTGTGAAGTAAAATTTCTCCTGATAATAATGATCATCCGGAATATGTGTTTTCCTATATATTCCAAGAATACTTCCATCAGCATCTATAACTGCAACTGTATTAAAAAGCTGTCTGTTATCACCTGCCTCATAAAAGCTTACAGGTATTACAACTGATAATTCCTTTGCAAGCTTCTGCATGTATTTCACTGCATCGTTTTCATTTAAAGGCTTTGCATATTCATAATAGTCATATCTTCTCTCTTGACAAAAATATTGTCTCTCAAAAAGCTCCGATGGTAGAATAATCTGTGCGCCCTGAGTTGCAGCTTCTCTTATAAGATTTGCGGCTTTTTCTATATTCTCATTTACGTTTTTGCTGCACTGCATTTGGATTGCAGCAACTGTTACTTCTCTCATATTGTTCAACCTTTCTATATAAACAAGAATTTACAGTGGAATCTGCTGGGTAATGCAGTGTATATTGCCACCACCAACAATTATATCTCTTGCATAAACAGGATAAATTTTTCTATCAGGAAAAAGCTGTCCCAATATCTCAACCGCCCTGCTATCATTTTCATCACCAAATTGAGGTACTAGCACTCCTCCATTTGTGATATAGAAATTGACATAGCTTGCGGCAAGTCGCTCTCCTACTTCTCGTTCATCCTCGCCTTCTTCAAACACGAACCCTTTTAGTTCATATTCTGTGATACTAACTGGCTCTTTAGGTATCGGCAACTTGTGTACTACTATTTTTCTACCTCGTGCATCTGTCTCATTATTTAACATCGCAAGGTCTGCTACAGACATCTCATACTGCGGGTCTGTCACATCATCTGTCCATGCAAGCACTACATGCCCAGGTTCTGTGAATGCGCATACATTGTCTATGTGTTCATTCGTCTCATCATTGTATATGCCATATGGAATCCAGATAATTTTCTTTGCTCCAAGATAGTCCTGCAATTTCTTCTCAATTTCTCTCTTGGAAAGTGACGGATTTCTGCCTTTGCTGAGCAGACAGCTTTCTGTTACAATCACTGTCCCTTCGCCATCTGTATGAATCGAGCCACCCTCTAAAACAAATGGATGCGCATCATATACATCATATTCCATTTTCCTACAAAAAGAGGAAGCGACTTTATCATCTTTGTCCCAACTCGAATAGAGACCATCAAATTCACCGCCCCAGGCATTAAAGCACCAGTCTATTCCCCGGACATCTCCAAGTCCATTTATCACAAATGTCGGTCCTACATCTCTTGCCCAGGAATCATCCGATTCCATCTCCATAAAATTGATTGGAAATTCGCATGTATAACCATTCTTTTGGGCAATTTCTGCGACTGTCTCTTTAGCGTTTTCAAGCACATCAGCTTCGGCAAGTACAAATACCTGCTCCGACTCTGCAATTGCACAAATCACATTGGCAAATGCCTCACGCGCTTTTACTGCACCATATATCCAGGAACCCGGACGCTTAGGCCAGATTATTATTGTCCCTTTATGTAATTCATACTCAGCCGGCATATAGAAGCCATCTTCTCTAGGACAGCCTGCATTTAAAATCTTCATATCCGAATCTCCTGATAACCTTACATGAGCCATCTTTTTCCATAACTGCAATGTCTGGAAGTGGCATTCCGTTAAATGTATTATTTTTTACCATTGAATAGATTGCCATGTCACAAAACGTGAGGCGGTCACCTATCTGTATTTCCCTGTCAAATGAATAATCACCTATCACGTCACCCGCCAGACATGTGCATGATGAAAGGCGATAAGTATATTTTTTCTCACCAGCTTCTCCACTATCTTTTAGTGGTGGACGATATGGCATCTCTAGCACATCCGGCATGTGACATGCTGCCGAGGTATCTAAGATAAGAATCTTGGTATCTCTGTTCTCGACTATGTCAAGAACAGTGGTAACGAGATAGCCTGCATTGAGTGCAACTGCCTCTCCAGGCTCGAGATAAATCTCGAGGTCATATTTTTCCTTCATGTGATTTATACATTTTTCGAGAGTTGCGATATCGTAATCATCTCTTGTAATATGATGACCTCCACCCATATTGAGCCATTTGATATCATATAATAAATCACCAAATTTCTGCTCAACAGCTTCAAGCGTTGTTGCCAGAGCATCAGAATTCTGTTCACATAATGTATGAAAATGAAAGCCTTCTATATCTGACGCTGCCAAATCAAAGCCTTCTTCAATCACCTTGTCAAGAGCCGCCCTTGTCACTCCAAGCCTTGAACCCGCTCCACATGGGTCATATATTTCATGTCCTTCCTGAGTTGAGCACTCCGGATTGATTCGCAGCCCTATGCTTACTCCTGCAAGCTCATCGTCACCACTTCTTCTGCTTGCAGCAATTCTCTCCCTGTGAAAAAGATACTGCGATACAGAATTAAATACGATATGGTCGCAGATTTCCAGCAGCTCGTCCATTTCCTCCGGCAGAAAAGCCGGACAGAATACATGATTTTCTTTCCCCATTTCCTCGTGTGCAAGGCGTGCTTCATATAGTCCGCTTGCGGTTGTTCCCGCCAGATATTTTCCAATCAGGGGATACTCGTAGTATGCAGAAAAAGCCTTTTGGGCGAGAAGTATCTTCGCCCCGGTTCTTTGCATTACACCATTTAATATTTCAAGATTCTCAATTAATTTTCCCTCGTCTATCACATAGCAGGGAGTTTTTAATTCATTAATCTGCATCAATGCCTCCGGATTAATCCATATGAACTGACTCATCGGCAGTCTTGTAGCAGTCGACAAGCTCTGGATTTTCAACCACCTGCCATGGAAGACCAAACTTATTTAATGCCTCCATATATGGGTCTGGATCCATCTCCTCTAAGTTAAACACACCCGGCTTTTTCCAAAGTCCTGTTACAACCATCATTGCACCAATCATTGCCGGCACACCTGTTGTGTATGATATGGCCTGTGACTCAACTTCTTTGTAGCACTCCTGATGATCACATACATTGTAAATGTAGATTGTCTTCTCTTTTCCGTCCTTAACACCTGTAAAAATACAACCGATATTTGTCTTTCCAACAGTACGTGGACCAAGAGACGCTGGATCAGGCAGAAGCTCTTTCAAAAGCTGGATAGGAACAATTTCTTTTCCATCTACCATAACAGGGTCAGTTCTGAGCATTCCGACATTTTCAAGGCATTTCATATGTGTAAGATAGCTCTGTCCGAATGTCATGAAAAATCGGATTCTCTTGATTCCAGGTATATTTTTGGCGAGCGATTCGATTTCCTCATGGTGAAGAAGATACATATCCTTCTCTCCAACCTGGTCAAAATTATACTGTGCACGCCACTCCATTGGCTCAGTCTCTACCCAGTGTCCATCTACCCAGTATGAGCCATTTGCTGATACTTCACGAAGGTTGATTTCCGGGTTAAAGTTTGTAGCAAATGGATATCCGTGGTCTCCACCATTACAGTCAAGTATATCAATCGTATGAATTTCATCAAAATAATGCTTAAGAGCATATGCCGAAAAGACAGAAGTAACACCTGGGTCAAATCCACTTCCAAGTATTGCAGTAAGTCCCGCTTCCTTGAATCTGTCCTGGTACGCCCACTGCCATGAATAGTCAAAATATGCTGTAAAACCAAGCTCTTTGCAACGTTTCTCGTAAATTGCTCTCCACTCCGGATCCTCTGTGTCCTCACACTCATAGTTCGCTGTGTCAATGTAATCAACACCACACGCAAGACACGCATCCATGATTGTAAGATCCTGATATGGAAGTGCCACGTTAAGAACTGCATCTGGTTTGTATGAGTTGATAAGTGTTTTTAGCTCGTCAACACTATCAGCATCCACCTGCGCTGTTTCTATTTTCGTAGTTGTCTTTCCTTCCAATTTAGCTTTAAGGTCATCACATTTGGATTTTGTACGGCTTGCAATCATAATCTCCGTAAAAACCTCGCTGTTCTGACAGCATTTTCTAATTGCAACTGATGCAACTCCACCGCATCCGATAATAAGTAATCTGCTCATTTTTGTTCCTCCTGATAATATTTATGTATTCTCTTCTTCTTCCAACAAATCCTCGACATATTTAGGAAGCATGAAAGCTCCTCTGTGGAGGTTTGTAGTGTAGTACCATGTCTTTAGTCCAAGTTCATCCCATTTTTCCGGATTAAAATCATTAAGTGGATGATATTTCTTTGACGCAAAACCAAACAGCCAGTAGCCGGATGGGCATGTTGGAATATGCGCCTGGTAAACACGGCTTATCGGAAAAGATTTATATACTTTTCTATGCATTTTTCTGCATTCAATTTCATCCTCATCGTAAAAAGGACTGCCGTGCTGGTATACCATGATTCCGTCTTCCTTTAACGCTTTGTAACAGCTACCATAAAACTCCTTTGTAAAAAGTCCTTCGGTATGTCCTAACGGATCTGTAGAATCATTTATTATCAAATCGTATTCGTCACTTTTTCCTCTGAGAAATCTCAGACCGTCGTCATAATACATAGTAATTCTCGGGTCATCAAGTCCGCTCGCAACCTCCGGAAAAAACTTCCTGCACACATCTACAAACATTTTGTCAGTCTCGACCACATCAATATGTTCAATCGATGGATAATTGATAAGCTCCTTTGCAACTCCACCATCGCCACCACCGATTATAAGAACTTTTTTCACGTTTGGATGTACTGCCATCGGCACATGCGTAACCATCTCATCATATATAAACTCATCCGTATCCGAAAAAACAATCTCGCCATCTAATGCCACAAGTTTTCCAAATTCATATGATTTAAAAACATCAATTCTCTGATATTCGCTCTGCCCTGAAAACAGCTGCTCCTCGATTCGAACATCAAGCTTTACATTTACTGTATGATATTCCGAAAACCATATCTGCATATTTGTTTACCTCCTAATGCAAATTTATACAAGGACCTGCAAATGTTCTACTGCCGGGTCCTCTGTTCCCTGCATGGAACAGCCCTTTTCCTTTGCATATAATATATATTCCGCAATCTCTTTTGTAATGAGCTCGCCCGGTGCTAAAATAGGTATTCCCGGCGGATAGCACATGACAAACTCACCACTTATTTTACCCTCAGCCTCTCTTATGCTTACTGATTTCTTTTCTGAGTAAAACGCCTTCTGCGGCGAAACCACTACCTGCGGATTTATATATTCGCCTGATAAAAGTCCGGTCTTATCCTTGCTGTATAACCTCTTGATATCTTCGAGTGCTCCAACAAGCCGCTCTATATCCTGTATTCTGTCTCCAATTGATATGTATGCGAGAATATTGCATATATCACCAAACTCAATCTGGATGTCGTACTCATCACGCAACAAATCATACACTTCTATTCCTGCAAGCCCAATATCAAGTGTGTAAATAGAAAGCTTCGTGACATCATAATCATAAATGCTTCCACCATTTACAAGGTCACGTCCATACGCATAATAACCACCAATCGAATTAATTTCCTGTCTTGCGTACTCTGCCATTGCAGCCACTTTTTCAAAGGATTCCTCACCGCGCAAAGCAAGATTTCTTCTTGATATATCAAGACTTGAAAGCAACAGATACGATGCACTTGTGGTCTGTGTAAGATTTATTATCTGTCGCACATAGTCTGCATTTATATTTTTTCCCGTGAGCAAAATGGAGCTCTGTGTCAGGCTTCCACCTGATTTGTGCATGGAAATTGCAGACATATCTGCACCTGCTGCCATACCGGAAATCGGAAGATTTTTCCCGAAATAAAGGTGTGTTCCATGAGCCTCATCTGTGAGTACTTTCATTCCCTTTTCATGTGCAAGCTTCACTATTGAACGAAGGTCTGAACATATTCCGTAATAAGTCGGATTGTTTACAAGTACAGCCTTGGCATCAGGATGTTCCATGATAGCCTGCTCCACCTGACTCACTTCCATTCCAAGCGATATTCCAAGCTTCGCATTCGTCTCAGGATTAACATAAACAGGAATCGCACCACAAAGAACCATTGCATTGAGCGCACTCTTGTGGACATTTCTAGGAAGGATAATTTTATCACCAGCTTTACATGTCGAAAGAATCATTGCCTGCACTGCCGACGTCGTTCCTCCTACCATCAAAAACGCATTCTCTGCTCCAAAAGCATCTGCTGTTAATTCTTCCGCTTCCCTGATTACCGAAATCGGATGACACAAATTATCAAGCGGTTTCATCGAATTCACATCCAGCCCTACACACTTTTCTCCCAGCAATTGTACAAGTTCAGGATTCCCTCTTCCTCGCTTATGTCCGGGTACGTCAAATGGTACAACCCTTTTCTTTTTAAATGTCTCAAGTGCTTCATAAATTGGAGCACGCTGCTGTCTATTTATATCCATTCTTTCTCCTATCAAATACTTTGTTTATCGCAGTAGGGTTTGCAACCGCAAAAAAGGTGATGCAATTACGCATCACCTTTCGAAAAATTATTCTTCTCATGTCTAAAGCTTAAAAGTTGCCTTTTATTGACCGTTTCACAAGATGATGTGCATATGCACTGATTATTAAGTAATCAACTTATAAAATTTGAGCTTCTAACTCAATCAATAATGTGGTTTCCCACGCTCGGCAACCGCCCCGCCTGTCCGTATGGGCTTAACTTCTATTGAAGTGGGCTATATGTATTTATATCACATACTTTTGAAATCGTATCACAATAGAAGATTTTATGCAAGTATGTATTAATTTTTATTTTCCACTTAACATTTAATATCTTTATTTCTCCTCAATCCATGAAATCATCGTAAGTCCATGTGCCGGAGCTGTCGGACCTGCAGCGTTTCTATCGCAAGCTTCAAGAATATCTCCTATACTATCCACAGCAATATTTCCATCGCCGACTTTTATCAACGTTCCTGCAATAATTCTGACCATGTTATACAGAAATCCATTTCCTGTAACTCTTATTGTTATCACATCTCCAGATTTATTTACATCACATGAATATATAGTTCTGACAGTTGTTTTTACCTGACTTCCCGCACTGCAAAAGCTCTTGAAATCGTGTTCCCCAACAAGAACTGCTGCTGCCTTTTTCATCGCATCTATGTCCAGTTCATAATGAAAAAAGTAAGTATCAAGTCTTCGTGTCGGGTCTGGAAATTTCCTGTTTAAGATTCTGTATTCATATGTTTTTGTACTATTAACATATCTCGGATGCCAGTCTGGTGCTACTTCTTCTGAACCTACAACAACTATATCATCTGGCAGACTCTGGTTAATTGCATAGCAAATCTTCTCTCCCGGCATTCTGGTATTTGTATCAAAAATACATATATTTCCCAGAGAATGTACGCCTGAATCTGTTCGGCTTGCACCACTTACTACTATTTCCTCACCTAAGAGTCTGCTTAAATTCTCATTTAAAACCTGTTCAATTGTAATTCCGTTCGGTTGTATCTGCCAGCCACAATAATTCGTACCATCGTAGGCAACTGTCAGCTTTATTCGTTTCATATTCTTTCCCCACTTCCATGTTCATTCTAGTATAACAGTTTTAAATAAACTACACCATATCACTTGCCTATTTTACCGATAGCACAGAATAAAAATCCTCAGCGTAGCCTAGCATTTCACCAGAAGTGGGGCAAGATAATTACACTTTAAAAAATCTTATATATCTAACTGTGCAGACGGATTAGTATTTTGTAATTTCATTTTGTAATATTTATGAGAATAATTTGTAAACTGTGCTTCTTCCAAATCAATTCCGACGTTTTTCAACTTGTCGCTTATTGCTTTTAGATATGCTTGTTCATCCACTTTTCCCGCAGTCTTAGTCTCATACAATACTTTTCCTTTTTTAGAATAATCTCTTATTGAACCTGTCTCTGTACAATCATATACTGTTGTTCCATCAGCATTGCCCGGATCATAAATTATTACATCCCATATAATTTTTTCATTTTCAACATGTCCAACACAATATCCTGCCGATATTTCTTCGCTATATGCCAAACAATATGTTGCAAAGTATTGCTTTCCATTATGTTCATACAAAAAAGTTTCAGCCATTTTCTTATTTTCTATGTTTTTATCCACTGATAGAATTTTTGCCGACAATACTTCTTTTTTGTCCTTGTCTACGACTGTAAGTGTAACCTCATAATCATCACCTTCAGCTTCTCCAAACAAGCCACCTGTTATATCTTTAAGATCTTCCTCATATTGTTCGAGTGATATTGTCCAATCACCATTACTAATTGCACCTAATAAACCATTTTCGTTGTATATTATATCTGCTTCGTCTCCAACCGCATTATCGTTTTCTTTTGCGACTTCATCTTTTACTGTTTCAGTAGTATCTACATTCGCCTCCTCATTTACACTTTCAGTTTGAGAATTCTGCGTATTCACCTTCGTATTCGTAGCTTCACTACTATCATTTTCGATATTTGCAACAGAATTTGTACCACATGCAACAGTTAAAGAACCAACTAATACCAATGCAGCCATAGACATCCAAATACTATTTTTCTTAAAATTCATAATATTAACAATCCTTCCTTTCGTGTTTCCTTTGCCAAAAGACAGAGGTGTCTGAAATGAATATTGTCTGCCAAGTGCCATATTGAAAATTGCAGTTGCATACTCGCTTCGTTTTGCGCCCTCAATATCCCTCATAACTTTTTCATCACATGCCATTTCCATATCAGTCTCCGACACCAAAAATGCCATCCAACAAAGTGGATTGAACCAATGCAAACACAAAGCAAAATATGCTGCCAATCTTGTAATCATATCAAGCCTCCTAATATGTGTCTGCTCATGCAAAAGTATATATTCTTTCTCTTTGGCATTAAGTCCTGCTGGAATATAAATCTTCGGATCAACTGCCCCAAGCACAAACGCAGTGGAAATATAATCACATTCATATATATTGTCTTTCAATCGGACCGAACCAACTAGTTTTCTTTTTAATCCGATATATGATGCAATTTCCCAGACTATCATGCCTGCAAAGCCCAGACTCCATATTATGCAAATCCAAAGCCAGATATCTATGCTTGCAATAGTTTCCAAAAAACTTTGTTTTGGGGAGGAATCCG
>JAXELM010000233.1:0-3557 GCA_034100525.1 Agathobacter sp.
ATATTGTAAGTGTAATAACCGGATACAACTTATCTTCTTTTGAAAATCCAGATAGAAATTCATCTTCTTTTAGTTTCTTATCTTTCCTATTCTTTTTGGCAATTTCCGATACTTGTTCACCATAATTTAATGCATCATAAATCATATTTTTGACAATTAATGCATAATTGATATATGCTTGATTCTCTATACCCAAAATTACATATGTGATTTTTCCATCATTTTTAATAACACATTGTTTTAATATATCTCGAATTTTTTGTACCGTACATGTTTTTTTATTTTTGAGTACAATTCCAAGCTCTGTTGCATCCATAGCCATTAAAGAATCGGCTCTAATTCTTTGTTCTCCGTTAAACAATAAATAATTGAATGCATCTGAAAAATGTTCTGCATCCGACATATACTTTTTTGTTAATACATCTATTTTACCCAATTTCGCTCCTTCAACCCCATTAAGAGCGACCTACATACAAACATCATACTTACGAAACTGCTTATTGTCAAATACAATCCTAGTTAAAAAACTCCCACTTTCCAGTGGGAGTCCTTCTTAATTCTTATTGTCCATAAACTGCGGATCTATATTGTTGATTCTCATCATATTCTTATAATATTCGTTCGCAACCTTGCCACTGGTTCGTAATTCCCTTGTCTTCTTCTTGACATCTGCGAATTTCTTCACCATTAGGTCTTTGTTGCGTGCTTCCTGAGCCTGAATTTCTACGCTTAGGTCTGTGAGACGACGTATCATCTCCTTCATCCTGCGTATCTCGTCTGCATGAGCTTCTTTGTTCTCCTTGAGTTCTTCACTGACTCTGTCATATACTTTCTGAAAGCCGCTGTCCAGTTGCTCAAGCTGCTCTATGCATTGGGACTTCGCCTCTACTGTCTCATCGAAATCATCAACCGGGCACATTTCATCTTCGAGCTGTGCTTTCTGAACTTCGTCTAGTCTTATTATCTCTTTTAGAACCTGTTCTTTTTTATTTAAACTCTGTAGTAATATTTCTATGTATGTCTCTGACATGGATTCTCCTATTATGATACCTGAACTTTAGTTCCGTTCGCTGTAAGTCTCATTACCTCTTTCCAGGTATCTCTCATGGTACGAAGGTGCTCAAGCACTTCCTCTAATATCTCTGTGTCTTTTTTGATATTAGCCTCTACAAGTCTTTGCTTAAGATAAGTATACACATTATCAAAATCCTCTGCAACCTTATAGTCTCTGTTCAGTGTAATTTGGAATTCTGATATTATGTTCTCAACCTTTGTTATGTTGTTGTGTGCTTTTTCGATGTCCTTTTTCTCGATAGCTACAATTGCAATATTGCAGAATTTGATAGCTCCTTCGTAAAGCATTAATGTCAGCTCTGCCGGTGATGCTGTCATTATCTTACTATTTGCATATGCTGCGTATCCTTTTGTCATGTTTTCCCCTCCCTGGATTCTACTATCCTAACATTCCGGTTAAGTAGCTTGAATTTGAGTTCAATTTACCAAGCGCTGTCTCCATAGCACTAAACTTCTTATAGTAATAATCTTCTTTGTCAGATATTTTCTTTTCCCATTCTTTTAATACTTTGGTGTAGTTGTCATATTCTTTTTGCATCTGCTTATCATTGTAAATGGTATACGCAGAGCTAAGTGTTGTCGATTTCATCTGTTTGTCAATTGCAGTGTACAGGCCTGTTGTAAGCTGCTTCATGAAATCTACTACTGCTTCAGGGTCATTGTTGATTGCTGCCATGAGCTTGTCTGTATTTCCTGATGTGTTGGCATCATCGCTGTCACCATCGATGTGGTATGCACCCTTTTCGTTGTCTGCTGCTGTGAAATAGCTGAGTGTAGATATTCCAAAGCTTGACAGACTGTACTTCTTGCCGTCTACTTCATATACCTTTGACATTGCATTGGACATAGATGTCATAAGTGTATTAAGTGTGCTGTCTTTTCTGAGAAGGGCGTCCTTAATCTTTGTCTCCCACTTTTCAACTTCGCTGTCACTCATCGCATCCTTTTCATCGTCTGTGAGCGGCTCATATCCTTTTGCTGAAGCTGCATTGTATAATGAACTCATCTCTTTTACAATGTCGTTATATTCTGTGAGGAAATCTTTTATCTTGTCATAGATTCCCTGTGAATCAACTGCTGTTGAGATGGTGATTGCATCCTCATCCTTGTCTCCTGTGATTCCTGTAGCTGTAATGTTCAATCCGTTTATTGAAAAGCTGTTTGTTGTATTGGTGTATTCTACGCCATTTAGCTTTATCACTGCATCAGAACCGTCCAGCTTGACAGCCGCTTCTTTGTTTGGATCAGTTGGTGCTGTGTTTAGTCCAAGTGCATCAAGTACCTTAGAATCACTTGCTGTAATCTCGAAGTCTCCAGCTTCTCCTGAGTTCTTCGCACTTATATATATTCTCTTGTTTCCATTATCGAAATTTGCATTCAGTCCGGCTTCTTTTAATTTGTCAATTACGTCTCCAAGCTTGTCTGTCGATGCAATTTTGATTTCCTGTGTTGTTCCGTCACCAGACTTTACATTTATAGTCCCCTCAGCTGCTATTCCAAGACTGCTCATGGTGGTATCTTTTGTAACTGAACTGTCAAGCTTTGCTCCTGTCAAGTATCCTGTCTGGGCTGTCGAGATGACGTTTAACTTCTGCACACCTGTAACTGCATTTCCTGATGCTGTGACAGTAGCTTTTGTCTGGTCAGAGACAGTGCTCTTCTTGAGTGAATATGCGCTGGAATACTTGAGGTTTGATATATTGGTGTAAAATCCATATACTTTCTTATTCAAATCCTTCCAGGCTTCCTGTGTCCATCCAAGCTTGGTCTGTTTCTTCTCGATATTATCTGATTTAGTTCTATAGGCTTTCATCAACTCTGTAATAATGGATTCTGTATCCATCCCTGAGTTAAGTCCTGTCATTCTAATCGGCATAGTTTAACCTCCTATCTGTTATTCTATCTATCGTCTCTCGTCCACCATAAGTCCGGCCAGTTCCCAGGCCTTTGCTATCATATCAAGTGTTTTCTCAGGTGGTAGTTCTTTTATTACTTCTTTTGTATTCCTGTCTACTATCTTGATAGTGACTCTATTGGTTGCTTCATGAATTCCGAAAATTGCTTCTGAATTCATTGCTCTTCTGTTTATATCTTCTACAGCTTTCTTTATTTTGGCATTCTGCTTCTCAAGCTGCTGTTTGCTCCGCTGATTTTCTTCCTGATTAGCATTATCTTCACTGGCTTCTTTGGTCGAAATATTAGTCGTGTCTTTTGCTATCTCATCTGCAGCTATCTCATTTGCGATATTCTCGGCTTTTGGCTGTGTTTCTGTTTTTATCTGTGCAGTCGACGAACTTCCCTGATATGTCATTCCAGCACCATTAATTCCTTCTACCATCGGTTCTACCTCCTTGTATATTTCACTTCGTTATCTAATCCCTATATCGGAAGAAAATCCCGAATAGTTTACAACCATTCAGGATTTTATCTTAGTTATTTCTATCCTAGTAAGTTCTTCAGTGCATCAGGTCCTACAGTACTTA
>JAXELM010000073.1:0-5426 GCA_034100525.1 Agathobacter sp.
TGGAATAAGGCTGTAAAATACGCGTATGGATGGGCGAGAGATAATGAAGATGAGGAGGAAGAGTGCGTTTAAACAGACATAAAATATACAGGTATCTGGTTGGTATTATTTTTCCACCCAGATGTCCGGTGTGTGATGAAATACTTGATGAACCGGGAGAACTGGTTCATGACAAGTGCCATGCAATGCTATTTAGTATTGATGGTAACTGCTGTATGCATTGTGGTCGTGCACTTACCATAAAAAACATAGAGTTGTGTCCGGAATGTCAGAAGAAGAAAAAGCGAAATGTTATCACTTTTTCACAAGGAAAATCGCTGTGGCAGTACAGAGGTATAATAAAGCAGACTATGTATCGCTTTAAATATTCTAACAAAAGAGAATATGCTGATTATTTTGCAGCTATAGCTGCCGGAAAATACCAGGAATGGTTCGCAAAGAAAAATATTGGGGCAATCGTTCCTGTTCCGATGTACAGGAGAAAGCAAAAACTGCGAGGATATAATCAGGCCGAGGTGTTTGCTAAGGCATTGAGCAGGGAAACGGGGATACCTATGCTTGGAAATATGGCAGCAAGAACAAGAGATACAGCACCTATGAAGAACTTAAATGACAAAGAACGCAAAAAAAATTTACAAAATGCTTTTCAAATTGACAAAGGTATAGTAAAATATTCCTATATATTGTTGGTGGATGATATTTATACTACCGGAAGTACGGCAGATGCACTTACAGAGGCGATGCTTCTAGCGGGGGTAAAAGGGGTTTTCTTTCTAAGTATCTGTACGGGACGAGAAATTTAGGAGGCGTATTAATATGGAAGTAAGAAATTGTAAAGGTTGCGGAAGACTGTTCAATGTAATAAACAGAGAAGTGATTTGTCCTGACTGTGTAAGAAAGCTTGAAGATAAATTCCAGGAGGTCAAAGCTTATCTGGAAGAGTATCCAAACTCGTCCGTCGATGCTGTATCGTCAGCAACAGGCGCTTCAGTCAAGCAGATTCGCAAGTGGGTAAAAGAAGAGAGACTTATTTTATCAGAGGGAGCTGTAGGGGGCATTGTATGTGAACAATGTGGAAAGCCGATAAGAACTGGTCGGTTTTGTGATGGATGTAAGGCTAATATATCAAACAACTTACAAAGTGCATTCGACAAACCCAAAGCACCAACTAGTAAAAAATCAGATAGAGAGAGGGATCGTATGAGATTCCTTCAAAATTAGAGTTTGAGCGCCATACCATGTGTATGGTGCTTTTTTTACTTTTATAGGAAATTTGTCCAAGTTTGACGTTGAAAAATGCTTATGATATAATCAAGAAAATGTGTAACTATGTCTAATCGAGGGAGAGAGTATGATTAACGAAGAAAGAGTAAAAGAACTATTCCAGGTTGCACTTTATGATCAGTGTGATGATGTCATGCATGATCAGGTGAAGTCTTACTTCAAGAGTGACTATATTGGAAAAGAAATGATTAAGAGCTTTTTTTCTGGCACATTTGCATTTGTTTTTATGATAATAATATATGTGTTATATAATTCAACAAGTCTAATCGAGCAGATTAATTCAATGGATTATGCGCAGGTGGGAACCGGAGTACTGATACTATATATAGTTTTTATGGTATTGTATCTTTTTATCACAATGCTTGTCTTTACGATAAGGTATAACAAAGCTCATATCCAGCTTAAAAAGTATGGTGAGCATATTAAGAAAATAAACAAAATGTACGAGAGGGATGAAAAGCTAAGACAGTAGGAGGAATTATGACAAAAGTTTTAGAGATAAAAGACAAGGTCTTTAGATTCTATGGGGAATATGAGACATTTTTGTATCCAGTTGTGAAATTTGTTATAGCATTAGTTGTATTTTTGACTATCAATGCTAATATTGGATTTATGGTCCAGATTACAAGTCCGGCATATGCGGTTGCACTTGCATTATTATGTGCCCTGCTTCCGATAAATATGACGATTTGGATTGGAAGTATTATTATTTTGCTGGATATGTATGCATTATCATTAGAGGTTGCAGCTATTACATTCTGCCTTTTTGCAGTGATTTATCTGATTTTTCTCAGATTTTCACCGAAGGACAGCTTTACAGTACTTTTTACACCGATAATGTTTAGATTTAATATTCCGTATATTATGCCAATTGGTGTAGGATTATTAAGAAAAGCATATTCAGTAGTGGCTGTTGTGTGTGGTACAGTAGTGTACTATTTCATTGATGGAATCAAGCAAAACAGTTCGACACTTATTGAGCTTGCAAGTAATAAAGATGCTGAGATTACGGCCAAATTTAATGTTATAATCGGCCAGATTTTCAACAGACCAGAGATGTATCTTGTAATTGTAATTTTTGCGTTAAGCAGTCTGTGTGTGTATTTTATCAGAAGAATTAAGGCGGATCATGCGTGGACATTGGCAATTATAACTGGTGGGCTTATTCAGATATGTGGTCTTTTTATTGGTTACATTGCGATGGGAATTACGGATAAGGCAATCGGACTTATCATTGGAAGTATATTCTCAATATTGATTGGATTTGTACTTGAATTCCTGTTTATGAATTTAGATTATGCAAGAACAGAGCGTGTTCAGTTTGAGGATGACGATTATTATTACTATGTCAAAGCAATTCCTAAGAAAATGGTAGCTCAGGAAGAGAAAGTAGTTAAACGTTTTGGAAATACTGCTACGATGGGCAAGAGAATTGACAGAAGTAGTGCTAATACATCTGTGACAGATGAGGAAGTAAGCAGAAAAGTCATGGCGCAGGAGCTTGATATTGATGAGGATATGCTCAAATAATAATATATAGAATATAGTATCTATTAAGTGCAGAAATATGTGGAACCGCATATTTCGTAAGAAAGAGTATAGTTTATTGGAGCAAGTGCCCATCAGCGTAGCTGATTTTAATGCACTTGCGGTTCGTAACTATGAAGGTACTGAATAGTATGTATATGGAAAGGAGGACCAGGTGCAGTATTTGGAAATACTATATAACAGAATAAAGAATTTTACATCGATGTATATCACTATGCCAGATGTAAATATGACAGTGATTGATATAATAGAGATACTGATTATTTCGGTTCTCTTTTATCAGGTATTAATTTGGATAAAGAGTACAAGAGCATGGAATCTGTTTAAAGGTATTCTGACGATTTCGCTGTTTGTACTTGTTGCAGCAATATTTAGAATGACTACAATACTCTGGCTGGCAGAGAAGACTGTCAATGTTGGTCTTATTGCACTTGTAATTATTTTTCAGCCAGAGCTTAGAAATGCGCTTTCGAATTTAGGAGGCAAGAATATTCTTGGAAAATTCTTCTCTATAGGCAAGAATGATGAAGCAAAATTCTCAGATAAGACAATAGATGAACTTATAAAGGCTTGTGTTTTGATGGGAAAAGTCAAGACAGGAGCACTTATCGTTATTGAGGATGAGATAAAATTACATGAATATATTAAGACGGGTATTGATGTTGATGGTATAATTACAAGCCAGCTTCTTATCAATATTTTTGAAAAAAATACACCGCTTCATGATGGTGCTGTGATTACGAGAGGTGACAGGGTAGTGTCGGCTACATGTTATCTACCATTATCTGATAGTCTTACATTGAGCAAAGACCTTGGAACAAGGCATAGAGCGGCAGTTGGAATTAGTGAGGTGAGTGATTCTGTAACTATAGTTGTATCTGAGGAAACTGGCAAGATTTCTATGGCTATGAAGGGGCAGATATATCATGATGTGGATGTGGAATTCATGCGTAAACAGCTCAAATATCTGCAAAACCGCAACCATGAAGCTACTGGTCTTGAATTGCTAAAAAGGAGGTTGAAGAATGGCAAGAAAAATTCTGAAAGCCTTGACAAATAATTTTGGATTTAAATTATTGGCACTATTTTTTGCGTTTATACTGTGGATAGTAGTATACAATATTGAAGATCCAATCAAGACGAAGACTTTTACTACAACGGTGACAATTGAAAATGCTTCGGCTGTCACGAAAGATATGAACAAATGGTATGAGATAGTTGAGGGAACAAATCAGGTCAGTTTTTCTGTTTCTGCAAAGAGAAGTATCTTAGAGAAACTTGATGATACTGATTTTACAGCGACAGCAGATTTTAATAATATTGTGCTAAGCGATGATGGTACAAAGGGAAGTGTACATGTCGATATCGCATGTAACAAGAGTGTATATACTAATTCACTTAATTTCAATGGCAAGGTTAAAAATCTTGAACTTACATTGGAAGAACTGATGAAACAGCCATTTAAGGTTATTGCAAACACATCTGGTTCTGTTGCAGACGGTTATGCGCTCGGAGATGTAAAGGTGACTAATTCACAACTAATAACAGTTTCCGGACCGGAGTCAATTGTAAGTAAAGTTGACAAAATCATAGCTACTATTAATGTAAGTGGAATGTATGAAGAAATAACAGACGATAATATTATACCTGTCTTATATGACAAGGATGGAAAAGAGATACCTACTACAAGACTTACATTAAGCAGTGATAGAGTTGCAATAACAGCGCAAATTTTAAGCACTAAAGAAGTGCCAATCAATTTTAATACAACTGGCAGACCTGCTGGAAATAGTGAAGTACTTTCTGTCGAGGGTAATATATCAAGTGTACTTGTAAAGGGAAGTGCATCTGCGCTTAATGCTTTATCAAGCATAGAGGTATCGGGTGATACATTAGATGTTACTGATGCGCAGGAGGATATTGTCACGACTGTAGATATCACAGAATTTCTGCCAGAGGGAATCTCTTTGGTAAATGCAGAGGATGCAAGTATTACTGTTACGATAAAGATTAAAACAATCAGTACGAGAACAATCAATATAAGCACTGACAATATTGAGGTAAAAGGTCTTGCTTCTGATTATGAACTTAAGTTCTCATCAGCAGTTCTCGCTATTACTGTAACAGGAGATGATAAAGATTTGTCAGAACTTACAGCAGATAAGATAAAAGGTTCGATAGATGTTTCAGCTTTGGATGAAGGAACACATACTGTGGCTGTCGATATAAAGCTTGATGAAGAAAAATATTCCTGTGACAGTGTGGCTGTTCGTGTGACAATCAAGAAAAAATCGCAGTCATCTGAGGCTTCTTCAGAGAATGACACACCAGCAGATGAAACACCTGCGGATAATACGCCAGACGCTAATACGCCTGGAAGTGATGAATCGAATAATGATGCAACAGATGATAATTCAGTTGACGAACAAAAGAATACAGATAAGGATGAAAACGAAGTTCTGAATAAAGGTAACTGTTCAGTACAGAAATATGCGGAATCGCATATTTCGTAAGAAAAAGTATAGTTTGTTGGAGCAAGTGCCCATCAGCGTAGCAGATTTTAATGCACTTGCGGTTCGTAACTATGAAGGTAC
>JAXELM010000085.1:0-9201 GCA_034100525.1 Agathobacter sp.
GACATAGCTTCTAGCACTGCTATAGACAAGCTTTCGTATTTAGATGGTAACCAAAGAGCTTTTGCTCCGCTTATTCCATCAAATTTATCTGCTTCACTCACAAAGCCCTGATATACTATATCTTCATGCTTAGGAATATCTATCATCGATTTTCCCATCAATACGAGTTTTGTTTTATCATCAGGGTATTGTTTTTTATATTGAAGAAATGCGTCAAACATTTCTTTACAACCTTTTTCTAAATCAATTCTTCCCACATAGATGATGTAATCATCTGTTATCTTGAATTTCTCTCTGTATCTTTCATTATTTATATCAGCCGGAAGTTCCACTCCTGAGCCGCTGACTACATTCGGCTTGTTTTTGACATCGAAAAGCTTTTCCACAAAGCTTTTTTCTTCTGGTGTTAAGTAGATAAGTCCTGCTGCTTTTTCAAATATATGTCTATATATATCAAAATATATATATGGTTCGTCGTGAGCTGTAGGAACAAGAATCGCTTTGTCTGCTACTTTTTCAAGTCCTACTGCTGTTGAATAATATAGATATGTCACAAATATGAACACATCATAATTATCTTTATTTGATTCTATATAGTTTATCAGTCCTGTCGAACATGGTCCCTGCGCTTTCACCCATCTGCGCTCAGCTTGTTCTCTTAATTCGGGAAAGTATCTTCTGATTCTTCCATTGATTCTCATGCCCCAGACACTGCGCTTTTTATCTACATCAAATCTTCTAACTATGACACCATTGATTTCTTCTACGTCTTCTGTATAGTAGTTTTCCCATGTATCATAATTGAGTGCCTTTGTGGTAAGTATTTCCACATCATATCTATCGATTAGATGTTCTGCTAACTGTCTGGTGTAGTATTCTGAACCGCCATTTACTTCTAATCCATAGCGTTGGTTAACTAATGCAATTTTCATATTTGTCCAATACGATCCTTCATAATTCTAATTGCTTTTTCTTTGCTCAATTTGTCTTTCACGTAACTATATGCCGATTCACTAATTGTCTTACAAGAATCCTTATCATCAGCCAGTTTCTTCATGTACTCAGCCGCCTGATGTACACCCGGCTCTGCCCATTTATATCCCTTTTTATATGGTGGGATAAATTTATCTAATGTGATCATCTCATAGTCCACCATACATGCTACTTCTTCATTCATGAATTCTGTGTTTGCAGACCAATTCGTACTGATACAAGTCGTATGATTTAGCATTGCCTCCGCCATTACTAGACCAAACCCCTCTGCTCTATGAAGTGATACAAATACATCTACATCTGCAACAAGGCTATTCACTTCTATCTTAGACAAATTTCTATCTACGAAATACACATTATTGTATGGTTTAATGAGTTCATTGATATAGTTCCATTCTTCTTCGTCGGCTGAATTCACTTTCATGACCAGCCCAACATCTTCTCTTTTTTCTGAAAATGCTTCTTTAAATGCTTTGACTACTCCTTCAGGATTCTTTCGTTCTTTTATACTGAATGTGTCGTACATCATTAGATATAGAAATTTATCCTCTGGCAAACCGAAGTATTTTCTATCGTATTTCACTGAATCAGCCTCAGCTGTAACTGCATATGGTACTGTATATACTGGCTTATCTGTTATTTTTCTAATTGTTCTACTTATAAATTCAGCCGGCGTCCATATCTCATCAAGAAGATTAATAGCCATTGTCCATTCCTTCGGGAAATCTTCTACTTCCCATAGCCAGAATGCTATATTGTAATGCCCGTCAAATCCATTTCTGCCAAATCTCTGATATGTCTCATAGAATTCAGCCGGGTTAACATGCCATATGTTAATGCTATATTTGAGTTCATCTACTATTCTGTTTCTATATTCTTCATCCGCTTCAAAGTTATCGGTATTTCCTTCAAAAGGATATATTGCATATGGTATATCCATCTCCTGCCATACTGCTTCAAGGAGCCTAAAACTCTGTCCCAGACCTGTAGCACTTTTCAATGGTCCTATCAAATTCACTCCGTAAGCAAACTTGTTCGCATCATATGGTTCTTTTTCTATACTGCCCATCTCTTTTACGATGGAGCGAATCATCACCTGTTTTATATTATATCTGGCAGAAGCCGGTATAATTCTTCTAACAAGCTTTTTCATTTTAGACGCACTCATTACAATTTACCTCATTAACTTATTAACTATACCATAATCAATCTCTTCTGACAAATAATTACATAATATTCATTAATATTGTCTATCAAATATTATTGCAAGTATTTTTTTTGCCGAAACTTTCCAAGAATACTTATCTAATAACGGTTTATAATTGTGCACTTTATCCAAACAATCCAATTTTGACAAATCAATGCGTGTATATTCTTTGGGCGATATATATGTAGCATGTTCACCATACACTTCACGCATACATGGGGTGTCAGAAACTATTATTTGTTTTGCTCCGCATACTATTGCCTCAAGGGGTGGCATGCCAAACCCTTCATATAATGTAGGAAACAAAAATGCTTTGCAATTCTTCATAAGCGTTTTGGCATCTTCATCACTCACATAACCAAGCAAATGCAGATTTTTTATCTGTTGCGCTTCTTCATTCTCTTTCAAAGCACCTCCACCTGCTATGGCAAATATCTGATTTGGATTCTGTTTTGCTGCCTCCATTATCCATTTAAAGTTCTTATTAGGTGCGAGTGTAGACATTGCAAAATAATATTCGTTTTCCTTAAGCATTGAATATTTGTCAAAAGTATCTGTCGATGCGTTGATTCTTTGCATATGCTGCCATCCAACATATACTATGTGTATTCTGCTTTCTTTGATATGATAATACTTTTTAATTTCTTCTTTCGAGAATTCCGAGTCTGTCAGTATCTGTATTTTGGATTTTGCAGCCCACCAATAATTTAGTCTGTGCCATAGTGCTGATACCCTATCTCTCTTAGACGTAAAAAAGTCCGGGTTAGCTTTATAACTTACATCATGTATAGTCATAATTCCTCTCGGACACATAAGTGGAAGGATATTGGTCAGAAATATCCCTTCTCTTTTATTCTTTTTTAGATACCTTGCGAGATCAATCTGTTGCCATTTTATTCCACCATGCTTTCCATATCGAATTACTTTTATATTGTTATACTGCGGAATATTTGTCTCAAATTCTGCCTCTATATTGGCTGGTACAAGCAGTTCTATCTCATTTGGAGTTATTAATTTGTCAATTTCGAGACACAACTCATACGCATAACGCTGTATTCCGGTTATGCGTTGCGTCAGGAATAGTCCATCTATTGTATACATATTTATCTCCGTTTTATACTTTCAGAATCTATCAGTTCATTTATTTTTGTCTTAAGCTGGTCAAACATAAACAATTCTTCTACTCTTTTTCTTGCGCTTTCACCGAGCTTCTTTCTTAGCCCGTCATCCTCATCCAGTTTAACCAGTGCTTTTGCGTATGCCTTTTCATCTCCATTTGGACATTCTAGTCCTGTTTCATCAGCTAAATTTACATAATTCACTCCACTTCCCGGAATAGTGAATGTCACAGCCGGTCTTCCGAAATACATTCCTTCTGCAAGTGCTATGCCAAAGGCCTCATTTTTAGTGATAGAAGGGAATGCAAATATATCGCATGCTTCATAATAGGCAATCAAGTCACTATCGCTTACTCTTCCAAGGAATTCTACTTTTTTGTCGCTTGCTGCAAGCTTCTTTAATTCTTCTGTCAATGGTCCTTTTCCACCGATAAGAATCGCAAAATTATCCCCCAGCAATTTGCTTGCTCTAATCAAATATTCCATTCCTTTGTATGGCACATGTCTTCCTACTGCAAAACAGATTGTTTTTCCAGAATACTGTTCTTTTATTTTCTTAACCTTTTCCACAGTATATTCATCTGGAAGTAGTCTTTCAGGCTGAATACAATTAGGTATAACCATGCATTTACCTCTGAATTGACTCAGATATTTACTGCCATCTATATAGTTGGGACTTGTTGCTACAATCTTATCCGCTCTTTGTAACAGCTTAATAGTTTGTCCATGAAATATTTTACCCAATATTTTCTGCTTTATTATATCCAGATGCCAATATAAGATTAGTCTTGTCCTTTCTTTCAGTAATGGCAATAAAAATGCTGCCTGATATGGATTTGGATAATGAAAAATAACTATATCAGGGGCAAACTCTGTCAAAACTTTCTTGAGTTCTTTTCCGAATGTAAAAGAAAGTGATTGCGATGCCACTTTTGCAATGCAACCGCACCTGATTACCTCTACGCCTTTAACATTCTCACATACTGTTTCGTTTCTGTGACAAACATATTCTCCATCTTCTGCCTCTTCATTGAAGCATATTATTTTCTGTTCTATATCATCTCTATTGATTAGCGAATCGGCTATATCTCTTGCAACCTGTTCGATTCCACCTATATGAGGATACTGATAGTTTGAAATTTGCAATACTTTTATCATTATTGTTTAATCCTTTTTATGTTACCTTACTGTTTTACTTCAATAACATATTCCTTGCTGAATGAATGTCCTGATGCAAGCCTGTTTGAATACTCTCTTTCTGATAGTGTTCCATTAAAACCTGCTTTATCACATCTACCATACCAAGGCTCTATACATACAAATGGTGCTTTTGCATTTGCAGGTGACCATAATCCTAACTGTGGTGCATCAAATCTCACTTCCAAAACAGCAGTCTTACTTCTATCACATAATGTTATTGTATTAATTCCTTGTCCATCCATGATAAGTGCATCCTTTACAAATAGTTCATCGCTTAGATTTACTATTCCATTTTCAATCGGAAGCAAAACTGTATCATTTCCCAATACTCCGTTATCATTCAACAAACCACATTCTATTTCGGATTTATTTGTGTGCATATCCAATGAGTAGCAGACTAATCCACCACCACATGCAAATGCCGGATGTGCCCCAATTGAAAAATGCATTTCTTCGTTACTATTATTGATTACTGTCCACATTACATGTACTGCTTTACCTTCTATTCTATATCCGACTCTCAACACAAACTCAAATGGATAGTTCTTCTTCCACGTTTCATCTTTTATAAGTTGAAACCATACTGTGTCTTCTGTCTGTTCTACTAACTCGAACTCACTGTCTCTTGCAAATCCATGCTGTGGAATGTTTTCATAAACTATTTCATTATGTACATATCTTTGTTTTTCTAATTTTCCCACAAATGGAAACAATATTGGAGAGACTCTTCCCCAATACTTTGAATCGCCACACCACATATATTCATGTTGATTTTCATTATTCACTAAGCTAACTAGTTCTGCTCCATGTGTATTGATTCCTATACATATTTTGTTATTTTTAAGATTAATAATACTCATTTTTCTCACCTTTGAATTTTGTATCCTGAACTGTCAGTCTCACTATGGCTTCTAAATCATTTATGAAAATAATTTAGTTAATTATATGTTAGCACATTTATTCATGTCAACAAATTCCTCGTAAGCAACCACTTGGACTTTGCCTTTTTTACTTCTCTTCTGAAGTATAACGAAATATCTCTCCCCACTTTGCTTTTTCTTCCAAAACCAAAGCATGATTCTCCATAAGCAACTCAATTGCATATGTCAATGCTTGACTAAATGATACAGAAGCGTCGCCTCCAAACATATGGCATAATTCATGAATATACGTTGATAGACCATCATAATATCCCTCTAAACAAAAGATATCTTTTTTTAGATAAATTTTGCTTATATCGTACCTAATCTTAAGTCCTTTATTATTTGTAATATAATTCTTTCTTTTGTGAACAACAGCCATCCCATGATAAGCAGCTTTTGGATTTGTTATTATTCTAGGCTTAGGCCACTCGTCAGTAATAAAAAAAGAAGCAAAAATAGACTTTGCATTTTCCGCTAATGCTTCATCTGTCGAATTTTCTGCCTCATGCAAATAATCCTGAAATTCCTTTGACTCCCAATTATCTTCTATTCGATTACACTGTATAATCATTCCAATATCATGAAGATATGCTGCATGTAACAGTAACCATGTATCAGTCGGTGATAGTGTTTTAATTGCTTCTTCTCCCAGAAGCATCTCTATATTTGTGATAATAGCTTCACAATGTGGCACATCTTCTTGTTTATATTCCAAACTGATAATAAATTGACATATGTCTCATTGGAATTACATATTTCCATCAAATGATGTTCTAATTTATATGGTAATACCAATTCATCCTTCGTCATGTTACTCCCCCTGCGAATCGTCATATTGCTTAATACCTTTTCTTTTGTTTTATGGTACTATAATACTATCTCAATAAACATTCGCAAAGTAATTTATCTATGACTCATTTATTCTAAGCAAGCTTCTTCCGTATATCCGCCAGCCTATCCAATGCTTTCAGCAGTGTCTCGTCTTTCTTTGCAAAATGAAATCGTATGTAATTATTGACATCTTCTTTGAAGAAGCTTGAGCCTGGTACTGCTGCAACTCCGACTTTTTCAGCGAGGTTTACGCAAAAGTCATAATCATTTTCATAACCGAATTCGCTGATGTCTACCATCACATAGTATGCTCCCTGTGGTTCGACGAACTGCAGACCTATATTGCGCAGTCCATTGCAGAATACGTCTTTCATATGGGTGTAGTGCTTCTGCAGGTTGTCGTAATAGTCATCGCCAAAGCCCAAACCTACTGTTACGGCTTCCATAAGTGGTGCTGCCGCGCCGATTGTCAGGAAGTCATGGACTTTCTTCACTCGTTCTGTGATTTTCTCCGGTGCTATTACATAGCCGATTCGCCAGCCGGTGATTGAATATGTCTTGGAAAGTGAGCTACAGATGATTGTACGCTCTTTCATTCCCGGAAGTGTCGATAAATACACATGTTCATGTGGCTTATACAGTATGTGCTCATACACTTCGTCTGTGATTACATACAGGTCATATTTGATTGCAAGGTCGGCTATTATCTGCAGTTCTTCCCGCGTGAACACTTTGCCACATGGATTTGATGGGTTGCAAAGTATCATCGCTTTGACGCCATCCTGGCTGAAGGCGTGCTCTAGTGCTGCTGCATCGAAATGAAAGTCTGGTGGAATTAATGGCACGTATATCGGCTCTGCTCCTGAGAGGATTGCATCTGCTCCGTAATTTTCATAGAATGGTGAAAAAATAACTACTTTGTCACCGGGATTGCACACTGTAAGTACTGCTGCAATCATTGCTTCTGTTCCACCACAGGTTACTACTATTTCTTTGTCCGGGTCTACCTTCATTCCTGAGAAATGCTCCTGCTTTTTTGCCAATGCTTTTCGGATTGACTCTGAGCCCCAGGTAGTAGCATATTGATGTGGCCCGGTAGCTGCAACTTCTGCCAATTTGTCTGTTATTTCCTTTGGTGGGTCAAAATCAGGATAGCCCTGCGATAAATTTATAGCGTCATATTTATTTGCTACTCTTGTCATTCTTCGAATCAGGGAGTCTGTGAATCCCGATGTCTTTTTGCTTAATTCTTTCATCTATCTTTCCCCCAATGTCAAACATCATATGAGATTCCAGGATTTAGGATTCTCTTCTCATCAAATGCGCTCTTTATGCGCTTCATAAGTGATATATTGGCAGCATCTGCTGCTTCTATCATATACTTTTGCTTACTTATTCCTATTCCGTGCTCACCACTTGCTAGTCCTCCGAGTTCATATGCCTTCTTGTAAAGGACGGATAGGTTGGCATCGAGTTCTCGTTCCCAGGTCTCGTCATCTCGGTCGCCTCGAACTACGCACAGATGTACATTTCCATCGCCTGCATGTCCAAAGCTTATCATTCTCATTTTGCTTTGTTCTTCATATTCATTGATGAAGTTTACGAATGTATCTATCTGATTTATTGGTACGACTATGTCAAGCGGTTCCTGCTCTGATACTGCTTCTACTGCTTTTACTAGGCAGCCGCGTATCTTCCACACGTCATTTGCCTGTGCTTTGTCCTCGAGTGAAACGACATCTGTTGCTCCTGCCTTTTTTGCCACTTCTGTGACTGTCTTTACATGTGCATCTATCTCTGTCTCATCTCCGTCAAATGTTAAAAGCAGATATGCTTTTGCATCTTCTAGCGGAAATTTCAGTCCAAGGTAGTCTTCGCCTAACTGGACTACTTTTCTCTCGATGAATTCTATTGCGGTAGGATTTACATTGGCCTGTATTATTTTTGGCACGCTTTCTATTCCGGTGGAGAGCGATGGATAGCCTATTAATATGCTTAAGCTTTTCTGTGGTTTTGGTATAAGCTTCAGGATACATTTGGTGATTACTGCAAGTGTTCCTTCTGATCCAATCACGATATCTTTGAGGTCAATTCCTGTTGTATCCTTGCGGTTCTTTCCGCCTACGCTTAATACTGTTCCATCTGCAAGCACTATTTCAAGTCCCATTACATAGTCTCTTGTAACGCCATATCTGACTGCGCGCATTCCGCCTGCATTGGTGCTGATATTGCCCCCTATTGATGCTCGTTTTTCTCCCGGGTCAGGTGGATAAAACAGGTCATTTTCTTCTACATATGATTGGAAGTCCTCGAGTATCACGCCTGGCTCTACTGTTGCAGTGAAGGTCTCTTTATCCAGTTCTATGATTTTGTTCATGTAGGATAAATCCAGAACTATTCCCTGTCCTGTTGGAACTGTTGAGCCTACGAGGTTGGTTCCGGCACCTCTTGGTGTAACCGGAACCTTATTCTCATGAGCATATCTTAGAATCTGGCTTACCTCTTCTGTGCTCTTTGGAAAAACAACTGCCGCTGCTGTTCCCTGCTTTCTTTCGAGGTTATCTGACAGGTATTTCTTTTCTATTTTGTCTGTTATTATTCTGTTTTCATCACCTAGAATTTTTAATAATGCTTCTCTCATACTCCACCGCCTGATTTCTTGCTTTGCAACGATTTTTACTTTACTATATTTGTCTTACTGTGACACCTTCGCTTCCCATGCAGGTACGAAGTAGCCTCCGAATTTATCCTGGAAAATCTGCTTTGTTTCCTCCGACTGGAAAAGCTCAACAATTCTCTTATATACCGGGTCTTCTTCATCACCCTGTCTTACTGCGATAAGGCAGAAGTAGCTGTCATCTGTATACTCTGTCTCATGGAAGATGGCTGTTGTTGGGTCAATGCCGTAATCCAATGCGTAGTTTCCGTT
>JAXELM010000141.1:0-2380 GCA_034100525.1 Agathobacter sp.
GCCACCGCGAACCTCAGAACGTGTCTTTGCTTTCTGAGTTCCCTGACGATTATTTGCAAGCTGCTGAAGTACAGCCATATGAACTAAATGCTCATTAATTTCTACGCCGAAAATGGAATCGTTTAATTCGATTGAATCAACTTCTTTACCTTCCATATTATAAACAGCTACTTTAGCCATCGTAAAGTTCCTCCTTTCTTAATTCGCACTATTTACCAGACTTAGTTGTCTCTTTTACTGTAATGAGAGCTTTCTTAGCTCCTGGAACTGCGCCCTTGATTAACAGTAAGTTCTTCTCTGCATCAACTCTTACAACTTCAAGATTCTGAGTTGTAACTTTTACGCTACCCATATGTCCAGGCATTCCTTTTCCCTTGAATACCCTACTTGGAGAAGAACAAGCACCGTTAGAACCCTGATGACGATGGAATTTAGAACCATGAGCCATTGGTCCTCTGTGCTGACCTAATCTCTTAATAGCACCCTGGAAACCTTTACCTTTTGAAATAGCAGTTACATCAACCTTATCTCCTTCTGCGAAGATATCAGCTTTGATTTCATCTGCTACGTTATACTCATTAGCGTTTTCAAACTTGAACTCGCGAACGAATCTCTTACCTGAAACACCTGCTTTTGCAAAATGTCCCATCTGAGCTTTGTTAACACCATTTCTGTGCCAAACTTCTTTCTTACCGTTAGCATCTTTCTTGACAACTTTTTCTTTCTTGTCAACGAAGCCAACCTGAACTGCATCGTAACCATCATTCTCAACTGTCTTGATCTGTGTTACAACACATGGACCAGCCTCTAATACAGTAACTGGAACTAATACGCCATCTGCATTGAAGATCTGTGTCATTCCGACTTTTGTTGCTAAAATCGCTTTCTTCATTTCTTTACCTCCTGTTTTCTACAGCGGAACGCCTCTTGCCTGTCTACCCAGCCCGCGAAGAATTAGCTGGAACAAGTAGCGGAACCGTTCATCCTAGAGCAGTCAATATAGAATCTATATAAACCATTCGGGGATATACTAATTTGTTCCTTAATAATAAGGATGTGAAAGATTATTTCTTCTCTTTCATCTTGATATCGATATAAACACCAGCTGGCATCTCTAATCTAGATAATGCATCAACAGTCTTCTGTGTTGGTGTGATGATATCGATAAGTCTCTTATGAGTTCTCTGCTCGAACTGTTCACGAGAATCTTTGTACTTGTGAGTAGCTCTAAGAATTGTAACTACTTCCTTCTTTGTTGGAAGAGGTACTGGTCCGCTCACCTGTGATCCATTCTTCTTTACAGTCTCGATGATTTTCTTTGCGCTTGAATCAACTAACTCGTGATCATACGCTTTGAGAGTAATTCTCATTACTTGACTTGCCATAAAAAAAGCCGCCTCCTTTTCGCACTTTAAATTTCAGTACGACAAGCGGTGACTGTACACTTCTCCGTGTGTGTCCTAATGACTTTCACACGTTGTTTCTACTTTATGTAGACTATGTTTTGTACAGTGACTTGTCGTCAGTTTCCTAACTTGACATTCGCTCCGCCGAATTCTCTACCTCATGGGTAGTAACTTCAAACTTCATCGCTATCATGTCACAGCAACTACGATTATAACAGCTTTTACAAAAATTGCAAGCACTTTTTACAAATTTTTTATATAAATTTTGGTACTTTTTTTCTGTTTCTTTCATTAAACATATTTTTTATATATTGGTCATTAAAATGATATTTTATTTTTACAGGTAATTGTATAAAGAAAAACATCAAATTAATTTCTTTATTATATAGAAGGGAGACTTTTATTTTGAGTACAAATTATTCTGATTTAAAGCCAAATATTCCAGATAATGAGGAATATAAGCTTATATGGCATGATGAATTTGACGGCGACGAACTCGACCGTTCTATATGGAATGTGGAGCTTCATGAGCCGGGATGGGTAAACGAAGAACTACAGGAATATGTTGATTCACCTGAGAATATTAAAGTAGAAAACAGTACACTTATTTTACAGCCCGTAAAGAAAGGAGATAAATATACTTCTGGACGTGTCAATTGCCAGGGTAAAAAAGACCTACTCTACGGAGTATTTGAAGTAAGCGCAAAAGTTCCTACTGGTAAAGGTTATCTTCCTGCTTTCTGGATGATGCCAAAAGAGGAAGAACATTACGGTCAGTGGCCAAGATGTGGCGAAATAGACTGTATGGAGGTCATGGGACAAGATACTACTAAGGTATATGGTACTCTTCACTACGGTAATCCGCATGAGCAGTCTCAGGGTGAATACGTATTAGAAACTGGAGACCTTGCCAAGGAATTCCATACATACACATGTAAGTGGGAGCCTGGCAAAATCACATGGTATATTGATGG
>JAXELM010000195.1:0-4078 GCA_034100525.1 Agathobacter sp.
ATAATGCTGACCATATGGCATATAAGGAACCTTCTGTGCATCGAGTGGTCCAGCAAACTCTGAATCATATATTGTAACCTGTGTTTTAAGAGCCGCATAGTCATATATCCACTTTGCATCCCTTACAGTAAGTCTGATACAGCCATGCGATGCAGCCTTACCAAGTTTGTTATATGAATATGCTGATATTCCATATGAATTTGTTGTACTACCAGCTATAGAATGAAAATAAATACCACCTACGATATGTGTAGCATACTGTCCCCAGGATGGTCCCATAAGTTCCTTCCATCTATGCTTTCTGTCCGTCTTGTATGTTCCCTTTGGAGTAGGAGTTCCCGGTAACCCAACAGAACATTTGAATGCAATAACAGGTATACACCACTCCTGTGTCTTCTCATCATATGTATATACAGTCACCCTGTTCTTCTTTCTGTTGACCTCAATATGAAGATTCGAGTTCTTAGACAGCTTAAGCACCTTGGAAACATTGTTTACTTTCTTACCCTCTTTGTAATACAACTTATATGTCTTACCATTTGAGCACTTTGTATAATGCCATCCTGACTTTATGATTTCACCCATCTCAACAGTAAACTCATACTTCTTGATATTCTTCTGTTTGCCGCCAGACTTTTGATAAAGCTGAAGGTATGCCGTACCCGGTCCCTTTAGCTTAGACATTGTACATGTAATCTCAAGCCTGTTATTATTGTACTTCGCTTCATATGTCTGCTTATCAACTCCAGTGCCAACTTTGCTCCAAAGTGTAGCATATACATTCTTCTTTACAGTCGGATTGTAAATATATATTTTCTTTATAAACTTACCATTTGTCTTACCATAAACAGCCAGATTCGAAAGATTCATATTGCATGAGCCAGTTGCCGCAATACCGCTCTTTCCATCTTTAAGCTTTACAATTATTCTAAATTCATACTTGCCTGAATTGTACTTATGGTTCTTTGCATCTACAGTAACCTTGTATGAACCGGATTTATCCGCTTTTGCAACATATCCTTTTGCATCAGTTTTTTCACCTTTGCACCATACTTTAAATGTCACAGTATCAATTTCGCCCGCTGCATAAATCTTATCTGTACAAATATCAAATGTTCCAGATGTCAAATTCACATTTTCAACTACTGCTTCTGTATATGCAACAGCTAAATTCACAACAGCAGTAGGTGTAAGCATAACAGTTGCACCATTTTCATCTCTAACCTCAGCACTTATTGTATAATATCCATACTGTGGTGTAAGCTTATTCGCATTTACTTTTGCTACATACTTGCCAACCTCTGTCTCATCATCTCTCGCATTAGCCTGATAAATATCCTCACCATTAGCATTAATGAAATGAAACTTAACCCTGGAAATATCATATGTTGATGTAATACCTGAGAGTTCAACATTTATCATCTGCGCCTTGGTTGATATATCCGTTGATGCATTTATAATTCCACCATCTATCTGTCCAACTTTTAGATTAAATGTAGACACTGCTGCTGCCCCTGCTATAAGATGAGCCTGCTCGCCATCACTTGTAGCCATATATATTTTCGCAACATAATCCCCTAACACCTCAGGAACTGTTATATTCCAGTTAAGTGCATTCTTATCAAACCAAACCGGATTACCAGCAACAACACCATCCTTCTCAAGAACAATCTCAACATAATTGTGAGCCTGGTCTGCAAGAATATTAGCCAAAATATCAGCCGATACTGTGGTCTTTAAATCATTTACATTGCTGTAAACTATAACTCCACCAGCTTTAGAATATGTCGAAGCACTCGCACTCTCAAATGGAATCAAGACAGTACTAACCATCATGAGTAGAGCAAGTATACAAACAATGCTTCTTCTACGTAATTTATGTTTCATTTTTTGCCTCCTTTTATGTACTTTTATATAATAGCACCTTTATCCTAATTTGAAAACCCTTTCTTGACACTATTATAAGTACTTCTTATAATACATATATCAATTATTATGAAGATGAATTATGAAGGTGAATTATGGATATTAATTATGAATTATACAAAGTCTTCTACCATGTAGCAACATCACTTAGCTTTTCTGAAGCAAGCAAGAAGCTGTTTATTTCCCAATCTGCAGTAAGCCAGTCGATAAAAACTCTTGAAAAGAAGCTTGGGCAGACTCTTTTTATCCGCAGTACCAAAAAAGTACAGCTTACCTCTGCAGGAGCATTACTGCTTAAACATGTTGAACCTGCCATGAATCTCATCGCTCGCGGTGAAAGTCAGCTGTTAGATTCCGGCACCCTTGGACTTGGTCAGCTGCATATTGGAGCAAGCGATACAATATGCCGTTATCTTCTTGTTCCATATCTCAAGAAGTTCCATGAGCTTTTTCCAAACGTACCGATTAAAGTAACAAACGCTACATCCATCAAATGTGTTGAACTTCTCGACCAAAGAAAAGTCGATTTGATAGTAACAAACTTTCCTAACTCACACCTTAATCATACGTATGTACAAAAAACAATATGCAACTTTTCAGACGTTTTTATTGCCAATCCTAAGTATTTTGATTTGGTAGACACAGTAATTTCTTTTGAGGAATTAAACCAAAATCCAATACTTATGCTTGATAAAAATTGTACTACCAGCGAATTTTTGCATAATCTCTTTTTGCAGCACCAGTTAGAGCTTGTGCCTGAGGTCGAGCTAAGCAGCAATGACTTGCTCATCGACCTTGCGAGAATAGGACTTGGTATTGCATTTGTGCCTGATTACTGCGTAACAGGTGACAACAAAGACCTTTTCATTCTAAAAACAAAAGAGAAAATGCCATCTCGCCAGATTGTGGCATCTGTAAACACGACACTACCTGTATCGGCATCAACTGAAGAATTTTTAAAACTGTTACCTTCTGTCAATTAATATTGGACCAGAACTCTTCAACATATCCTTCGAGCTGCTCTATTCCACAGACAATGCGTTCTTTCCATTCTCTTGGATAGAGTGGTTCGTAGTCTGGCTGTAAAAACCGCTCATCCAGCAAAAGTATTACTCCGTTATCATCTACAGTTCGAATAACGCGCCCTGCTGCCTGAAGCACCTTATTTATTCCCGGGTATCTGAAAGCATAATCAAATCCACACCCATTCTGGCTATCATAATAATTCTTGAGAATTTCCCTCTCGTAGCTTATCTGCGGCAAACCTGTGCCCACCACAATTACACCTATTAGCTGTTCGTTTTTCAAATCAATTCCTTCACCAAATATTCCCCCCATAACACAAAATGCCACAAGTGAACTGTCACGTTCAACAGTGAATGCCTCAAGGAATTCTTCTCTCTCTTCCTCTTTCATCCCACTTTTCTGTATTATAGTGTCGAAGTCTGTATGTCTTTGTGTGAAAATATCATACACCTGATTCATCAATTTGTAAGAAGGAAAAAATATCATATAATTTCCTTTTTTACACTTAACAGTCCTATATATATATTCCGTCATCTTCTCAAACTCAGCTGCATTCCTTCTGGTGTACTTCGTACTTACATCTTTTCCAAAAACCAGAAGTCTTTTTTTCTCATCAAATATGCTTTGCGCATAAATCGCATAATTGTCTTTTTTCGTACTAAGCAGACTCTTATAATAATTGATTGGCAACAGCGTAGCCGAGAAAAAAATAGATGCATTTGCCTTATCAAGACAATTTTGTATATTAAGTGACGGGTCCACACAGAACAATTTGAGCATGAATCTTCCATCGTCAAGCAGCTGCGAATAAATCACATAATGTTCATCCACCAAATCATATATCGAAAGGAAATTTCGCACCTGGAAATAAAAATCAGTTATATCTTTTCTTCCCTGAAACTCCAATGGTTTCTGCAAAAATTCATCAAGTTCAGAAGTCAGACGCATCAGCTGAAATATAAGATTTCCTACATTTTCATACACCACATAAGTCTCACATTCCCGTTTGTACTCAAGAAGAGCTTTGTTACATTTATCAAGAATCTTTTCTATTTTGGAGCTATAAGGCTTTATTATTTTCCTGCACATCAGAAAATCTTCTTTATATATTTGTGCACTGTACATC
>JAXELM010000192.1:0-6692 GCA_034100525.1 Agathobacter sp.
TAGTCTGCGTTGCCATACCAGCTGGTTTGTTGCACACGATTATATCTTTATCCTCAAATATTATTTCTGGACGATGCATATTTTTCTCCTTCTAAGTTTATCCTTCTTATTTTCCTTTTAATTTGCCCCATGCGACAACAATTTCTTGTAAGTCAGATCAATTGCAAATGCTCCTAATGGTGCGGTAATCACTATCGCAAGAACAGCTACCGTAAGAACTGTATCTCCGCATGCAAATCCAAGTGCAAGCGGTATTCCTCCTATTGCTGCCTGTACTGTCGCTTTCGGTGTATAAGCCAGCATCGCAAACAATCTTTCTCTTGCATTCAGGCTTGTCCCCAGCAAGCATACAAACACTCCAGCCATCCTGAATATCAGAGCCCCGACTATGACAAGAATTGCTTTCGCTCCTACTTTTCCAAGATAATCTATGTTGACTGTAGCCCCAACTAGCACAAATAAAAATACTTCCGCCGCAACCCAGAGCTTTCCATATTTAACAGAGATTCTCTTTGCGACAGCTTCTCTTTTCTTTCGTAGCCCTATTCCTATAAACATAATTGCGATTAAAGCTGAAAAAGTAATAGGTGTTTTAAGCGCATCCTCCGCCACAACAAGCAAAAGCGATATACTAAGTATTATCAAAACCTTTGCCGTATCTCTTATATGTACCTTCTTAAAATAAAATGCCAATAACATTCCTATGCATATACCAATTACGATTCCCAGAAATATCGATACCGGAATATTCACAAAGCTGATAATAGAGGCTCCCTGCCCCTGCATCATTCCAGTAAATGTCGAAAATAGTACTATCACATATACATCATCCACGGAAGCCCCTGCCAATATAAGCTGGGGAATACCTCCCTTTGTCCCGTAGCCTTCTTCCATGAGCTTTACCATTCTAGGCACTACTACTGCTGGGGAAACTGCTGCAAGAACCGCACCCATCACTGCCGCTTCAAGAACACTCATCCCCATAAGCTTCGGAGCAAGCAGTATCATCCCTATAAGTTCAAACGATGCCGGGACAAAACACATCAGCACCGCTGGTCTTCCTATTTTCTTAAGCCCCGATATATCTAGTCCGAGTCCTGCTCTAGTCAAAATAATTATCAGTGCAATCTTGCGCAGTTCTGCTGATATTCCTAATATGCTTTCATCTATCAGATTGAGTACATATGGTCCAAGTACAATTCCTGTGATTAGCATTCCCAGCAAACTTGGAAGCTTTATTTTCTGGCATATCCATCCCATAGACATACCTATAATCAAAATCAATGAAATACTAAGCAACATATTTTTCCTCTAAATGATTATCTAACTTTCTGATTTCGTCCAAACAATACTGCACTAAATATTAGCACTATCCCCACCATAATAAAACACCATCTGACCGCATTCAAGCTAAACATTGATGACATAAACAGTGCAATAATTTCTATGATATTTACTCCCATATTAAAAATAGATAGTGTTGCGGCTCTGTTTTTTTCCATTCCAAGTTCATCAATCAGCTGGTTTTCTTTTTCCATCAAAAAATATTCAGGAAGAGAAATCAATAGTGGAACAATGCACATAAGAATAATGCTAAACCATATATGATTTACTAACCCATATATTATTATTGCTCCCCCTGCAATAAAACTTACTATGACAAATACAATTTGGGAGGAGAACTTCTTAATCCATGATAAAATCGGCGCTGCGAACATCTGAATTGCAGAATATACCAGAATAATTGCCGACATCCATTCTTCTGAAATTCCTATGTTTTCAAGTTTCTCTACATAGAAAAAGTTAATCAAAATCCACGCCAGACTAAAAGTAGAAAGCATAACCAGGAATAATCTGGATTCTTTATTTTTGAATATACTTAAAACATTTTTAACGGAAACACGCTCAGGTGATACATCAATAAATTTTTCTTTCGAAAGAAACACAGAAAATACCAGTGCAACAAATCCCGAAACAACCGTTGCAACTAGCAATCCATCTATATTATATCCCCTATATATAAGTGCATATGACACTGTGCTTATAATAAATCCGGTAGTTCCATAATTAGACGAATGTGCCGATTTTGTCATGAAATTTTCTTCTCCATAAACACTGTATAAATAAGCTTCATTTGTTCCTGACGAAAAACAGTCACCAATCCCTTCAACAAGTGCTTCCAATATGAATAACCATATTGATTTCGTCAAATATGCCATCATCATAAGCACGCGCGCCATAAACATAATGGTCTGCGATATAATAATTGATTTTCTATATCCAATTTTGTCTGTTATAAATCCAGTTGGAACCTCTCCAAGAAAAATTGCAATTGAAAGTAGTGCCTGAAGCATAAAAAAGGTGGCACTAGATACACCCGCTCTTGTTCTAATCAACAATGCCACCGGTGCATAAAAGATAAGTCCATTAAAAAAACAGACTCCATCAAAGCTATCAAATTTCTTATACATGATAAACTCTCCTTATTTACTAAAATCATATAAATCCATATTTAATTTAGTAAATAATCAATGTCTCATGCTATTGATAACCTCCGAATCTGCTATAGGGCTAGTATATCACGCTCTCAACTGATTCGCAACATGTCATTGGCACTTTAATGCGAACTATTTATCGGGCTGTGAAGCGGTTACCTTTTTTCTATAACTGCATACAGTTAGTGCTAATGCAATAGCAGAAAATAATATAAAAATGTATTTCATATTATTCATCTAAACCTCTATCAATAACTAAATTTGAATCTATATCCAGCCAAAATGGCTACAATAGTCTCGATAATGAGAAACTATGAAAGCAATTAACTCGCCATCTTTGATAAAATCAACACCCCTTATACTTAAGTCGACCTCATCATCATACGCACTAAAGTCTTCCCAATTATCAATTTTACTCAAATATTCATATACTTCATATTTTTTCTCCCAATCGAGTAAGGATTGCTTCGCGATACTCAGTATGATGTGGCATATCTCCGTTTGGACCTGCAGTTTCTGGCAATGACAATTTGAAATAAGTACCATTTTTCATAGTCAGGGTACATAAAACACTCCCCATCCTGCCTTTTTTCACATCACAGGTTTGCACATCTTCGTTTTGTTCAGAAAAGAACACATCGGCTGGTGTACCATCCTAATAATCCACATCTTTGTTAGGGTATTTTTCCAGAAGATTCATCATTGTATCTCTATCTTCTTTTTTAGCTTCTATAATTTTTAACATTTTAACACCGCCATAAAATTCTTGTTTGTGTTAACTACATTTCCCTCCTTGCGAAAATTTGTCAGGTTATTCTTCGCCTGCCATTATATCTAATTTAAATTTGCTATAAAAGAATGCACAAGCTGACACCAGCAAAATCCCAAATCCAATTACTGCAAATGTATATATACTTATTGTAAAAGGCAGTGCTGTCATAATTGCTGTTGAAAGTGGCATGAATATTATTGCAACCGTAAAAATAGAACTAAATACTCTTCCCAACATATGATTCGGTACTTTTTTTTGAACCATGGAGAAGAAATGAATGTTAAAAATTGTCAGAAAAAATTCAAATATAAGGTTTCCAAACACAATCACAATCGCAGGCAGCTTCAGCATTGCAAACAGTGTAATCACAGCCAGGCCAGCTCCACACAGTGCCAGCGCAATCAATATACTATTATATGAATTTCTAAACAATTTGTTGGCCATAATCGCACCTAAGATTGAACCTGCTGCGCCCATCGATAAAAGCGTCGCATAGCTTGATGAATTATTGAAAAGCTGGTTCGAAAATGGCGCCAGATAGTTAAATGCTGCAATAAAAAAATTCACCAAAGATGCAATGACGAGCAGGAAGAAAATCTCTTTTTCTTTTACGATAAATGCCATGCCGTCTTTGATATCTACAAGGATCGTCTTTACATCCACATTCTTTTTATTTGATGCAACATGCTTTTCCTCTTCTCTTATTGAAAAAAGAAATAAAAATGAAATAAAAAATGTAACACTATCAAGCACCAAAGTCGGTTTTAGCCCAAATCTGTCAACAAACAAAAATGCAAACAAAGGTGATGAAATACTTACAACCTGAGATATTACCTCCAAACGTGAATTAAAAGTAACCAGTCTGTCCTCTTCCACTATAGTTGCAACATATGACTTAAAGGATGTTCCTGAAAATGCATGCATTATGGCAAGGACTGCATTTACTACTATTAGTCCGTAAAGCATTATGCTGTCATTTCCAATTAGTGCAAGCAGTGCACACATTAGTCCGCCAATAAAATCCGTTACAAGTAGTATTTTCCTTCTCTTAACTCTATCAGCAACAGCACCTCCAATCGGATTAAGGATTAGTGAAATAATATTTTCTGCCAACTGATAATATCCCAGATATTTTTGACCGATAGCCCCTAATCCAGCAATCCATGTGCTGTTTCCATAATCATACATGACATTTCCGATTTTATTAACAGCTATACTCGATAACAACTTCGTCTCGTTTTTCTTCATAATTCAACCTCCGCATTAAACTAAGTACATTGTAAATAGTTTTATACAGAGAATTTATATTTTTGCATATATGCAAAATTCATTTGACAAAACGAGCAAAATCTTTTTTGTAATTATTCGCCAAATTATCACTCCCCACCCATTCAAAGATCATGATAGCATGTTTCATCTCATCAATACCAGTCTGCTCTTCGCCTTCCTTATAATGCTGAAGTCCTGACAAAAACAGATATATCGTTCTCTTATACATATCTGTTTCATCGTCAATCAAAGGCTTAATCTGTTCCATATAAATTGCAGCAATTTCAAGACTATCCCTATGTAAACAGGTTTCCCAAATATTTAACAATGTCATCGTTACGATGTTTTTATGCGAACCGATCTCGCAATAATAGTATTTCCTTTTGAGAATTTCCTGTCCCATTTTGTGAAGTAGTGGAATATCGATAAACAGATACAAATTACCAATTAAAATTATTTCATAGATATTCCAATCTTCCGTTGTAAACAAATAATCTGTAACCTGTTCTATATAATCCTTTGGAAAAATAATCGACGAATCACATTTGCAGATAAAGCTCTGAAGCAATATTGTATTGAGATGGTAACGGTAGATTTCCGGATGCTCCTTGAACTTTCTTTCTTCTTCCTCCAACATTTTCTGAAAGCCTGCGACATTTCTTTCATACTCAAGTGGAATCAACGCACTCATAAAGCGAATCTGTTCTGTACGCTGGTAGTTGTTTACAGCATCCATGAATTCGCTTACCTCAATATTCATATTGTCTAAAGCACGCAAAAACTTCCCGATGGATAACTCTGTTTCACCTCTTTCAAATCGTGAAATCTGCGAAGCCGAAACAACCTCATCAGAAATCTGCTTGAGGGATATATGTCTGTTTGTACGTAAATTTCTAAATACCTGTCCTAGATTATCATATTTTTGCATAAATTGATGCCTTTATTCTTCCCACTCTTCTATCACACAAGTGTGATGCTTCTTGTCTTTACCCTCTGCATCATAGTTAACTCCAACCAACAGAATCCGATCATGATAACCAGCCAAAGCTCCCTGATATCGCTTTTCCTTTATCTGCCTGATTGCTGTATCTGCTGAATGATTATACTTTAACTCGACCACCATGGCAGGTCTGTATCCTGCATTTGCTCTCGGTATAAACACAAAATCAGCAAAACCCTTTCCGGCAGGCATCTCACGAATAATATTATAATACGCAGGTGCTGTAAAATATGCCATGGTAAGAACACAGCTTAATGAATTCTCGTCATTGTAGGTCAAAACTGATGTGTAGGTCTCATGCGCAAGTTCAATCAGTTCCGCTACTCTGTCTGCATTACCTTCTATTGTCTCATCCAACAACTCATCACAAATTGATATTGCCTTAGCAATCTCACTCCATTCACCTGTCTGCAATGCCGCGTCAAAAGCAGTTGCAACCTCATAGTTCGGAATAAAAGCTTTTTTTCTTTCCGCATCATATCCCAGATATCCTAAATGAATCAATGCCGTTAATGCATCATCCTTGGATGCGATTGTTGTAAAATCATTCTTGAAAGTACCTGTATTCACACGAACATTTCCACCTGCAAGCATTGTCATAATATCTTCTTTAAGCCCTGCATAATTCATTGTAATGAATGTATTGATTGATGCAAACGATGACGTATTTCGCCAATATGAATCATATCTATGCCTGTCCATAGCCATCGATACAGAATTCGGATTATACATATGCATCCCATCAATCAAATAGCCATTATACCACGCCTTCACAGTATCAAAATCCATATCATATTCTTCACAGAGTCCTCGCACTTCATCTTCGGTGAAGCCATAATACTCCGTAATCGGATAAGAATCCAACATCGTATATTCCGTAAAATTATTCAATGCTGATTCATCCTTTATCTTCTTGATCGGTAAAATACCTGTAATATATGCCAGCGCCAAAAAGGCTTTGGATTCTTCGCTTTTAAATAATGAATGCAGAAACTGCAGATACTTATGAACCAGCTCTTTATCTTCACTGTTTCTAATTACACAATCCCATTCATCAATGATGATAACGAAAGGAATATTTGTCTTTTGATATATCATTGCAAGAACATAACTGATATTATCCTGATAATCCAGCTCATCTCCAAAAACAAGTTTG
>JAXELM010000120.1:0-18798 GCA_034100525.1 Agathobacter sp.
TAACAAAAAAGCATTTATGAAGGCAGTTACGGAGCATGTCAAGATTATGTACCGTAAGACTTTAGAGGATGCAACACAGCAGGAGATTTATCAGGCAGTCGCTTATATTACAAAGGATGTAATAATGGAACAGTGGCTTGCGACACAGAGGGTTATCGACAAGGAGGATCCGAAGATTGTCTATTATATGTCTATGGAATTTCTGATGGGTAGAGCATTAGGCAACAACCTTATTAATCTCAGCGTATATAATGTGGTAAAGGAAGCTCTTGATGAGCTTGGTTTGGATATCAATGCAATTGAGGATCAGGAGCCGGACCCGGCACTTGGAAATGGTGGATTGGGACGTCTTGCAGCATGTTTCATGGATTCACTTGCTACACTTGGATATGCAGCATACGGATGTGGAATCAGATACAGATATGGTATGTTCAAGCAACAGATTATAGATGGTTTTCAGGTTGAGGTACCTGATAACTGGTTGAAAGATGGATATCCATTTGAGTTCCGTCGTCCGGAATACAGTTATGAAATTAAGTTTGGTGGTCATGTTGAGCAGACTGTAGACGAGAATGGAGAATTGCAGTTTAAACATGTTGATTATCAGTCAGTTATTGCTGTTCCTTATGATATGCCTATAGTGGGTTACAATAATAATGTGGTTGATTCGCTTATGATTTGGGATGCAGAGCCAAAGAATGGCTTCAACCTTGAATCATTTGATGTAGGTGATTATGACAAGGCTGTTGAACAGGAGAATCTTGCGAGAAATCTCGTAGAGGTATTATATCCAAATGACAACCATGTAAAAGGAAAAGAGTTACGTCTTAAACAGCAGTATTTTTTTGTATCAGCAAGTATTCAAAGAGCACTAGCTCGTTTTAAGAAGAGTCATGCTGATTTACATGACCTTCCAAAGAAGGTTACATTCCAGATGAATGATACTCATCCTACTGTTGCAGTAGCTGAGCTTATGAGAATTCTAGTGGATGAGGAGAAATTGTCATGGGATGATGCATGGGATATTACTACACACTGTGTGGCATATACTAACCATACTATTATGGCAGAAGCACTCGAGAAATGGCCTATAGATATTTTCCAGAGACTTCTTCCACGTGTATACCAGATTGTTGACGAGATTAACAGAAGATTTGTTAATGACATTCTCGCCAGATATCCGGGTAATGATGAGAAGGTTCGCAAGATGGCTATTCTTTATGATGGACAGGTAAAGATGGCTCACCTTGCAATGGCAGCAGGCTACTCAATCAATGGTGTTGCAAAGCTTCATACAGAGATTCTTATGAAGCAGGAGCTTAAGGATTTCTATGAGATGTTCCCGGAGAAATTCAACAATAAGACAAATGGTATTACACAGCGTAGATTTTTAGCGCATGGTAATCCACTACTTGCTGACTGGGTTACTAAGAAGGTCGGAAAGGAATGGATAACTGACCTTCCAAGACTTGAAAACCTTACAAAATATGCTGATGATAAGAGCGCACAGAAGGAATTCAGAGAGATTAAGTATCAGAATAAGGTACGTCTTGCCAAGTATATCAAGGAGCATAATGGAATAGATGTTGATCCTAATTCTATTTTTGATGTACAGGTTAAGAGACTTCATGAGTACAAGAGACAGCTTATGAATATTCTTCATATTATGTACCTTTACAATCAGCTTAAGGACAATCCAAATATGGAGTTTTATCCAACAACATTTATATTTGGAGCGAAGGCCGCAGCAGGATACAGAACAGCAAAGAGTACAATCAAGCTTATCAACAGTGTGGCTGATGTAATTAATAATGATGCATCAATCAATGGCAAAATCAAGGTTGTATTTATTGAGGATTATAAGGTTTCGACAGCTGAGATGATTTTTGCAGCAGCAGATGTAAGTGAGCAGATTTCAACTGCCAGCAAAGAAGCTTCAGGAACAGGTAATATGAAGTTTATGCTCAATGGTGCTATAACAATCGGAACTATGGATGGTGCCAATGTTGAGATGTTTGATGAGGTTGGTGCAGACAATATCTTTATCTTTGGTATGAGTTCGGATGAGGTTATTGCGCATGAGCAGAAGCGTGATTATCATCCAATGGATTTATATAACAATGACTGGGATATCAGAAGAGTGCTTAATCAGTTAGTCGATGGAACATATTCACCGAATGATCATGAGCTTTTCAGAGAATTGTACAATTCACTTCTGAATCCAAAGCAGGGTGAAATTGCTGACAGATATTTTATCCTTGCAGATTTCAGATCTTATGCTGATGCACAGAGAAAGCTTAATTTGTTCTATCAGTACAGAGACGAATGGACACATAGTGCAATTCTTAATGTTGCACATGTGGGCAAATTCTCTTCAGACAGAACAATTGAGCAGTATGCACAGGAAATCTGGCATCTTGACAAAATTAAAGTGAATACAACAGGAGTATAAAATGGATACTACTACTTTATACGACAATAATTACAAAGGAAGTGCCGCTAATAGCGGCATTTCTGGTTTCTGGCTGAAAATAATTGCTGTAGTGACAATGCTGATTGATCATGTTGCGGCATCTATACTTGCCAGAGTATTACAAAGCTATAATTTGGGAGAAAACTGGGATACATATTACACTATATACAGGGTAATGCGTAATATAGGACGTATGGCTTTTCCGATTTATATTTTTCTCTTAATAGAAGGGTTTACATATACCCGGAGCAAAACAAAATATGCAGTGAGAATGTTCATTTTTGCAATCATATCTGAGATGCCATTTGATATGGCATTCAACAACTGCTTTCTTGAATTCTATAGTAATAATGTCTTTGTTACACTGTTTCTGGGGCTTATTACAATAATAATTTTGGATGCACTAAGACAACAGCCCAAAATTCTTGATGCATCAAAATCACCAATTAAATGGTTTATTGTAAAAACAGTACGATGCATAGGAATGGCGGCTATTATTCTTGGAATGATGGCAGTCGCTGAATGGCTTCTAAAATGTGACTATGGTGCAGCTGGAATTGCAGCCATTGTTGCAATGTATCTTCTTAAGAATTTCAGGATGATTGGATTTGTTGTGTGCGTTGGACTGCTTGCAATGCTTAGCAGCTCTACAGAGTGGTGGGCGCTTCTTATGCTTATTCCTCTTTATTTCTATAATGGAACAAGGGGAAAACAGCTTAAGTATTTCTTCTATGCATTTTATCCGGTGCATTTATTTATCATAGCTTTTGTAGGATATTACATGGGACTAGGAATATAAATTGTTTTTGGAGAACAAGTATGATAGTAATATGTTGTGCAATGTATTGTGAAGCTGTAATGCTGATAAATTATTATAATCTTAAGAAAATTGAATATAATGCATTTCAGATATATGAAGATGCTGATAAATCCATGCTGGTTGTTATTTCTGGTGTTGGGAAAAATGCAGCTTCAACAGCAATTGGAACAATTGCCGGGAAGTACAGTATAGATAAGTCAGACTACATTATTAATTTTGGAAGTGCGGCTGGAAATAAAGCTGGGATAGGTAAATTATTCATAGGAAATAAATTAGTTGATGCTGAATCTGGGAGAACTTTTTATCCGGATATGCTTATAGCTTCGGAAATTGAAAGTGTAACAATAAGAACATCAGACGACATTATGACAGACATGAGAGATAAGCAGTGTGTTGTATACGACATGGAAGCATCAGCGATTTATCAGGCAGCAAATCACTTTATTGGACCACATCAGATGAGCTTTATTAAGCTGGTATCAGATGATGGAAATAGCTCCCATAGTATCACTCGTGAAGATATAGAAAAGTTAATATTGCAAAAGCGGGATGAGATAATAGAATATATAGATATGGTAGTTATAAATCAAAATCGTATGAGTGAGGAAGAAGTACTTTTATCAGTTGAAAATGAACGATTGTTTGAGAGAGTCTGCGAGGATATGAAATGTTCCAAAACTATGGAGCGTGAACTATTACAGCAGTTTCGGTACCATGAATTAAGTGGCAATAGGCTTAAGGATAAAATAGAAGAAATGTATGAAGAAGAGAAGCTTCCATGCATAGATAAAAAGAGAGGCAAGGTGTATCTTGATGAACTCAGACGAGCAGTTTTACAATAAGCCTTTTTCTCATATATACATCGAAAATGACGCTTTTAAATATCCAATAACTAAGAAAATAATCGGTAGATTTGACAGTGCAACGATTATACCAATCAATCATTATAAGGATGTTTTTAACAGAAGTAAGCAAAATTATGTCAGACAGAGCAGGTCTCAGAGTCTTATATTAGCAAAGCAGAATGAGGCGCATATATATGAGGGGGCACCGGTCTGCCAGAATTTTGGAAATGAATATTTTTATTATACATCATGTGTCATGAACTGTATTTATGACTGTGAGTACTGCTATCTAAAAGGCATGTATCCATCAGGAAATATGGTTCTGTTTGTCAATCTCGAGGATACATTTGAGGAGATTAAGGCAAAACTAAAAGAGCATCCGATGTATTTATGCGTTTCTTATGATACAGATTTACTTGCGATTGAATCGCTTACCGGATATGTGGAAAAATGGATAGAGTTTGTAGAAGAAAATGATAATCTGACTATTGAAATAAGAACTAAATCAGCCAATACCGAAGTATGGAATACGCTGAAAAAATCGGACAGGGTAATATATGCATTTACACTCTCACCAGAGAAGATAGTAACAGAATATGAGCATAAAACCCCTTCGCTGAAAGCAAGATTAGAAAGTATAAAAATGGCACAGCAGAAGGGTCATATTATAAGACTGTGCTTTGATCCGATGATTTATACTCCTGACTGGAAAACGCATTATTTGGATATGCTTGATTGTGTAAGAAGCAGTGTAGATATGGATGAGCTTTGGGATGTGAGTGTGGGCTCATTCAGAGTGTCGCAGGATTATCTAAAGAAAATGAGAAGAAATATGCCACATTCCGCAGTAGTGCAGTTCCCGTATCAAAACACTGATGGAGTGTATCATTATCCGTATAATCTGCTTGAGGATATGGAAGGATTTATGAATGAAAAATTAAGTCAGATAATTTCAAAAGATAAAATATTCAGATGGTAAAACAGATAATTTGATATTATAATGGATGGCAGAGGATGCATATGAATAGTGGTAAAAAAGCAGCAGTTGTCACAGGCGCATCATCCGGCATTGGATATGAGATTGCACAGGTTCTTTTAGAAAAAGGATATGAGGTATTTGGATTTGGAAGGAGCTTTAAACGAGAATGCAGATTCAATGCAATAGAGTGCGATATTTGTGATACAGATAAGCTGATTAGAAGAATAGATGAGATAAAAAAAGAATATGTGGTAGAGGTGTTGGTAAATAATGCAGGAGTTGGATTTTATGGGCTGCACGAAGAGTTAAATGCACAAAAGATAAAGCAGCTTGTACGGACTAACCTTGAGGCACCGATGATACTGACTAATTATCTGCTTCGTGAACTTAAGAAAAACAAGGGGTGGATTTTTAATATATCATCAGTTACAGCTACAAAGACAAATCCACATGGCTGCGCATATGGTGCAACGAAGGCAGGTCTGTCTAGTTTTTCGCACAGCCTGTTTGAAGAGGCAAGGAAATACGGTGTAAAGGTCGTAAATATTCAGCCGGATATGACAGCAACCGATTTGTACAGGAATGCGGATTTTAAAGAGGATGAAGATGTTATGGCGCATCTGTTACCGCAGGAGGTGGCGGATGTTGTCCGCTATGCGCTAGAACAAAGAGAAGGTCTTGTCATATCAGACGTGACACTCAGACCGCAGTTGCATAGGATTTCAAAGAGAAAATAGAAGGGAGTTATGTATGGCATTTTGTCATTTGCACACCCATACAGAATACAGTCTGCTCGATGGTTCTAATAAGATAAAGGACTATGTTGCGAGAGTCAAAGAACTGGGAATGAACAGTGCGGCGATTACTGACCACGGCAATATGTTTGGTGTTGTGGAATTTTATAAGACAGCCAAAGCCGCTGATATAAACCCGATAATAGGCTGCGAGGTGTATGTTGCACCAGGGTCCAGATTCGAGCGTGAGGCAAGTCATGGTGATGATAGATATTATCACCTTATTTTGCTTGCGGAAAATAATACAGGTTACAGCAATCTGATGAAGATAGTAAGTATCGGATATACAGAGGGCTACTATTACAGACCACGAGTTGATTTTGAGACACTTGAAAAATATCATGAGGGACTCATATGTCTGTCAGCATGTCTTGCAGGTGAGATACCGAGATATATCACAAGAGGATTTTACGAGGAAGCAAAGAAGGTTGCCATCAAGTACCAGGAATGTTTTGGGGCAAATAACTTTTTCCTTGAGCTTCAGGATCATGGTATATCAGACCAGAAGCTTGTGAATCAGCAGCTGCTTAGAATGAGTCAGGAACTTGGAATTGAGCTTGTATGTACAAACGACTGTCACTATACATACGATACTGACGTGGATGCGCACGATGTACTTCTATGTATTCAGACAGGAAAGAAGGTATCTGATGAGGACAGAATGCGCTATGAGGGCGGACAGTTCTACGTAAAAAGCGAAGAGGAGATGCTTGGTCTCTTTCCGTATGCAAAGCAGGCAGTCGAAAATACGCAAAAGATTGCAGACAGATGCCATGTAACACTGGAGTTTGGTAATTACAAGATTCCAAAATATGAGGTGCCACAAGGATATGATAGTGCGTGGGATTTCTTAAATGACCTGTGTGAAAAGGGCTTTAAAGAGAAATATACAGATACAAAAGAATACAGTGAAGAAGAACTTGCGGATATACATGCATCAATGGAATACGAGCTTGGAATAATAAAAGAGATGGGCTTTATCGAGTATATTCTTATTGTATGGGACTACATCAACTGGTGTAGGACGCATGACTGCTGGGTTGGACCGGGGCGAGGTTCGGCGGCAGGAAGTAAGGTGTGCTATTGTACGGGAATTACCAATATTGACCCGGTTAAATATAATCTGCTTTTCGAGCGATTCTTAAATCCGGAACGAGTATCAATGCCTGATATTGATGTGGATTTTGAGTATGCAGAGAGATACAGAGCGATAGAATATGTTCAGCAGAAATATGGAAGCGATTCCGTGACACAGATAACGACTTTTGGAACAATGGCCGCAAGAGGTGTAATCAAAGCGGTTGGAAAAGCTCTCGATTTCCCATATTCAGAGACAGACCGTCTGGCGAAGATGATTCCAACAGAGCTTAATATGACAATAGATAAAGCTCTGTCAATGAATCCTGAGTTTCGAGGAATATATGAGACAGACCAGGCAATTCACGATATGATAGACATGTCCAAAAAGCTTGAAGGACTTCCAAACCATACTTCGGTACATGCCGCAGGAGTCGTTATTTATCCGGGAGTGGCGAGTGATTATGTGCCGCTTGGAAGGGCAAATGATGGTACACCGACTGCTGAGTACAATATGGTTCAGTTGGAGGAACTTGGTCTTTTAAAGATGGATTTCCTTGGACTTAGAACACTTACTGTATTGAAAGATGCAGTAAAAAATATCAAGGAATCAAAAGGAATAGACATAGATATCGACCACATAGATGTAAACGATAAAGGCATGCTTGATTTTATCGGTACAGGAAAGACGGAAGGTGTTTTCCAGCTTGAGTCGGCAGGTATGCAGAATTTCATGAAGGAACTGAAACCACAGAATTTCGAAGACATTGTGGCTGGTATTTCGCTTTATCGTCCGGGACCTATGGATTTCATACCGGCATATATAAAGGGTAAAAATGATAAGGACTCCATAAGCTACGCCACACCGGAGCTTAAGAGTATTCTCGAGCCGACATATGGCTGTATTGTATATCAGGAGCAGGTAATGCAGATAGTACAGAAGCTTGCAGGGTATACAATGGGACAGGCTGATAATATCAGACGTGCCATGAGTAAGAAGAAGCAGTATGTAATTGATGCTGAGAGACAGAGCTTTGTTTATGGGGATGCCGAGAGAAATATCAAGGGCTGTGTGGCAAATGGTATAGATGAAAAAGCGGCAAACAGTATTTACGATTCCATGGTTGATTTTGCAAAGTACGCCTTTAATAAATCACATGCAGCTGCATATGCTGTAATAAGTGTTCAGACAGCGTGGCTTAAATATTATTATCCGGTTGAATTCATGGCAGCACTTATGACGTCTGTTATTGATAACGCAGCAAAAGCGTCAGAATACCTTTACAGTTGCAAGAATATGGGCATAAAAGTATTGCCACCGGATATAAATTGCGGACAGGGAATGTTTACAGCAGAAGGAGAAAATGTCAGATATGGTCTCTATGCGATTAAGTCGCTGGGCAGACCTGTAATAGACAAAATAATCGAAGAGAGACAGACAAACGGACCATACAGGACGCTTCAGGATTTTATTGAGCGAACTGCGGAGCGTGATATAAACAAACGAGCAATCGAAAATCTTATAAAAGCGGGGGCCTGCGATGGTTTGGATGGAACCAGAAAACAGATGATGTTTGTGTATAGCACAATAGTCGATCAGGTGGTTCGAAACAAAAAGAGTTCCATGGCCGGACAGATGAGCCTTTTTGACCTTGTAAGTGAGGATGAAAAAAAGGAATACGACATCAGATATCCGGACGTCGGTGAGTTTGACAAGGAGACAGTGCTTGGATATGAAAAAGAAGTACTCGGTATATATCTGAGTGGTCACCCATTAGAGGAGTATACTGACAAGATTAAGAAAAATATAAATGCTGTTGCGATGGATTTTGTGTGGGATGAGGAGCTTATGGCTACAAAGGTTAAGGACAACGCACATGTAGTTGTAGGTGGAATTATATCTGACAAAACCATCAAGTTTACGAAGACAAACAAAGCGATGGCGTTTATTTCAATCGAAGACCTTACCGGTACGATAGAAGTAATTATTTTTCCCAAGGATTATGAGACATACCAGCGCTTTTTGCAGGAGGATGCCAAGGTGTTTGTGGTTGGCCGCGCAACGCTTGAAGACGAGCAAAACGGTAAGATAATCTGCGAGAGGATAGTTCCTTTTGAGGATACTAAAAAAGAGTTGTGGCTACAGTTTTCGACCAAAGAAGAATTTGCTGAAAAAGAGAATGAACTATACGGATTACTCAGAGAATCAGACGGAAATGATGAGGTAGTGATTTATGTTGCAAATCCAAAAGCAATCAAGAAACTTGGAAGAAATCAGAGTGTTTTGGCAAATTTGGAGCTTGTAGACAAATTAAATTCATTTTTGGGTGAAAAAAACGTAAAAGTTATTGAAAAGAATATTGAAAACATCCGTTGAAAATATTACAATGTAACGGGATTATGATTTAAGACATTTTTAACATATGGAGGATATACAAATGGCTAAAGAGATTAATACTATTGCGGTACTTACAAGTGGAGGAGATGCACCTGGAATGAATGCTGCTACACGTGCAGTAGTTCGTCAGGCTCTTGCAAAAGGAAAAAAGGTTAAGGGAATCAGAAGAGGATATGCAGGACTTCTTAATGAAGAGATTTTTGATATGGATGCAAAGAGCGTATCTGACACAATCTCAAGAGGTGGTACAATTCTTCAAACTGCAAGATGTCTCGAATTTGTTGAGCCAGAAGTTCAGAAGCGTGGAGCTGAGATCTGTAAGAAGCATGGAATTGATGCTATCGTAGTAATCGGTGGTGATGGATCATTTAAGGGAGCTCAGAAGCTTGCAGGTCTTGGAATCAATACAATTGGTCTTCCAGGAACAATCGATCTTGATATTGCATGTACAGATTATACAATCGGATTTGATACAGCATGTAACACAGCTATGGAAGCTATTGACAAGGTACGTGATACATCTACTTCCCATGAGAGATGTTCAATCATCGAGGTTATGGGACGTGGTGCTGGATATATTGCATTATGGTGTGGTCTTGCCAATGGTGCAGAGGAGATTCTTCTTCCAGAGAAATATGACGGAGATGCGCAGAAGCTTATCGAGAGAGTATCACATGCACATGATATGGGTAAACAGCATTACATCATTATCAATGCAGAGGGCGTAGGTGGGTCGCAGGAGCTTGCTAAGAAGATTGAAGCAGCTACAGGTATAGAGACTCGTGCTACTATTCTTGGTCATATGCAGCGTGGTGGTAGCCCAACATGTAAGGATCGTGTATATGCTACAACAATGGGAGCTATGGCTGTTGATCTTCTTTGCGAAGGTAAATCAAACAGAGTAGTTGCACATAAGGACGGTAAGTTCGTTGACTACGATATTGATGAAGCACTTGCAATGAAGAAATCAGTAGATGAGTATATGTATCAGATTTCACAGAGCTTAGTATAATTAATATGTACTAAATACGTCCATCCGTGTTATTATATAGACAGGGATGGACTTTTTTTCTGTATAGGAAAATCATCAAATCAAGGGAGAATAGTTTGTATGATTACAAGTGCGAGCAATCAGCAGATTAAAAATATATCGGCATTGATTAAGAAAGCGAAAGAACGAAGAAATCAGGGATGTTTTGTTGTAGAGGGCAGAAAGATGTGTCTTGAAGCACCGAAGGACAGAATCATCGCTACATATGTATCAGAATCCTTTGCAAAGGAAAGTCCTTTTGTAAGTGAAATCAAAGGTTCATACGAGATTGTTGCTGATAATATTTTTAAATCAATCACAGATACTCAGACACCGCAGGGAATACTTAGCATTGTAAAGATGCCGGAGTACTCGGTGGATTCTCTTTTGGATGGTGATAGAACGCATCTGCTTATACTTGACAGTATTCAGGACCCGGGAAATCTCGGAACTATGCTTAGAACCGGTGAGGGTGCAGGAATTACCGGCCTTATTATGAACAAAACTACGGTGGATATATATAATCCAAAGACCATTCGCTCGACTATGGGAAGCCTTTATCGCGTACCATTTATCATAGTTGATGATCTGGTAGATACGTTGTCAGAGCTAAAAGAATATGGCGTGAAATTGTATGCGGCTCATCTTAAGGGAGAGAGTTCTTATGATGAGCAAAGCTATCAAGGCGCATGTGGTTTTTTGATTGGAAATGAAGGTAACGGACTGAGTGATGAGGTGGCTGAATGTGCAGATACATACATCAGGATACCGATGGGAGGAGAGGTTGAATCGTTAAATGCAGCAGTTTCAGCAGCACTTTTGATGTATGAATGCAGCAGACAAAGAAGGAGTGGTTCATGAGAGTATGGTTTAAGATATTTAAGGATGCCCGGATAATACAGGATGAGACTATCGAAAATACCGATAGTGATACGAGAACACACAAGATATTTAAGGCACTTGAAGAGGCATGTACGATATTTGACTTGGGTCATCCTGTGTGGCTTGAGAAGAATATTGCAGAATTTAAAAATGGTGCAAAAACCCGCTTTACAAAAGATAACTTTATAGAAGAAATTGAATTCGACTATTTGGAGATGAATATTATAGAGGAAGATTAATTTTTCCTTAAAATTTGGCATTTTCAACACAAAACATTTAAAAAGTGTTATACTATATAGCTGTCACGCATTTTCTTTGTTTTTTGAAGGGGGAAGAAATGGAACAGATTGAATTTATCAGTGAAGACATTGATAGTTGGGAAACTTTGATGTTTTTATACAACTCCGCACTTAAAGAAGTTGGAACTAAGCTTGAAATACTTAATGATGAATTTGTACATATACACAAGTACAATCCAATTGAATATATAAAGTCTAGAATTAAATCACCTGAGAGCATTGTTAAAAAGCTTAAGAAAAATGGCTTTGAATCTACTGTCGAGAATATGCTGTTGCATGTTAAGGATATTGCCGGAATAAGAATAGTGTGCTCTTTTACGTCGGATATATATCGTCTGGCTGAGATGATAGGTAAGCAGAATGATTTGACGGTTGTGTCAGTGAAGGATTATATCAAAAATCCGAAGAAAAGCGGATATAAGAGTTATCATATGCTTGTGACAGTTCCTATTTTTCTGTCTGACAGGGTGGTGGATACGAAAGTAGAGATTCAGATTAGAACCATTGCGATGGATTTCTGGGCGAGCTTAGAGCACAAGATATATTATAAGTTCGAGGGGAATGCGCCGGATTACATAAGCCGTGACTTAAGAGAGTGTGCCGGAATTGTTGCCAATCTCGATGCAAAGATGCTTCAGTTAAATGAGGCAATATTAGAGGCGAAGATTCAGCAGGAAGAAGCTGACAAAGAGGAATAATTTGACTATGAATATAATTAATGTTGAAAATATTACAAAGTCTTATACAGGAAGGAAGCTTTTTTCAAAAGCTTCCTTTTATGTGCAGGAAAAAGAAAAAATTGGAATTATTGGAATAAACGGAACAGGAAAATCTACGTTGTTAAAGATTATCGCAGGCTGTGAGGAGCCAGAAGAGGGCACAATCACTACAGCAAATCATATAGTAATTAATTATCTTTCACAGAATCCGGATTATGATGACAATAGCTCTATTATTGACCATGTTTTGAATCAGATTATTGCTTCAGAGCTTGATGAACAGCACAGATGGTCGCTGGAAAGTGACGCAAAGGCTTTGTTAAATAAGCTTGGAATTATCGATATAAATCAGAAAATGGGAGAATTATCAGGAGGACAGAGAAAGAGAATTGCACTTGTCGCTACGGTGCTTAAGCCATGTGACGTACTTATTCTTGATGAGCCTACAAACCACCTTGATTATGATATGGTTGAGTGGCTCGAGGATTATCTGAAGAAGTGGCGAGGCGCAATAATTATGGTTACTCATGATAGATATTTCCTTGACAGTGTATGCAACAGAATTGTTGAAATAGACAAAGGCAGTATTTACAGCTACGATACGAATTATACCGGTTTTCTAGAGAGAAAGGCTGCGCGTGAGGACAGTGAGTGGGCAAGTGAACGAAAGCGACAGTCTATTCTTAGAAAAGAGATAGAATGGATGCAAAGAGGTGCAAGAGCCAGATCTACCAAACAAAAAGCACACATTCAAAGATATGAGGCACTTAGAGATCGGAAAGGTCCGGCGCAGGATAGCCGACTTGAACTTAGTTCAATATCATCACGCCTTGGAAGGACAACGATTGAGCTTAAAAATATATCAAAAGCATATGACAGTATAGAGTGTGTAAGGGATTTTTCATATATTTTTTTAAAGAACGACAGAATAGGTTTTGTTGGGAAAAATGGATGTGGCAAGACAACTCTCATGAAGATGATTGTGGGAGAAATTCATCCAGATGCAGGCGAGATAGAAGTAGGGCAAACCGTAAAGATTGGTTATTACAGTCAAGAAATAGAATTTGAATCTGATGAACAGAGGGTAATTGATTATGTAAAAGACACTGCAGAATATGTAAGAACAGCGGATGGCCTTGTATCGGCGTCAGCTATGCTTGAGAGATTTCTTTTTACAGCAGAGCAGCAGTACAGCCCGATTGGTAAGCTTTCGGGTGGTGAGAAGAGAAGACTGAATCTTCTAAAGGTTCTTATGGAGGCTCCAAATGTTCTGGTAATGGACGAGCCAACTAATGACCTTGATACGCAGACAATGACTATTTTAGAAGATTACCTCGATACATACGAAGGAATAGTTATCACAGTCTCGCACGACAGATATTTCCTGGATCGAATCGCACGAAGAATATTTGCTTTTGAGGGAGATGGTAAAATCGTACAGTACGAAGGCGGATATACAGACTACATAGCAAAGCGGCCAGAAGCAATCTGCCTTCTTAACACAATACCCGAAAAAGAAAAATGCTCAAAAGAGACCTGGGGGCATGCTCAAAAGCTTAAGTTTACATATAACGAGCAGAGGGAATATGAGACTATCGAGAGTGATATTGCTGAGCTTGAAGATAAGCTTGCTGCAATTGAGAATGATATCTCAGCAAATGCAAGCAACTATGGCAAGTTAACTGAGTTGTCAACGGTGAAGGAAGCACTTGAAGTACAGCTGATGGAGAAGATGGAGCGTTGGGAATATCTGGAGGATTTGGCGGAGCAAATTAAAGCACAAAGGTAGAATTTCTTCAGAGTTTTGTAGAAAAAACACTAAGCTTGCTCAAAAGCCCCTGCGGTATAGCAAATCCAAACACAATTCCAAGAACAATAGCCCCGGCTATTTCAAATGTCTCAATAGCTTTTGTGGAAGAATATACAGTATTGTCAATAAAGAGATAGTAAGCGGTATAGAAGATTCCGGCACCTGGTACTAGTGGGAAGATTCCTGACAGCAGATAAACAGTTGCCGGAACACATCTTATGACTGCAAATGAACGTGCGAAAATTGTAAGAAGGAAAGTTGCAACTGCGGAAACCATGACAACTCCAAATCCCATATGTGTCATAATAAAATACACAATCCAGCCAAAGGCACCGGTAAAACCACAATAAATTAATTCTTTTTTAGGTGCAGAAAATAGAATGGCAAATGCGATTGTTGCAAATGCAGCAACCATAAACTGTACTATATATGTCATCTTAATCCTCCATAGTAATAAATCAATTTTATGTCCACAAAAACAGTGGAAGACATGCTCCTATTGCAATGCAGACAGCAGTAATTAATGCATCAACCAGATGAATTGTTCCTGAGAGATAATCACCATTGTAGAAATCTCTGATTGATGTAGTAAATGCGATTCCCGGTACAAGCGGCATAATTGCACCGATGATGATTTTATCCTGCAATACCTTTATTCCGGAGAAAACCACAAGGAAACTTAATGTAGTAACAAAAAGGCTCGCAAGGAGTGTAGTGATAAATCTCGGGATTTTGTTTTTCTGGCAGCCCAAAAGAAAAATTTGTTCAAGACTTCCAATTATCAGAGCAAAAAACATGTCAATAACTTGTCCACCAAATAGATAGCAAAAGCAACCACTACCTATACCACAGCAAGCAATCTGTATCCATTTAGGATACTGGCGTAGCTTTTTACATTCTTTTAGTCTGTCCCACGCAGATTCGATGGAACAGTTATTCTGGCATATATCGCGCGCTAACTGGTTAAGGATAGTGATTTTCTCAAGGTTTACAGAGCCTAGAGGAACGTGACGAATCATACTGCACGCATCGTCTTTGTTTTCGTTGGCACTTGCAAAAATACCATTTGAAAGCACATACACATCAAATTCCTCCACCTCGAAAGCCTCAAGAATATGAATCACAGTATCTTCAACTCTATATATTTCAGCACCATTTCGGAGCATTTCATCGCCTATTTCAACGGCAAGTGACATTGCCTCTTTGGTTTTAGTCATATCAAATCCTTTTCCATAAAGTGTTAATATTTCCATACATAATTTATGCCCATTTTTGAACCATGTCAATCTAAAAATGGATAAAATTTGTCCAACTGCACATAATACTTAAAACAGAAAAATTATGGTAATAAAGGTTGTTCTAAAAGCAGAGGGAAAGAAATGACTATATATGTAAAAGCAAAGAAATTAGGAAACGTCAAAAGTGCAAAAGTGGTGATGAATGATATAGGGGATGTGTATTGTAGTGACAGTGAAATACTTAAATCAATAAACAAGATTATCTTATATGAGTTCCCACTTAATTCGAAGCATCAGACATTTAGAAAGGTAATCTCGATTATGGATATCATAGAGAAAATAACATACAGATGTCCGGGATGTGATGTGGTAAGCATAGGAGAAAAGGAGATTCTGGTTGAATATGACAGAAGTGCTGCACCATCAAAAGCACATGAAATGATAAAGGTGGCACTTGTATGCATATTAGTTTTTTGGGGGGCGGCATTTACCATAATGGCATTTAATAACGATATCTCGATTCAGGGTGTGTTTGACCAATTCTATCTGCAGATGACCGGTGAAAAAAAGCCGGATGTGAGTGAATTGGAAATAGCGTATAGCATAGGCATGGCACTGGGCATAATTATATTCTTTAACCATATAGGCAAAAAGAGGATAACGAATGATATGACACCAATAGAGGTGGAGTTTGACAAGCACAAAAAGGATATTTGTGAAGCAATGGTTGATAATGCACAGAATGAGGGGGATAAAGGGTGAGTCATATATTTATGTTTATTGCATCATTTCTTGCAGGAAGTGCTGTTTCTGCAGGAACGTTTGCATTCATTATCGTAATTGGAATCATGCCACGAATATTGCGCAGATCGAAGATGACGGACGTACTGTTTCTTGAAAATGTAATAATTGCAGGAGTGATTGCAGGAACCCTTTTGTCATTATGGGATAAAAAGCTTTTTACATTTCCATATTTAGTGGGACACTTGATAGTAGTGGTATACGGTGTATGTACAGGTATGTTTGTGGGATGTATGTCAGTGGCACTCGCAGAAATTCTGCATACATTTCCGATTATTTTCAGAAGAACCAAATTAAAAATAGGATTGTCAGCAGTGATATATGCAATGGCCGCTGGAAAGTTACTGGGTTCATTATTCTATTTTGTGATGGGATATTTTCGCACTGCATGATTGAAATAGAGGAATAGTGGTTTTATGGATTGAAAAATAGACTTGAAAGCGAGGTTGAATTTCTGCATAGCTGTGGAATTCGTGTTGCAATGGATGACTATGGAACAGGAAGCGCATCATCAAATATTGTAATGAATATTCCGATGGATGAAATCAAGATAGACATGAGCTTTATACGTGGTATAATCGAAAATCCAAAGAATCAGGCAATGGTTCGTTCGATTGTAGATTTTGCAAATGAATGCGATATGGATACATGTCTTGAAGGTGTAGAAAATGAAGAACTTCAGGATTATCTGCGTGAATTTAATGCTACATGGTTTCAAGGATATTATTATTCGAGACCAATATCGGCAGATGAACTATTAGGACTTTTGTCGAATTGACAATATCAAACTAATTCCATACAATATTTTTAGGTAACATTAGTATACTTAATTTGGATTTGGGAGAGATGAAATGGTTACTTCGATTGCAAGACAAAGCGTCATACTGAAATGCCTTCGAAAGAAATCAGTTATGCTGGGGAACTATGAATTTTATTATGCAGCAGGTCTTTTAAACAATCTGTATCAGATAGGCTGTACGAAGGACATGAAACCGCTTGAACTGTTTGAATACATAAGCCAAAAGCTTGGTACGCTTACACCTGATAATGGTGAGGAAGAGTTTTTGATTCAAATGCTAACAACTTATGAGCCTTATGAAGATTACGACGAGCAGATGGTGGAATTGTTCGAGTGGGGCGAGAATGAACAGAATAAATGGCAGGTACACACATAAATCCTCTTTCTTTGGTAATAATATTACTAAAGAAAGGGGACTTTTTTATGAAAGAAAATATACCAGTTAATCAGCAGAAAAGAAATGAAGAATACAATGAATATGTAAAGAGCGTTACACCTACACACAATCTGTTTTTAAATATGATAAAGGCATTTATCCTAGGTGGAATAATCTGTCTGCTTGGTCAGATTATAGTTAATATCGGTATAAATCAGTTCGGCTTAGAGCAGAAGGACGCTTCCACATACTGCAGTATAATACTTGTCCTCATAAGTGTTATACTTACAAGCTTAAATTGGTATGCGCCGCTTGCAAACTGGGGTGGTGCGGGGGCACTTGTTCCGATAACAGGCTTTGCAAATGGAGTGTGTTCATCAGCCTGCGAATTTCAGGTGGAGGGACAGGTGTTTGGAATAGGAAGTCAGATATTTAAAATAGCCGGACCGGTTATACTGTATGGAATTTTTTCATCCTGGGTTGTAGGCTTTTTATATTGGTTGGTAATTCTGTTTTATTAATTTGTTTAGTTAAAATGTTAGAAATTGGTTTACAGAGTGAAGAAAAAATAGTAAAATTGTACTATATATTATGACGCTTTCTGTGAAGAGAGGAATATAGATTTATTTCGAATGGCAAATGGACTGTGTATAATTGCTGTTTTTCTATTCTCGCAAGTATGTTTTTGTTCCATTACAATGCATATGATGCAGTTACAGGAACGCTTGACGACAAATCATTTGCATCTTACGTAGAGGGGATGACAGACTTGTAACTGTCTATACCACCAGTAGAAAAAAAGATGAGATAAATGGTCAGTTCACACAATTGATGAAGGAAATTTATTCTATTTTTATTGTAGATTATAAGCTTGTGGAGTGCGCATTAAAAGATATTCATGATAAGATGGATTTAAATGATGACAGAGTTCAGGTATATTGTCAGCCTGTGCTTAATACAAAGATTGGTAGTTTTCTTCAGAAAACTGCATAAATTGAAGAATGGAGCAGATTAGTCTGATGAATAGTCAGGAGAGTGAAGTCAGGGCAGATTATGGGAGACTGACAAAATATCTAATTGCAAATGAAATAACAATTACTACTATGGAGAGTGCAACTTCGGGACAGATTGCATCACTTATTACCGATACACCGGGAGCATCTGCTATACTAAAAGGCGCTTTTGTCACATATTGCAATGAAGCCAAAATAATGCAGGGAGTGCCGGCAGAGACAATTGATAAATATGGTGTGTATTCAAAGGAAACCTCAAAAGCTATGGCAGAGGCTGCGAAAAAAGTATACAAGGCCAATATATCGATAGGTATTACCGGAACGATGGGAAATGTCGATAAAGATAATGCGGACAGTGTCCCTGGAAATGTATACTACACGATTATATATGATGATAAGTGCTATTCATATTATGATTGTATAGAAAAGCAGGAAAGCAGACTTG
>JAXELM010000003.1:0-8165 GCA_034100525.1 Agathobacter sp.
CAGTATTTAATTGTTTTGACAGAAGCGCATTCGCAGAATCTGCAAATGATTATAGATCGAGTTTTTGCCAGCTTTTTCAAGAACTCTCTCAATACTAAAATAAAGCCTACATATGAGATAAAATAACTTAGTATAATTTGATATATTGTCTAAGTTGACAGTTATACAATATTATGTCAGAATAAAGTTATCCAAATTATTGAATAGATACGAATATCTTTAAAGAATAAAGGCGATAATATGAAGTGTATGAGAATGAATTTAAAGGATGAAACTCAAATTAAAGAAGAAAGTGTTATAAATGAAATCCCACCTGATGATGGTCATCAGATGTCTCAGACGGAGATAGACAACCTGATAGCACTTTTATTAAACAAATAATATAATTATTAAGATTTGTTTAAGCTAGCTTAAGATGTTCCAAACAGACTTGTTTTTGCGCGGAACATCTTTTATATTGTACTTATGAGGAGCAAGATTATGAAAGAAAAGAAAAGAATAGTTCCTAAATATATGTGGGTACCGATTATTTTAGCACTGCTATGTAATTCGCTTGCATATTTTGGAACGAGGATTTTTACGACAGACAGATACCATTATGTTTTGTCCAGTCGTCTGGATGACATGATTCCGGTAGTGCCGTATTTTATTATTATTTACTGGGGATGTTATCTTTACTGGGGAATAAACTATGTAATAGGATGCAGGCAGGAGAAAGATGAGGCATATAATTTTATAAGTGCAGATTTTTTTGCAAAGATTATATGTATGATAATTTTTATGGTGTTTCCTACTACAAATGTCAGACCGGTAATTGAGGGTGGCACTTTTTGGAACGATGCAATGCTGGGATTGTATGGAATGGATGCGGCAGATAATCTGTTTCCATCGATTCATTGTCTTACCAGCTGGTTTTGCTTTATTGCAGTAAGAAAAAATAATGCTGTTCCAAAAGCATACAAAGTGATTACATTTATTATTGCCGTTCTTGTTTTTATTTCCACACTAACTACAAAGCAGCATGTGATTGTTGATGTAGTCGGCGGAGTGGCACTTGCAGAGTTTAGTTACTGGTTTGTAAGAATAAGTGGATTTACAAGAATCTATCGCAGGATTTTAGAAAGAAGGGAATATGTACAATAAAATCAAAATTGCAACTATTGCTGGTTTTGTGATTATTATTCTGATTTGTTTGAAGATATTCTTTGAGCAGGAATTTCAATCCGTGGAAGACCTGCAATTGTACATGGAGAAATTTGGTGTGTTTGCACCATTGTTTTTGACATTATTTCAAGCATTTCAGGTAGTTGTTCCGGTACTGCCAGGATATCTTGGATGCGCAGTAGGTTCTATTGCATTTGGTCCGGTTGTGGGATTCCTGTGTAATTATATCGGAATAAGTGTTGGTTCTATAATAGCATATTTTTTGGCAAGAAAATATGGAATTGATTTGGTGTTAGAGCTTTTTTCAGAGAAAGTATATAACAAATGGAGTCGAAAAGTGGAAAAGAGTAAGTCATATGGCTGGTTCTTATTTTTAGCGACTTTACTTCCGCTTTTTCCAGATGACTTCTTGTGTTATTTTTCTGGTCTTGTTAAAATGGACAAAAAGAAGTTTATCTGGATAATTATTTTGGGAAAGCCATGGTGCATACTGGCATATAGTATAGCCTTTGGACTTGTTAAATAGGGGAGAACATTGAGATGAAGAAAAAATTATTAGGATATTATGATTATACGGTTGTGTTAACATACTGCGGCATGTTGTTCGCTTTTTGTGGAATACTCATGTCGATAGGTGGACGATTTCTGGATGCCATTTTATGTCTGCTTCTAGCTGGTGTCTGCGATATGTTTGATGGGGCTGTCGCTGCCACTAAGGAACGCGACGAGAGAGCGAAGAGGTTTGGAATCCAGATTGATTCACTTAGTGACCTAATAAGCTTTGGAGTGCTTCCGGCAATATTTGTATATATGATTTCTGAGAAGGATGTTGTTTCAGGTGTGATAGCAGCTGTATATACTCTGTGTGCGCTCATAAGACTTGCGTATTTCAATGTGCTCGAGGAGGACAGACAAAAGGAGACTACAGAGAAAAGAACAAGCTATCTCGGTGTGCCTGTTACAACAATTGCGGTATTACTTCCGGGAATATATATGCTGTTTGATTTAGGATTTTTAAAGCAGACAGCAGGCTTTTGTGCACTGCTTATAGTAGTTGCCGCCGGTTTTATTACTCCTTTACATATTAAAAAGCCAAAGATTATTGGCAAGATATGTCTGCTTGTAATAGGTATAGCAGAAGTGATTGGAATGGTATTTCTACTTTTGTGGGGTGCAGTATGAGTGATTCGTTAGGTCTTCGCTTTTTATATAGGACGATACCAGGAAGGGTTATCCTGAAGATGCTGGTAAATGAAAAGGTATCTGTTTTGGGTGGTATTTTCATGAACTCGGGTTTTTCTAAACCTATGATATCATATTATATTAATAAATATGATATTGATATGAGTGATATAGAGATTCCGGCAAATGGTTTTAAGTCCTTTAATGAATTTTTTACAAGAAAGAAGAAATCAGAATATTGCAAGAATTCAAATGGACATATGATAAGTCCCTGTGATGGGTTTCTTACATGTATTCAGATAAGAGAGCAGGCTGTTTTTGATATTAAGCACACGAAGTTCTTTTTGAAGGATTTACTTTTGAATGATGCTTTGGCAGATAAGTTTAAAGATGGAACTGCACTTGTTTACAGACTTACACCTGCTAATTACCATAGATACTGTTATGTGGCAGACGGAAGGATTAAGTCTCATAAGAGAATTAATGGGGTGCTTCACTGTGTAAGACCTGTTGCAACGAGCACATTGCCAGTGTTTGTTCAAAACAGCAGGGAATATCAGGTGATTGAGACGGAGAAGTTTGGAACTGTCGTGCAGATGGAAATAGGCGCATTGATGGTTGGTAAAATATCTAACCACAGGAAATATATTGACAATAGTATGGTGTGGACAGGTGACGAGAAAGGATATTTCGAGTTCGGAGGTTCTACAATAGTTGTCCTATTGCAGAAGGATGCAGTAGAATTTTCAGATGAGATTAAAAACAAAATAGCGAAAAAAGAAGAATTTCCAATAAAGATTGGTAATATTATAGGAAAATAATGGAAATAGTGTCTAGTTATAGGTTGTTCTTATAACTAGGCATTATTTTTTTGTATTAACACTTTATGCCACAATTCAATATAATAACATTCATAGCAAATTAGTAGACAATAATTTGTTAATAGAAATTTATAAAGAAACAAAACAGAGGAGAATGTTATGGCAGAAATCGAAGTAAGAAATGTATCAAAGACTTTCTACCAAAACGAAATAAAAATAGAAGCTGTAAAAGATGTTAGTCTTACGATAGAGTCGGGAGATATATATGGCATCATCGGAATGAGTGGCGCAGGAAAAAGCACATTGGTGCGATGTTTGAATTATCTCGAAAGACCTACCGAGGGCGATGTCTACATAGAGGGTGTTCCACTGGGAACGCTTTCGGAGTCAGAACTAAGACATAAGAGAAGTCAGATAGGTATGATTTTTCAGCATTTTAATTTGTTGATGCAAAAGAATGTGATTGATAATATTGCTTTTCCACTATTAATTCAGGGAAAAAAGAAAAAGGAGGCAAGAGAAGAAGCCAAAAGATTGCTTGAGACAGTCGGGCTTCTAGATAAGGCAAAAGCGTATCCGGCCCAATTATCAGGAGGTCAGAAACAGAGAGTTGCAATAGCAAGAGCTCTTGCAAGTAAACCAAAGATTCTTTTGTGTGATGAGGCAACGAGTGCTCTTGACCCACAGACGACAGCATCGATTCTTAAGTTACTAAAAGATATAAACGAGGAACTGGGAATCACTATAGTTGTAATAACCCACCAAATGGCAGTTGTAAGAGAAATATGTAAGCATGTAGCAATTCTCGAGAGTGGTGAGGTTGTAGAAGAAGGTCTTGTAGAAGATATATTTGCTCACCCTAAAACGCAGGCAGCTAAGGAGCTTATATCGCATGATACAAATGAGAATAGCTTGTCAGAAGTATATGAAGAAAAGAAGGAGTTAAAAGAGGATAGAAAAATAAGAATTGTTTTCAGTGAGAATTCTGCTTTTGAACCAGTAATTTCAAATATGATTTTAGAGTTTAAAACTCATGTGAATATTTTGAAGGCAGATACAAAGAATGTCGGAGGAATTGCAAAAGGAGAGATGATATTAGGACTTCCAGCAGATAAAGAGGTACAGAAAAATATCATTGAATACCTGAAAGAAAGAGGACTGGCGGTTGAGGAGGTGAGTGCTGATGTGGAGTAGAGAAGTGATTAATATGTTGATTACTGGTATAGGAGAAACATTATATATGTCAGTGGTATCAACAATACTTGGATATGTACTCGGAATTCCCATGGGCATTATCTTAACACTTACAAGAAAAGACGGATTAAGACCAAATGCAATTATATACAAGATACTTGATGTGATAGTCAATATAATCCGAAGTATACCGTTTTTGATAGGACTTGTCCTTCTTATACCATTGACAAAGATTATTGTGGGAAAAAGTTATGGTTCAACCGCCTGTATAGTTCCACTTGTATTTGCAGCAGCACCATTTATTGCCCGAATGGTGGAATCATCACTTAACGAGGTTGATGCAGGTGTAATCGAAGCAGCAAAGTCAATGGGAGCAAGTAATTTTATAATAGTATTAAAGGTATTGTTGGTTGAGGCAAAAATCTCACTGATAAGCGGAGCAACTATAGCTTTTGGAACGATATTTGGATATTCAGCAATGGCAGGTGTTGTTGGTGGCGGAGGATTAGGAGATATTGCAATCAGATATGGCTATTACAGATACGAAGCCGATATCATGATAGTCTCAGTTATTTTATTAGTAATTCTGGTTCAGATATTTCAGACAGTTGGTACAAGGATAGCAACAAAAACAGATCGCAGACGCGCATAAAGAGTTTGTGGCGAACCCATTACGCGTTTAAAGATAAAAATTTTTTTAGGAGGAAAAGAATATGAAAAAGAAAGTATTAGCAACAGTATTAGCAACAGTATTAGTAGTAGGAGCATTTGCAGGATGTGGAAGTGAAGATGCAACAAATAATGCAGCAGCAGATACTCAGGCAGCAGCAGATGCAAACAATGATGAAGAAACAGTAACTGAAAAAGGTACAATTAAGATTGCCGCCAGCCCAACTCCACATGCGGAGATTCTGAATAAAGCAAAGGACATTTTGGCAAAAGAGGGATGGACTCTTGAAATTACAGAGTTTGAGGATTATGTCCAGCCAAACCTTGTAGTTGAAAGTGGAGAGTTTGATGCAAACTATTTCCAGCATGTTCCTTATCTCGATTCGTTTAATGAGGAGAATAACACACACCTTGTAAATGCAGGTGGCATCCACTATGAGCCATTTGGAATTTATCCGGGAACAAAGAGCGATTTAGCAGATGTAGCAGATGGAGATGACATTGCAGTACCAAATGATACAACAAATGAAGCAAGAGCGCTTCTTTTACTTCAGGATAACGGAATCATTAAGTTAAAAGATGGTGCCGGACTTAAAGCAACTGTAAATGACATAGAAGAGAATCCTTATAATGTAAATATAGTAGAGCTTGAGGCTGCACAGGTAGCAAGAGCAACAGATGCTGCATATGTAGTATTGAATGGTAACTATGCTCTTGAGGCTGGTTTTTCAGTTGCAAAAGATGCAATTGCATATGAGAAGAGTGATTCAGAGGCTGCAAAGACTTATGTAAATATCATTGCTGTTGCAGAAGGTCACGAGAATGATGAAGGAATTAAGGCACTTGTCGAGGTCTTAAAATCTGACGAAATCAAACAGTATATAGTAGATACTTATGATGGAGCTGTAGTTCCATTTGAATAAAATATGTATTTTAATATGTTACATTAAAATGCTCAGGAATGCCATGGCGTTCTTGAGTATTTTTTCGCAATTAAAGAAATATATAGCAATTTGCATAAAAATAAAATATATGTGACCGAAAATGTTAACAACTTTGTGGATAAGGTGGATAAGATTTGGGAAAATAGTACTTTGAAATGTTGATAATGTGGTAAAAAGGTGCTATATTATATTTGTAACACTATGTTTTGTGTGTGACTAATGATGAATATAATGGAGGCGCCTATGTATAACGGACGTTTAAAGAAATATATGAGTGTGATATTGGTAGTTGCGTTATTTTTTACAGCAGTTATCCAAAAGCCCAATGAGATAGTTGCTGAAGAAAATATAGATATTACCGAGGATGAGGAAGGTATAGATGACACAGAAAGTATAGATGATACAGAAAGTGACGAAGAACCACAAAATCCACCATCAGATAATGTCGAGACCGGAGATACCATGGAGTATGTGAAGGCACAGTATCAATATGCTTTGTCTCATGTTCCGGCAAATGGTGAATATACTATAGTGTTAAAGGATGCGACGCATGATTACAATCTGGTTCTTGATACACAGGAATACAAAGATATTAAGGATTTTATCAGAACAGATGCCTATTATGACTCAGATGGTGCGCGTATTGATTTTAGAGATCCGTTTAAGTATTATTTTTACAATATATCAAGTCCATCAGTAAATTCAAGTGACAATAATCGGATATATAGTCTTAAGCTGGTGTTTATTAAGGATGATGAGAATATTGTTCTTGATGACGAGCAGATTTCACAGAATAAATCTGTTATGCAAAGAAATCGTGAACAAATTGAAGCACAACTTACATCAGCCATGACAACGCAGGAGAAGATTCTTGCTATTCATGATGCCATGATTAGAGAGCTCACTCTTGATTGTAGTGGAACGACGGATAGTCTTCTTAATTCAAACTGGGGACTTTTGCTAAACAAAAAAGGAACAGACAAGGCATTTGCTTCTCTGTTTTACTATTTCATGAGTGAAATCGGAGTTAAGTGCTGTGTTGTGAAAAATTCTGATATTAATCATTATTGGAATATGGTAGAGCTTAATGGAAGCTGGTATCACGTAGATGTAGCGATGGATGCGCTTGTATTAGATGACGATTCTATTGAAGAAGGTTATGGAAACAGGTCTTCAAGTACAATGTATGGTGACGCAGATGCAGACATGTATGATATAGGATATGTAGGTCATAAGTATTTTCTCAAAACTGATGCTGATATGCGTGGGTATAATTATGGAGAATGGGACGCATATTATGAGAGAACTAATACAACAGATAGAACAGATGTAAAGCGAAGTGCGGCTACAGCTGTAAATGGAATTTTCCAAAACAGAGATGGCAATATGCCATATATGTCAGGAAGCTGGTATTATGCTAATCCAGATGGAAATACACGCAGTATAACAAAGAGTTCATTTACAGGTGGAAATACATCTGAGATACAGACCGAGTACGTAGTGAAATATCTTCAGACGGATGGAACATATCTGTATTATACAGATGGAGATTATATTCTCAGGACAACGGCAGATGGCAGTGTTACACATTATTCAGATGTGACAGATGGAGGAGTAAAAATTACCGAGCTGGTATATAAGTCGGGAGAACTGACATATATAAAGAGTTCTGGTGGTATGTCATTTATAGAACAAAGTGCACCAGCTGATTTAGAGTGGGTGATGACCGGTTCGGGCGATACTGGTGACACAGATAATACAGGCGACCAGGACAATACCGGCGATACAGATAATACAGGTGACCAGGATAATACAGGTGATCAGGATAATACAGATGACCAGAATAATACAGATGACCAGAATAATTCGGGAAATCAGGATAATCAGGAAAATTCTGGAAATCAAGGAGACAATCAGCCGGATATAAATGAATGTGAGCATCAATTTGAGAGCACTACAATAGCACCTACATGCACTTCCCGCGGAATATACAGAAATACATGTAGCATATGTGGGTATATGCAAGATACATTTTATGGAGAGCTTGATTCTCAAAACCATCACGGTCAGCAGGAGAGAGTACAGGAAAGAGCTACTGGCCAACCAGAAGATGGGCATACTGCTGCTGAAGCTGCAACCTGTACGCAGGAAGGCCAGACAGGTGATTTAATATGGTCATGCTGTGGTGCGG
>JAXELM010000035.1:0-5857 GCA_034100525.1 Agathobacter sp.
ATATTTGATTATGTTGGAGTTGTTGTAATCGAGGGACAAGTTTTTAAATGTTATCCTAAATATATCAAATCAACAGAACATTTATTTGAAAATCTAAAGCAGGTTTTAAAGGTTATAAAAAAATACAATGCATCAGAACAATTGATTTATCTGTTTAATGGAGAAGATGATAGTAAGATTTTTAATAGATTAGCTGTATCTATTCATTTGTTAGAGACATATTATGCCGATGGTTTGTATACAAATCAGAAAGATATAATTGAAACAAATGGAGAAGGTGAGATTTTATGGGATAAGACTATAAATGAAACATTTGCAATTATACAGAATAACAAACCATATTATGTGGAATTACAGACTAAGAATACGGTGGACAATGACTATGATTATTTTCGGCGGCTACATGAATGCGTTCTTACACAATGTAGCAGAGAATTATCAGATGCAGGACTTTTAGAATTATTTGAATTAACAGAAGTTGAGCTGACACAAGAAGAACTGTCTGATTTTGGTGATGCGAGTTATATATTATATCGGTTGCAGTCTGAGATACAAACTCAATATATTACAAGGAAACAGAATCTTCTAAAAACAATATATACATATATTGCTAACGAGAAAACAGACAAAAATGATGTGAGCTATAGTTTATATGGAACTAATAGTTTTAACTTGGTTTGGGAAAAAGTATGTGCTGATAATTTTGGAAGTGTTCTAGATAAGAAAATAGTAGATCTTCCATTAAGTAATCAGGAATGGAATAAAGTTGAATATAAAGATAAGACATTAAGGAAAGTGATTAAATCACCAAGGTGGAGAAAAACAGAGTTTCCGGATGTAGAAGATCCAAAGGTGGAAACATTAAAACCTGATTTGGTATGCATATATCCTGTTGATGAACAGAAAAAAGATTATTGCTTTGGAATATATGATGCAAAATATTATTGCATAGATTATCAAATACATGGAGATAAAGCTTTCATTAGTGGACAACCAGGCGTAGGAGATGTCACAAAGCAATATATATATCAATTAGCGTTTGATGATTTTATTATGAAACAGGGATATAGATATGTGCAAAATATGTTTTTCTGTCCTGACGAAGTTGGAGATAAGCAGTATGGTTGGGTACAAATGGACATTCTTAACCATATTGGAAATAAAAGGTTAGAAAATATAGCAGTTGTAAAGCTGTGTGCATCAAAGATGTATCAATTATATCTTGACAATCAGACAATTAGTGAGTATGAGATTAATCAATATATACCAGATATTGGCAGACAGAAGATATCAAATCAAAATTTTGCTAATCGAATGCTGGCATATCTCATGCGAATTATAGATGCTAGTAAAATGGCAGAGGAAAAGCTAGAGATGAAGGCGGACAGAGGTAAGCTGATATATCCAAAGCAGATAAAAAGAGAGCTTGGAGCAAAGATTATTTATGATGCTATTTGCCCGGTTGCAAGTAACGCTTTTTATGGATTTGATCCATATGAAAAAGGAAACTATGGGGGTATGGTGGCAGAGGATATAGGAAATTCCTATACTAGATGTAGTCAGATTGCTGATGCTGCCATTGAGATAGAGAACAATATAAAAGTTTTATCAGAACAAGAACTTCAAGATGAAAAAGTACTTAAGGTAATTTTGAAAAAGTGTTTTGAAGGTAAAGAAGATATAGATTCTATAGCAGAAGGGAAGAATTTTGAGATGCTGTTGGAAAAGGTTATGGAATTGGTTAGAGATGTGTATTTGTAAGGTTCAATAGTTTTCATTCTTATGGGAATAAAGAAGGCTGGACCTATGTCAAGACTTTGGACACAAAAAGTTGAACTATTCTCTCCCTACTTAATCGCAAGGAGAGATGTTTCTTATGCTGCCAGAGCCTCATCTTCAACCTGTTGTGGTGTCTTGTAATCAAGAGCACTATGGCGCCTTTTTCGGTTGTAGAAAGACTCTATATATTCAAAGAGTGCAGTTTGTGCCTCCTCAAATGTGTGGTAAGTGGTAGTGTAGACTTCTTCCTTCTTGAGTACTGAATGGAAGGACTCTATACATGCATTATCATAGGGATTTCCTTTTCTACTAAAAGAATGAATTATCCCTTGATCCTGTAAATACTTTTCAAATTCCTCACTGGTATATTGGCTGCCAAGATCACTATGAAGAATAATTCCTTTAGTATCTGGTATGTTTATGCAAGCATTTTTGACAGCCTTTGTAGCAAGCTCTGCAGTTATATTTTTACCATAGGCCCATCCTATTATTTTGCGATCATATAAATCCATTACTGATGCTAGATAGGTCCAACCTTCATTAACTACATGTATGTATGTTATGTCTGTTACAAGCTTTTTGAATACTGTTTCAGCCTCAAAATCTCGATTAAGAATATTTTCCTTATCATCAGGAACAGTGCCTTGATTCTTTTGGTATTGATACTTTTTGACAACAATGCTCTTTATCTCAAGCTTTTTCATATGACGCTGAACCCTTTTAATAGAGCAAGGAATATTTTTATCATTAAGCTCTCGATGGATTTTAATTGCTCCGTAGCGTTTTTTATATTCATTATAAACAGATAGGACTTCTTCGCTGAATCTATTGTATTCCTGTTCACGTCTAGAAGGAACATGGTTGATAGCAGCGTAATAAGTGCTACGAGGAAATTTAAGTGCAGAGCACATTTGTTTAACAGTATATTTATCTAAGTTAGCCTGAATAAAGGACACGTATTCAGCTATTGATTTTTTGCGAATATGGCAGTAGCTTTTTTTAATATTTCGTTTTCAATCTCAAGCTCCTTCATTTTCTTTTGAAGTGCTTTGTACTCCTTTAATGAAATAGTCTCGGTATCGGAAACTGCAACAGGTGCCAGATTTTTAATCCATGTAGATACAGTGCCTTTTGGAATGCCATATTCGTTGCTTAATTCAGTTACGCCTTTGCCAGCTTGGCAGTGCAGATCAACAATCTGCTGCTTAAATTCTGGTGTATAAGATTTTTGATTTTTAGCCATTGTGTTGAACTCCTTTTTATTAAGTATAAATTGTTCAACATTTCGTGTCCATAGTTATATCCTAACACCATGTAGAGTATACTTTATCAATTACAAATAAACGAACTGAAGAAAAACTTCCACAGACTGGAGATAATTTCAATCCATGGTTATTTGCAGGATTGGGTATTGGTGCTGTTGCACTTGGACTTTTGACAGCATTATGGAAAAAGAAAGAAGATGTAGTATAGGAAACGTAGAGAAAACTAAATAGAAAAATTAACTTGGTGGGGAATGTAAGCTAATGACTTATGTTCTCCACTTTTATTAAGTAAATGGAGGAATGTAATATGATGGAATACGAAATTTTTAAAGGAGTAGTAGAAGAAAAATTCAAGGAGTTATTACCTGAACAGTATCAGGATGCAACTGTAGTAATTAGCCCGGTAAATAAGGTAAATCGCACTCTTGATGGATTAACAATTAAAAGTAATGAATCAGGAATGAATATCAGTCCAACAATTTATGTGAATCATATGTATGAGGATTATCTTGAAACAGAGAATCTTAACGAAACACTTATGAGAGCTGCAGAGAGTTTTGTTAAAGCAATGGAACAGAATGTAAGCATCAATGTTGATGAACTTACCAATGCAGATTCTGCAAAGGATAAGATTGTCTTCCAGCTTATTAATACAGAACAGAATAAAGAAATGCTTGCAAATATGCCTCACAGAGAGTTCAAAGATTTATCAGTCATTTATCGTATGGTAGTAAATATTGAAGGAGAAGGAATAGCATCAACACCAGTTCATAATGGACTGGCAGAGACGCTCGGATTTACAGAGGATCAGCTGTTCAAATTTGCTTCTGAAAATACAAAGAGACTTTTACCGCCGGTAATTAAGTCAATGAATGAGGTGGTGAGGGATATCTTCACTAAGGATGGAATGCCTATGGATATGGTGGAAACGATAGTTGGTGAGATGCCACCAGAACAGCAGATGTATGTCATCAGTAATAATAAAGGAATCAATGGAGCAGCCAGTATGCTTTATGAAGACGGACTTCATGAACTGGCTGAAAAGCTGGGCTCAGACCTTTATATTTTGCCAAGTTCTGTGCATGAGGTTATCGCAGTAAGTACAGAGATGGGCAACCCTAATGTACTTGCAGAGATGGTGGCTGAAATCAATATGGGTCAGGTGGCGCTTGATGAGAGACTTTCGAACCAGGTATATCACTATGATAAAGACCTTCGCAAGGTAACGCTTGCAACAGATACTCCGAATAAGCGACTTGACGGTATTGTTGCAGAAGCACCTAGGGTATATGAAGCTGGTAAGACCAGATAGGAGGCTGCCATGGGAAAAGAGAAAGCAGATAATCTCCCTGCGATAACAATGGATGAACTTGTGACGATGGTAAATGAGAGTACCGATGAATTTGTTATTCATATTGAGCTTGGAGAGGAGCGTGATTCTTATGAAAGAAAAGAATTCGTTCAAACTTGATGTTGTCTCAGTAAGGCTTGTAAAGGATGCCCCGATTATGTCGGGACATCCGATTACAAAACCTGAAGATGCAGTCGGGCTTTTAGGAAAGTACCTGTGTGAGATGGATAGAGAAGTATTGTGTGTAATCAATATGAAAACAGACGGGACACCGATTAATTGCCATTTTGCAAGTATTGGATGTTTGAATCAATCAATGTCTCATCCGAGAGAAATCTTTAAAGCAAGTATCCTTTCCAATGCAGCAACAATAATGCTTATGCACAATCATCCCAGTGGAAGTCTCAACCCAAGCAAGCATGATACCATGATGACGGATCGTATGTCTAAGATGTGTGAATTGATGGGAATACCACTTATTGATCATGTCATTGTAGGCGGAGATAATCGTCAGTATTTCAGTTTCAAGGAGAAAAAGCTGTTGGACACACCGGAAGTATTTCTAGAAACGGACTATCAAGCGCTAGACTTACGTTCTGGAGTGGTTGCAGAGAAGGGAAAGGCAAGGTGATAAAATGCAAAATTTTACGGAGGATGAACTTGCAATTGCAAAGTCAGTTGACCTTGTGGCCGTTGCATCAAGTCTTGGATATACACCGAAAAAGATTGGAAAATATTACACCTTAAAGGAAATGGATTCTATGAGGATTTATAACCGAAGTCATTGGTGCAGATTTTCAAGACGCTATGAAAAGGGAGAAAATGGTGGTTCACAGATTGACTTTCTTAGAGTATTTGCCGGAATGGATGTTAAAGAAGCTGTATTCTGGTTACTGGACTTTGCCGGATACAGAAGAATTACGGATACGCCTGTAAAGCCACAACTAAAATATCAGGTTTCATATAAGGAAGTAGAAAAGAAAATATTTGTTTTGCCACAACCATCGCATAACGATGCTTATCTTTATGAGTACCTTATGGTTGAAAGAGCAATCAGCAAGGATGTTGTGAATTTCTTTGTTAAACAGGGACTTATCTATGAGAGTATGCCTTATCATAACATTGTGTTTAAGGGAAATGATAAAGATGGAGTTACTAGATTTGCCAGTATGAGAGGAGTGTTTGACCATAATGGAAAAAAATTTAAGTGTGATGTGTCAGGCAACGATAAGAGATATGGATTCAATATCGCTAATGAAGAGAGCACGGAGCTTGTAGTATTTGAGGCTGCAATTGATCTTATGAGTTACATGGATATTCATAGAGACTTTGAGAGTAATATGCTTGCTCTTGGAATGGTTGCTGATGCACCTCTTGAAACATTTCTAAAAGAACATCAGCAAATTTCAAGTATCCGATTTTGTCTGGATAATGACAAGGCTGGAAGAGACGCAACAGAAAT
>JAXELM010000070.1:0-20394 GCA_034100525.1 Agathobacter sp.
GCTTTAAGAATGATTTGAGGGGATAGTAATATATTTTGTAAGTGCATCCGCAGTGTTTAGAGGCTCTTAATAATTCGTACGTAGTCAGCTGGGAAATTGCCATGGACGGCAATTTCAGCGAATATGAGCCAGGACGGCGAATATGAGCGACGGCGTCACTTATAGACAACTCCAGCGAATTATTTAGAGCCTCTTAACACGAGGACATAAACGCACAAAATATATTACTATCCCCTCAAATCATATATACAACTACAAAATCCCCTTCCCCCAGAGTGCCTCGATTCATGTCTTCAATAACCCGAAAACGGTTGCCCGCCCCCCGAGCTAAACAAAAATTACACTAAACAGAAATTTAAATCACATAAAACCAGCTATCATCTGTTTCCATCTCAGTCGCCACCACTGAATTTCCATCTCTCTCTTCCATTTCAGTCGCAACTAAATTTTTAGTTGTTCCAGTTTTAATGTTAAGCTCCTGATTCTTAATACTTACTCGCGCCTCAGGTTCTATAGACGAAGTAATAAATGCATTACTTCCAATTACAGCACCTTTTCCAATTATAGTCTCGCCTCCTAGAATTGAAGCTCCAGCATATATAATAACATTATCCTCAATTGTAGGATGACGCTTAACACCTTTAAGAGCCTGCCCTCCTCTTGTAGACAATGCACCAATCGTCACCCCCTGATATACTTTTACATGCTCTCCAATTATTGTAGTCTCACCTACTACAATACCTGTTCCATGGTCTATAAAGAAATATTTTCCAATTTGGGCTCCTGGATGTATATCAATACCTGTCTTGCTATGAGCATATTCTGTCATCATTCTAGGAATAATCGGAACCCCTAATAGATGAAGTTCATGAGCTATACGATTAGTAGTAATGGCCAACAAACCTGGATAACAAAGAATTATCTCATTATAATTGTAAGCAGCAGGGTCACCATCAAAAAAAGCTTCTACATCAGTCTCAACATATTCTCTAATTTTAGGGATTTTTCTAAAAAACTCCAAACAAATCTGCTGCGCTTCACAATCTAGACTAGCTTCACACTTACATGAATTGTTAGGATCCTGTGGAAGTGCAAGTGCAATCTGTTTGTTTAGATTATACATAACATCCTCTAGCAATACTGTTGTACGACTATTTAAATTATAAAATCTGTAATCTTTATCTCTGAAAAAACCAGGATATACTATTTTAATTAATTTCTGAAGAATATCAGATACAATATCCGAATCCGGCTGTGTAAATATTGCCTCCTGATTGATTATTCTTTCATCCTCATAATCTTCTAATATTGTTCCAACTATCTTCTCTATTTCAAGTTTGATTTCGTCCATTTTGTTCTCCACTTTGAATCTTTATTATATTATATTATAAAAGCTGCTTTATATCCTGACACAGCATATCTACTGATTCTTTTTGGGTTGCCCAGCTCGTGCAGAATCGGACGGCACTATGTGTTTGATCAATTCGCTTTTGATATTCATAACAGTATTTCTCACTAAGTTTATCAAGTACTTCATCTCTTAGAATTGGAAAAAGCTGATTAGTATCATTCTCTACCAAAAATTTTACTTTTTTCTCATAAAATACTGCTCTTAACTGGTCCGCCAGTTCACTAGCATGTTTAGCCATTTTCATATAAAGGCCATCCTCAAAAGCAGCCTCAAACTGGACTCCAAGAAGTCTTCCTTTTGCAAGCATTCCACCTTTTTGCTTAATCATATATCTGAAATCTTTTTTAATTGCATCGTTTGTAATGACAAGAGCCTCCCCAAACAATAATCCCTGTTTGGTTCCTCCTATATAAAATACATCACACAGTCTCGCCAAGTCACAAAAATCAACATCATTACCTTTTGCAGCAAGTCCATATCCAAGTCTGGCACCATCAACAAATAAATACAAGCAATGATCCTTACAAACTTTTGAAATCGCTGTCAACTCTGCCAAAGAATATCTTGTTCCAAGTTCAGTTGGCTGAGAAATATATACCATCTTAGGCTGTACTGTATGCTCTGCCGAACTATCATTTTCATGCAATAAGCATGCTGTTTCAATCTGATTTGCAGTGATTTTCCCATCTTCTGATTCAATTGCTAAAACTTTATGACCTGTTGCTTCGATAGCTCCTGTCTCATGGACATTTATATGGCCTGTTTCGGCAGCTATTACTCCCTGATATGGTCTAAGTGCTGCAGCAATTACAGTAGCATTTGTCTGTGTACCTCCCACTAGAAAATGAACATCAGCCTCATCATTTTTTATCATTTTTTTAATAAGTTCTCTAGCGCGCTCACAATAAACATCACATCCATATCCTGGCGTCTGTTCCATATTGGTCTCAAGAAGTCTTTGCATTATCTTCTCATGCGCACCCTCGTTATAGTCACAGTTAAAATAAATCATCGCCCACTCCTTTTATATTCAAGTATATAATTAATAAATCCACCTAATAACAACATATACATGCAGGCATAAAGCCACACCATTATAAGTGCAATAGTCGTCATAGTACCATAAAATGAAGCATAGTTGTTGTATTTGTCAACATAAATTGAAAAACCATATGAAAAAACAATCCAAGCAATAGTAGCAAAAACCGCTCCTGGAATTTGATTTCTAAATATCTGCTTTTTATTTGGGATAAATGAATATATCAACCAGAAAATCAAAATCAGTACCGGTATGCAAATAAGAAGTCTAAAGTGAATAATCTTCTCAACCATCTCCAGATTCTTAAAAAATGCCTCATAAATCCTATTTCCAAAAACCATGAATCCAAGTGTCACTGTTAACAGCACTGCGAAAACAATACTATGCAAAACGCCATACACTCTAAGAAGAAGGAAGTTACGATTTTCCTCCAACTGATACATATCATTCAGCCCCTGCTGAAGTGCTACAAAGGCTTTGGAACTCAACCATACTGCTGTAATAAGCGAAATAGAAATCCTTCCACTACTACTGCTATAAATTTCTTCCGTAAAAACACGTATAGAATCCTCAAAAGAAGCAGGAATAATAGTAAACATCCATTCCTGAAAATCTTCCGCAGTAAGAGGTGTTAAATTTAAAAGCGAAAACAATAATAATAAAAACGGAAAAAATGAAAGCATCATATAAAATGCAATCTGCCCAGAATGGGCAGGTACATTACTTTTTGAAAATATATCAACTATTTCTTTTGCAACAACTATATCTCTTTTACTAATCTTTCTCATTATTTATCCATTTTACCATTTGCTTTTGCCTGGAATTTTTCATCATTTATAATAAATCTCTCATGCACTCCTTCGCCAATTAATCCACATTCATCAAATGCTTTAACCGAAAATGTAAGTGCACGTCCATCAATCTTGGTAAGCTCAGTCTCACATGTCACTTTCATCCCAACCGGAGTTGCTGCCACATGCTTGACATCAATAAGTGTACCTACTGTTCCACATCCTTCCTCTAATTCAGATGCAACACTCTCAAAAGCTACATCCTCCATCAAAGCAATCATTGCAGGAGTAGCATACACATCAAGTGTACCACTCTTAAAAGTCTTTGCTGTAAGTTCATTTGTTACTGTAATTTCTTTCGTGCCTTTAATACCTGTCTCTAACATAATTTACTCCTTTTTATAAGACTCTTTTTCTCTGTAAATACTACCATTTTTATATTAAATTGTCTAGTTTAGAAAGATTTTATAATTATAAAAAGCTTGATTTTAAAGGTTTTACGCCATTTTGTTAGCACTCTTTCAAAAAGAGTGCTAACTTTCTATTGACTTTTCAACTAACTCGATTTATCATTTTCATTAGTTGAAAATCAAAGAAAAGAAATAAAGATAAAGGAGTTGTATTATTATGGCAAATAAACATGGAAATCTTTCAATTGACAGCGATAACCTTTTTCCTATTATCAAGAAATGGTTATACTCAGACCACGATATCTTCTATCGTGAATTAATCTCAAACGGATGCGATGCCATCACAAAATTAAAAAAGCTTGATATGATGGGTGAGTACTCACTCCCTGCTGATTATAAAGCAAAGATACAGGTTATTGTAAATCCTGAAGAGAAAACTCTTAAATTCATCGATAACGGCCTTGGAATGACAGCTGACGAAGTTGAAGAATATATAAATCAGATTGCATTCTCCGGAGCTACTGATTTCATTGAAAAATATAAAGACAAATCAAATGATGACCAGATTATAGGACACTTCGGTTTGGGATTTTATTCAGCATTCATGGTTGCTGACGAGGTGACAATCGATACTCTTTCTTACAAAGAAGGCTCTACACCTGTTCACTGGTCATGTGATGGTGGAACTGAGTTTGATATGGTTGACGGAGATATGGACGAAGTCGGAACCGAAATCACATTATATCTGAATGAAGATTGTCTTGAGTTTGCAAACGAATATCGTGCAAGAGAAATAATTGAGAAATACTGTTCATTTATGCCAACTGAGATTTATCTCTCAAAAGCTAATGCTCCTGAAGAATACGAGACAATCGAAAGAGCTGACAAGCTTGACACAGATGTAGTTGTTGAAGAGATTCATGAAGAAGCTAAATTCGAAGAGAAGGAAAATGAAGATGGAACTAAAGAGACTGTAGAAGTATCTCCTGCCAAGGATCAGCTTAAGATTGTAAAGCGTCCTGTTCCATTAAATGATACTCTTCCACTTTGGGCTAAAAACCCTAATGATTGTACAGATGAGGAATACAAAGAGTTCTACCGCAAGGTATTCTTAGATTATAAAGAGCCATTATTCTGGATTCATTTGAATATGGATTACCCATTTAATCTTAAAGGTATTTTGTATTTCCCAAAAATCAATACAGAATATGATTCAATTGAGGGTACAATCAAGCTTTACAACAATCAGGTATTTATAGCTGATAATATCAAAGAAGTAATTCCAGAATTTTTGATGCTCCTTAAGGGTGTAATCGATTGTCCAGACCTTCCACTTAATGTATCTCGTTCAGCTTTACAGAACGACGGATTCGTAAAGAAGATATCTGAATACATCACAAAGAAGGTTGCTGACAAGTTAATCGGAATGTGCAAGACCGATAAAGAAAACTACGAGAAATACTGGGATGACATTAGCCCATTTATCAAATTCGGTTGCCTTAAGGATGAGAAATTCTGCGACAAGATGAATGATTTCATCCTCTTCAAAGATATTAACGATAAGTATCAGACTTTACCAGAATTGTTAGTTCCTGTCGAGGAAGATACAAATAGTACTGAAAATACTGATAGTGCTGAGAATACAGATAATACTGAAAATGCACAGAATGCAGACGATAAAGAGCCAAAGCGCACTACTATTTATTATGTAACAGACAAGGTTCAGCAGGGACAATACATCAACATGTTCAAAGAGCAGGGAATGAATGCTGTTATTTTAGACCACAATATCGATACATCATTCATCACTCAGCTTGAGCAGAGAAATGAGCATTATCAGTTCCAGAGAATTGATGCCGATGTGACAGAATCATTAAGAGATGAGTCAGACGTTGACCTTACTGAAGCTACAACTACTCTCTCAGAGATTTTCAAAAATGCAATTTCAAACGATAAGCTTACTATCAAAGTTGAGAACCTCAAGAATGCTGATGTAGCCTCTATCCTTACTCTTTCTGAGCAGGGAAGACGTATGCAGGATATGATGAAAATGTATGCAATGGGCGGAATGGGTGGAATGGATCCAAACATGTTTGCCGCCGACCAGACACTTACACTCAATGCAAACAACGAACTTGTTAAATACATTTTAGAGAACAAGGACTCAGAAAACGTTCCTATGTTTGCTGAACAGTTATATGATTTAGCTCTTATAAGCAATCAGCCACTTTCAGTTGATGCAATGGCTAAGTTCGTTAAGAGAAGCAATGACATAATGTTACTTCTCACTAAATAATTGTAATATAATAATTTAGCAATATAGCAATATCACAAAATTCAAATCCTCTGTGAAATATTACACATAAAATACTTCACAGAGGATATTTTTTTATCATCTCTCATATTATAAAACAGAATGTATTTATTGAATTGAGGTAAAAAGCTATATGTCATATAAAAAACACCTTATGCTTTTTCTTTATATATTAGTCTTTATAGTTCTGCTTGTTCCAACATCTTTCCTTGCAATAGAACCAGACCCGCCTAAGCTTTCGAATGTTACTAAAAGAAACACACCTCTATATCTTAGCTACTATGATATTAATGGGAAACTAATACGAAGTATTGATAAAAGAAAAAAGATGGTAGCCATCACATATGATGACGGACCATCTGTAAATACAAAAAAAATCTTAGAGACTTTAAATAAGTATAATTCTGTTGCAACCTTTTTTGTCATTGGCAACAGAGTTGAGGAATACAGTGATACAGTAAAAACTGCATATAATTACGGCTGTGAAATAGGAAACCATACATTTGATCATAAGCTTCTGACAGATTTAGGCTCATCAGAAATACAATATCAAATAAAAGCAACAAACACAGCTGTAAAGAACTGTATAGGTATAAATCCTGTAATCATGAGACCTCCCTGTGGTCTAAACGACTGCTGGACTGATAAGAACATAAATATGCCTCTGATTCTTTGGTCAATTGATACGTTAGACTGGAAAACCTTAAACCCTTCTTCTACTATTGATGCAGTATTGGGCAAAGTAAAAGACGGTGACATAATACTAATGCATGATTTCTACAAGGAGACCGCCATCGCCACTGAAACCATAGTTCCCTCACTAGTCCTCGAAGGATATCAGCTTGTAACTGTAAGCGAACTGGCTGAATGTCGTGGAATAACTCTCGAAAACCAAGAACTATACATGAACTTTGCGCTGGAATAAATAATTAACAAAAAGAGCTGAAACAATACCAATCACTATTCCGGCAATAACATCTGTCGGAAAATGAACAAAATTGTACAAGCGCGAAAATGCTATTGCTGCTGCCAAAATCACTGCCGCAATTCCCAATTTCTTATCACACAGCAAAATCGATACTGACGCCGTAAATCCATTCATCGAATGTCCCGACGGAAATGAAAAATCAGACGGTGATTTTACAAGCAACGTTATCGACGGATCAATCCAGCAAGGTCTGTCCCTATGTATCATATTCTTAAGAATAAGATTGCCTACTATAAATGTCAAAAGCATAGCAACTGCTACCTGCAGTCCACATTTTCTATATTTCTTCATACATATAAGCAGTATTGCTACACCTATCCAAAATAATCCTGCATCTCCAATAGTAGATAAAACAATCATTATCTTATCCAATACCGGATTATGAATATTCTGCAATGCATATAAGAAGTCAAATTCCCAACTCATTTTCTACCTCAATTATTCAAAATATTTGTCATAAATCTCAAAAAAACTGTCTGTCTTAATATCCAAAGACTTATCTATCTTTATTTCATTCCACACATCTTCGTTCAGATAAAACACTGCATTTCCAACAAAGTCTTCATACACATCATTGAATTGTTCTTTCTCACGCTGATTAAGAATATTAACTTTATTGGCCTCAGTCAAATCCTCTTCAAACTTGTTAATACACTTTATAAAATAATAACCACCTGTTGTTTTAACAGCCTGCGATATTTCATCATTAGCTAATTCAAAAGCCACTTCCTCAAGTTCCTTGGGAAGTTCACCTCTCGATACTGTAAGCTGTGATGTAGTACATGTGCTGTACTCCCCTGCAACTGTTTCAAACGCCTCTCCAGCTGCTAATTTCTCACTTACTGCATCTGCATTTTTCTTATCGCTTACACAAATCTGCTGAATTCTGATTACTCTGGCATCATCATCACTTACTTCTGTATTTACACCTTCTGTAAGATTCTTATACAGTTTTTCAGCTAATGCATAATTCTCATATATCTCAACTACATCAGACTGACTAACCTTCATAAATGACAATTCATCATCACTTAACGATTTGTAATATTCTTCCGCAGCTTTCTTTACCAGCTTATGCTCCTTTTCTGTAAGTGCAATTTCCTGCTCCTGTGAAACAATATCCATGCAGACTATCTTCGTAAGTTCATCCAAAGTAATACCTTTGACATATTCTTCTAAAGAATCCCCCTCAAAGTCATAATCCCATAGATTTACACCATAAGCATTTCCATACAGGTTCTGGTAATTGCACAAAAATAGTCTGGCCTGCTTTTGACTGCACTTTGATTCACCTACCGAAAAGACATAATCATTGTCACTTCCAAGTTCAAAAACTATTTCTTTTCCGCCAATCTTGCATCCTGCAAGAAGTGTTGTGGCTAATAAAATAGTACACAAATTAAATACTCTTTTTTTCATTTGTCACTCCAAATTTCTTATCCCTCGACAATCAAATATCTTCCATCAGGAATCGCAAACACTTCACTCTGTTCGAGTATTTCATCATCTGACATCCCCATTATATCTATTCCGGCTTCTTCAAAATATTCTTTCACTTCTGCTGCATTTGAACAGACAGTAGCCATACAATCTTCCAAAAATTCTTCAGCTGCTTCCGGTGTATCAGCTATATTTTCCGAAAAAAGCTGCCCCTGATTCTCAATAAATGATTTTAATACTGCTTCATCATATTCGTAAACCATATGCCCCTCCTAAGAAATTATAATAGTATATCGATATATTACCATAAATACAAATCAATTCCAATAGAAAGCAGCTCCTGATATAATCGTGCAACCGGCAATCCTACCACATTATTATAATCCCCCATTATCTCTTTAATATGAATTGCAAATCTACCCTGGATTCCGTAGCCTCCAGCCTTGTCCATCGGCTCACCGGTAGCAACATATCTGTCTATTTCAGTCTCCGTCATATCACAAACAAGCACATCTGTTTTTTCATAAAATGTATGAATTCCTGCACGCTTATTCTTATCAATAAAAATAACAGATACACCTGTATAAACACTATGTGTATTGCCTGCAAGCATAGAAATCATCCTCTTTGCATCATCTTCATCAGAAGGCTTCCCCAGTATCTTTCCATCATATGCAACTACAGTATCAGCACCAATAACCATTATATCCTGCGGTGTACTAGTTTCCTCATGCTCAGCTGAATATGTATAAATCATATTAGCCACTTCCTGTGCTTTTTGAGCTGACAGTTCCATGACTACCTCATGTGGTACTGTACTGCTTATTACTTCTTCTCCCTTTGCTGGACAAATCTCAAACTCAATACCAATCTGTTCTAATAATTCTTTTCTTCTGGGTGAACCTGATGCTAAAATAATCTGACTCAAACCTCAATAACCTCCTTAAGACAAAATGAGTAAATAAGACTTTCACCTGTACCAAACAGTCTTGAAAGCGCATCTGCATATAAATCTAACTGCTTTTTGTATCTTGCTACAAGCTCCTGTGAATTATTAACCCTGTCTGTCTTGTAATCCAAAAGCATAATTTTATCATCTTCCATCCAAAATACGTCAATAATTCCCTGCAATAAAACACCTTCATAATCCATAACAAAAGGTTTCTCTTTAAACAGCATCCCCTTTTTATCGGCCTTAGCCATTCTCATTGCGATGGGCGTTTTTATAAAATCCTTAATCATATGATTAGGTACAAGCCCAACCATATCTTCAGATATCAATCGCTTAGACTGCATTTGTATAATCTGATTATCTACAAACAGCTCCATCTGTGCCTCATTTGAACAATCAATATCAAGTATTGCTTTAAAATCCAGACATTCCATAACTCGGTGTATTGCAGTACCTCTTTTTGCACCTGGATTTGTATCATCTTTTGCCATCATATCATCTGCATTGAACATAAAACAAGGAATATAAGACTCTTTTTCTTCAAGCAGAAATTCTGGAATCTCTGCTTCCTTTGAAATACTATCATATATCTCCACCATGGAATCATGCTTTAACTCTGAAACAGAATACTTACTCTTCTTATCCATCTGTGTCTTATATTTATATTCAAAAGAAAATCGCTCTGTAAGACTGCTTATAAGCTCGTCAGAAGAAGTCTCTATTCTTTTTTCAATTAAAGTCCTGTCAATATCAAGACTCGCCATATCCTCAGCCTGACGTTCTGCAAGTTCATCTGCCGACACAAAATCAATGTCATATTTGTCTGGATAAGAAAGCATTGCCGGAATAATCCAATCCAGATATCTGGCAGCCTGTGCCCTCTGCTTGAAAGAAACAGGCATCCCCTGTATAACATTTCCTTCATATCCCTGCAAGGTCTTTGCTGCATCACTTATACAGCCTGTCAAAATAAGCTTTTCCTTTGCACGTGTTAGTGCAACATAAAGCACTCTTAATTCTTCTCCAAGATTCTCAAGCTTGATTGTATTAGCAATCTCTGAGCGAACAAGTGACTTTCTTTTTACCTTCGGACTTCCCGAGATTTCATTTAGGCCAATTCCAAGTGAAGTATGCAACACAAGATTATCCGATGTATCCCTCTGATTAAATTTCCTTCCTGTACCACACACAAATACAACAGGAAATTCAAGACCTTTGCTCTTATGTATCGTCATTATTCGAACAACATCTTCATTTTCCCCTACGGTCTCAGCCTCACCAAAATCTACTTCATACTTATGAAGCTGGTCAATGTATCTGATAAAATGAAAAAGTCCTTTATAACTTGTATTCTCATAAGCAACAGCCCTTTGAACAAGCATCTCAAGATTAAGCTTACGCCTTTCTCCTGCCGGCATAGCTGCGGCATATCTTCCAAAGCCAGTCCTGTCTAAAATCACCTGTATGAGCTCATGAACAGGTGTGTCTTTTACCAGCTTTCTTATATCACAATAAAGCTTATTAAACTCATACAACTTGCCCTCTTCAGCGGCTTCCATTTCATCTATTACCAGTCCTGCAAAAGACTTATCTGTATCTTTTATTCGTATTTCTGCCATCTCCTCATCATCAAGTCCCACAATTGGAGATTTTAAAACAGCAGTCATCGGAATATCCTGTAATGGATTGTCAAGGATACGAAGCATATTAAGTACAGTCTGAACCTCGTATGTATCAAAATATCCCGACTGCGATTCAACATGAGCCGGTATCCCACACTCAGATAATACCTGAACAAAATCAGCCCCATTTGCCTTTATTCCTCGAAAAAGAATTACGATATCACTGTATTTAAGAGCACGAAGCTGTCGTGATTTCTTGTCTGTAATCTGCATCTTTGCCATCATATCATTGATTTTTTGTGCAACAACAAGAGCTTCTATTCTTACACTTTTTTCTTCATCCTCAAGTACCTTTGCAAAATCTTCCTCTTTCGTATCAATCAAAAGCAGCTCTGCCTTTTTGTCCTGCGCAGCGGGATAATCAGCTCCCAGATAAAGAGCACTGTCTTTATCATAAGCAACCCCTCCCATATCCATCTGCATAACCTTATAAAAAATATCATTTGCAAAATCAAGCACTTCACTTCGACTTCTGAAATTCTTGTGAAGGTCTATTCTCTGGCTATCTGAATCCTGCGTAGAATAAGTATTGTATTTATGCATGAAAAGCTCTGGTCTTGCAAGTCTGAAGCGATATATACTCTGCTTGACATCACCGACCATAAACATATTATTTCTTCCATCTGACATCTTTGAAATAGAACAAAGAATATCCTCCTGAACCTGATTACTGTCCTGATACTCATCTATCATTATTTCCTCGAAATGTTCACGAAATTCTCTGGCTGTAGATGTAGCCTCTTTCGTATTCTCGTCAACAAATATTCGAAGTGCAAAGTGCTCTATATCATTGAAATCCACAATACGCTTTTGTCTTTTTTTCTCATCAACAGCATCTGTATACTCTATTGCAATTCTAATAAGTTCATCTACTATCGGTTGCAATCTGTTCAATTGTTCTCTTATCTTCGTGATATCACTAGAAAAATATTCTTTTCTTATATCTTCAATTTCTTTTTTGATTTTGTTACGACCAGTCTGTACCTTTTCTTTTTTAAGCTTTTTCTCCTCAGAAGCATCCTTATCTCTTATAGCTGCAAAATTCCCCATGGAAAAGCTTTCAAAAAACGAAAAAAGTCCTTTAAAATCATCTATATCATCTATCTTCTCAAGACTTGAGATATCATTATCAAGCGTAGGCAGATATTTCTGCGGTCCATCCTCCTCCAACGCAATTTCACGTAACTTGCACAGAGTATGCCTATAGTCTGTGAGCAGATTTGTGATGTATGATGCAATTCCCAAGAATATCGGTGTAACTAAAAGCTCATCTTCAGAAGCAGTATTATACATATCTCCAAGACTCTTAATCCATGCCTTCGGCCATGAATCACTCTGTGCCATGTGATATATTTTCAGCACCATCTCCCTGACCTTATCATCATTCCTGCTCCCGGCATATAAATCAATAAGATTAAGAAACGCCTGATTATCCTTGCGACCATAATTAGCCTCAAAACACTCATTAAGTACATCACTTTCCAGGAGCTTTATTTCCCCTGTATCTGCAATTCTAAAATTAGGATCAAGATTAATCTCTCCAAAATGATTTCTGACTGCAAATAAACAAAAACTATCAATTGTCGTAATAAGTGCATTGTGAATAAGCGTCGACTGTCTCTGCAGGTTCTCATCCTCCGGATTGTCTTCCCGCAATGCCTCAAGTGCATCTGAGATACGCTCTCTCATCTCAGCTGCGGCTGCCTTCGTAAAAGTAACTACAAGAATTTTGTCAATGTCAACCGGATTATCTATGTCCGTAATTCTTTTAATAATTCGTTCGACGAGAACTGCCGTCTTACCGGAACCAGCTGCAGCGGAAACAAGCAGATTTCTATCTCGAAGATTAATCACTTGTTCCTGTTCTTTTGTCCATTTTACTTCCATGATTAATCTCCTTTCTTAGCTTTACATCTGGCATTTTCCGTCTTCATCATGTCGATAATCTCATCTTTGTTTGTTTTGGTGTTTTTCCTTGGCTCTATTCCCGGAAGCTTTGAATTAATACAGCAGACAGACTGAAAAGAACAGAATCTGCAACTATCAACACCATCTGCCATTAGCGGATTTACCTTAATATTACCGCCTAATATTTCCTCGCCAAGCTGTGATATTTTGTTATTTGTAAACTCCCCAATTACGTCAAAATCTTCAGTACTTGCTACGCTTGAATATGCATCAGCAGTTCCGTCCTTTTTGAGCGTGACAGGTGCAACAAGTGATTTCTTCTCGAGATTCTCATCAAAAGCTCTTATTACTTCATCCTCTGAATTAATAAGTCCATCAGGTCTTAGACTAAGTAGTATCGCATCATCTAATTCCTGCTGACTGATTTCATCCGGAATATCGATAACCGGATCATCTATATGATAGTACAGCATTCCACCCGGAATATCTCCTTCTCCCATCGCAGCATTCATATACATCGCAAGCTGAAGCGACACACCATGATACAGCTTTACAAGGTCAAATCTGGTATTGCCCGACTTATAATCTATTACTTTTATGTAATTCTTGCCCTCTTCATGAAAAGTATCTATCCTGTCAATTCTTCCATACAATGAAAGATTATCATCGCCAGCTGTTTCAAATTCAAACTCGAATTTCTCCGGTGTGAATCTGCCTTTTCGAATCTGCATAGTAAGTGCCCAGATAGTCTGCTTAAATACATGCTCCATCCTCTTTAACATATGCTGTTCACTCGACGAAGCATATGCCAGCAAATTAGGATACCCCTCTACTGCTTCTGCAAATGCAACTTCGGCAAGTTCGTTCCTTGCGTCATCATCAATATTTCTCCAGTCATATTCCTCTGAAGCTTTTAATTTCAAACTGTATCTGTTGAGCGCATCATGATATATGTTTCCAATATCAACATTCTCAAATCCGCTTTCCTCACGCTCACGAAGCTTTAAACCATACATCAGATAATGCGCATACTGACATCTGGCAAACTGCTCAAGCCTCGTCACACTTCCCTTGATTTTTTGACCATAAACAGCCTGTGCAACTACTTCGCTGATAGGATTGCCTTCATAATATCTGTATCTGGCATCTAAAAGCTCATCTGCGCCAAACCATTTTGCAAGCGCAAACCAGTTATCATCCTGACAGCCATTTATCAGATAATCCTTTGCCGCCTGCTGTGTCGATACATTCAGCTCTGACGAAATATTGTCCGTATACTCAATCTCGAGCTTACTAAACAGTCTGCATATTGTATTAACCAGATATGATTTCAGAGCAGATTTCCCATCATTATCTAATCTGTGAAAGCTAAGGTATAATCTGTCAGACGGCTTCGTCATATTCAGATACAGATAATACTTCTGAATAAAGCTCTGTTCTCTTGCACCGGGCGCAAGCTCTATATCCATGTCCTTTAGCATCTCACGTTCATATTGGGATATGATACCTCCATTATTGACAGCTTTGGGGATAATTCCATCATTAACACCAACAAAAAATAATATCTTTATATCATTTAATCTGGTTCGTTCAATATCACCAATCATGACACAGTCAAACCCAGGAGGAATTGTCGCAACCTCAGCCGCATCAAATCCTGCATCAAGAATCTCTATAAACTCAGAGACACTTAGCCTCTCATCCCCAAGAATAGATATATACTTTTCAAAAAGCGACATAACAATCTTGTATATCTGACCATATTCTTTGGATTTAACCTGATTGCCAGCCTTTAGATACTCTTCTTCAAACTGCCACAACTGATGCTCCACATCAAGACCTTCTATCATTTTATAAAGGCTGATAATTTCGTCTGCAACAGTTGATTCCTTATCTGTAAATACTTCTATGACAGGCGATAAAATATCATATATTCTGCCCCGCAACTCTTCTAACTTTGACAGCTCATAATTTTTCTTATCACGTGGCATCCTAAGCCATCTTTTACTCCAGGCATTTCTACCTCTTATTCCTGTTGCAAGCAGATAATTCTCCAGCACGTCAAGCTTATTGTCCTCAATCTGACAAAATCCGCATCGCAAAAATCTAAGTACAGCTTCGATTGAAAAATCCTGTGATATCACATCAAGTGTTGCTCTTATAAATTCTATAAACGGATGGAATAAAATCTCCTTCGTCGTATCGATGAAATATGGAATATCATATTCCGAAAAAACAGTCTCAACATAATTGGCACAGGTACTTACATCACCTGTAACAATAGCAATATCCCTGTAACGATATCCCTCCTGCTGTATTAAATCATTAATTACCCTGGCCGCCCAAATCACTTCTTCCTTTGGGTTCTTAAGACTCATTATCCTGATATTTTCACAGGGCTGGTTACTAACACTGCTTTTTTTACGAAATATATTCTGCTCCATAAAATAAAGTTCATCAGAATTGCTAAAACGCTTATCCTTCGCTGCTTTAAGAACAATAGGCTCAAGTACTTCCACTCCCGTTCTCTCAGCAAGCTTCATCAGGCTGCTTACAGATTTCTTCGGCATATCAAAAAGCTCATGCACACCCCTGCTATGAAAAAAATCCTCACTGGAATCAATCGTAATTGTCACATATATCTGTGAAACAATGGTAAATAATTTCATAAGCAGCTTATTTTGAATAGGGGTAAACCCTGTAAATTCATCAAACACAAGTACACTGTCTCTAAGAATCTGCGACTCATGCGCTACATCTCCAAGTACATTGAGCAATTCCTCGGCAGTAATATAGCGCTCCTGCATGAACTCTTCAAATCCCTTATATAATACAAGCACATCTCTAAGCTTCGCCCTCAATACCTCTGGAAGCCTTTCTGATACAGCATATTCTTCAAGCAGTTCAGGTGAAATATTATACTGAACCAGCTCCGACAGAAGTGATTTAACCTCACTTATATATCCAATCCTACTGATATTAGGGCGCATTACACTAAGACTGTCTGCATTCTCCTGCGCTATCTTTCTAAGCACAAGATTCTTTCCAGTCTCCTCAAGAATCTCTATATGATTAATCCCCAATTCATCAAACACACGATATGCAAGTCTCTTAAAGCTAAGCACATCAATATTCATAATGGCATGATTAGGCGATAAGTCAACCAGCATTCTCTGTGTCTGCATAGTAAACTGTTCCGGTACAATAATCAGATAATTCTTAAATGGATTGGCAGTAGCCTGCTCCACTATAGTCTTGTACAAATACGTAGTCTTACCACTTCCGGAATTGCCGAAAATAAACTGTAATGACATAAAAACTCCTCCGTCATGATATATCCCATATTAATAGATACACGAAAAAACTGATGCTACTATAACTGTTATGATACCTGAAACAGCTATTGAAAGACTGCTCATGGCTCCTTCTATCTCTCCTATCTCCATAGCTTTAGTAGTTCCCATCGCATGTGCCGCAGAACCAATACCAATACCTTTTGCGACAGGCTCTGTAATTTTAAATAATCTGCACACACTCTCAGCAGTCATATTGCCAAATATTCCGGTGACTACAATTACTGCAACTGTTATTGTCACAATACCTCCCATCTCTTCAGCAACGCCCATTCCAATAGCTGTTGTGATAGACTTAGGAAGCATAGTCACATACATCTCGTGGTCCAGCTTAAAAATAACAGACATAACAAGCACGCAAACAGCACTTGTCAATGCTCCTGAAATAATTCCAAGTATAATTGCTTTCCAGTTTTTCTTCAGTGGTTCAATCTGCTCATAAAGAGGAATCGCAAGTGCTACCGTGGCTGGTGTAAGCAGATATGAAATCAATTGTGAACCTGTTTTGTAAACTTCATAATCAATATTAAAACACTTTAGCAGTCCAATAATCAGGACAATAGAAATCAAAAGTGGATTAAAAATTGCAATTTTTAATTTATTCTTTATCAAAACCCCAATCTCATAAGTCAAAAATGTAATTACCACGCCCCCGAAAACAGAATTAATTATGAAATCCATCTATTTTTCACCTCTTTTTATTACATATTGCGTCACTTTTCCAGATACTCCCATTACAAGAACTGTTGAAAAAATAATAATTACAACAATAGGAATTATCTGGGCTTTAAGAACTCCCCAGCTTGTAATAAGTCCTACTCCAGCCGGAATAAACATAATCGGCATAATATCAATCAAAAGCTGCCCTGTCTCCTTTATATGATGAAGCTTCACAACACCAGTCATAAGCGCAATAAACAATAAAATAAGTCCATATATGCTGGCTGGTACGGGCAGCGGAATTATATAATTTAATCCTTCTCCAATAAATGAAAATAACAAAATAATTAGAAATTGTTTCAAGTATTTCATTTCATTCTCCTTTCCATACAACTGATATATTATAGCACAAAAAACAGGGTATATCACAACGGATATACCCAATTTAATAATTATTTTATTATGCCGTTTATTTCAAAGAAAAATACTCAATCTCTCCATTTCCAGCCACATAGAAATTATCGCCACTGTACAAGCCTCTGTAACCGCCAGAATTATCATATTTCATTTTTGTGTCACGAATAAGAGAAAATCCATTTTTCTTGTCATATTTGAAAAGACTGTAATTGTCTCCTGCTGCAAAGCCTATCAGATTCTTCTTCGGATCTGCAAGAATCGCTTTATAATTTCCCTGTAGTGCATCGCAATAATCAGATTCATTAAGCACGTATGAATTCTCCTCTACCGGATTCTTTGGATCACTCACATCAAACATTGTAAGTCTTATTCTGTCTATTGCATTCTCCTTCGTGATGTATCCAATTCCCAGTACATGATTTTCATCCCAAATATGAAGATATTCCGAAAAACCTTCAACCTCAAGCTCACCTAAAAGCTTTGGATTATCCGGGTCAGAAATATCTGCTACAAAAAGCGGATCAATTTGTCTGTAAGTAATAAAATAAGCATAATCACCTAAAAATCTTGCAGCATAAATTCTTTCATCCCTTGCAATTTCATTAATTACTCCTGTCTGCTTCATGTCTGAATCAAATACATGAAGTGTATTCACAGAGACATCCGAACTGTCTTCTGTAGCAATTACATACAGATATCCATTTTGCTGACTAATTGCAAATGAATCATAAATCATCCCATTTATCATGGTTGACTGGCCTGCTGATATTTTGCCATCCTTATAGAACATTTTACTGATACTTGTAATAGTTCTTCCTGACTTCCAATCATTCCCATAAAAATAAATAGCGTCATTTGACACATAGATATCACAGTATCCACTCATTACATATTTTGAATCAATTGTTTTATCCGGCTCTTTTATATCAAACGAAGAAATTAGAATTCCATTTTGCCCCTGATTTCCCATATATATACAACCACTGTCAACAGGCATATCATTTACTGATGGTATCCACGAACCAAGTGCATCCTCAGCAATCGCCTTATCCTTATCGATATCTGGTCTGTAAATTGTCTGCATTGTAAAAAGATATACTGTATCGCCTGCTTTTCGTGAAGTATTATAACTTCCATCCTGTCTCATCTTACCAATCAGCTTTGGATTCTGCGGATCTGCTATATCGTAACTATAACAAACTGTCTCTTCATCCATATCATAAAACTCAGCTGTCTGATTTTTAATATGACTTACAACAAGAAACATCCTGCCATCATCCACATACATCTCCTTTACCACATCCGAAGGAGAATCAAATTCAGGACTAAACGCTTTTCTTTCTCCCGGTTTTCCCTTGGAGATATCAGTGATTGAAATCCAGCTTGACTCAACCATATAGATGTACTTTCCATCTGTTTTTACTATATCGCTTTCATCAACGCCTTCTGTCATAACATTAGTTTTTGAATAATCCTCATTCGGTACCTCATAGTCCTCAATAGCTGCTGCATTCTTGTCTGATGTTGGAGCAGAATCAGTCACTGACTCCTCTGCCTCAGCGTTATTAGTATCATAGTATTCCAGATACTCTTTATCCTTTTCATATTCTATTGTCTCAAGATGATCATATAAATCATCATATCCCCTGGCAACTGTAAACATATCACCAAGGTCCTCTTCTGAATCTGTTTTCTCAGCCACCTCTGTGCCATTGCCGTTTGAATATGGCATCCCTGATTTTTCCAAAGTATTATTTAAGCTTACAACCTTCCATCCCAAAACAAACACAGCGGCAACTGCTGCTACTGTTCCGATAGTGTGTATATTTGACCAAAAACGATTTCTTCGTCCCTGCTTTTTAAGCTCATTATCCATTTTTGCTGCTTCATCAATTATTTCGTCATCCAAATGATTAAGTCCTTTAAACAAATCTTTTTCATTCATAATAAACGCCCTCCTTCAAAAGATAGTCCTTCAACTCTCCTCTGATTCTAAAAAGCTGTGTCTTAATATTATTCTCTCTAAGTCCTGATTCCTTCGCCAGTTCAGATATTGACATGCCATACCAATATCTTCTGACAAACATAATCCTCTTTTCCTTACTCAGACGCTTTAGAAAATCAGACATACTTCTTCCCAAATCAGAAAGCTCTCCTTCATACGATGCCCCCGAGTCTGCAACACATTCTGCCAACTCATCAAGCAGTGCATTTACACCACTTGACCTTTTGGCTGCATTATTCCAGTCGATTCTGTCACATACAATATTCCTTAATACTTTGTACAACCATGCCAGAAATTTAACCGGTCTTTCTGGTGGTATCTTGTTCCATGCACACATATATGTATCATTTACACACTCCATGGCATCTTCTTTGCATATCATATTTTCTGCAAATCTGACCAGCTTCGAGCCATACATCTGTGCCGTCACAGCAACTGCCTGCTGCGATCTGGCAAAATACAAATCAAGTATCTCTTCCTGCGTATATTCTTCCATAACAATCCTCCCTTCTATCCTTAAAGTAGGTTTTATTTTCCCTTTGGTTTCATAAAACTAAAAATTCGTATAAAAAAAGCTGTGACTTTCTGCAAATCTGCATAAGCCAGCAGCTTTAATAACCTTCAAAAATTTATATAAATGTTATAAATTTGTATAATAGATATTTGTAAGAAGCTGTACTGCAATTGATACTATTGAAATCATAACCCAACAGCAAAATCCCATAAGAATTGGCTTTCCGCCCTTTTTCACAAGCTGTACTATGTTGGTATTAAGTCCGATTGCACACATCGCCATTGCTATGAAGAATTTAGCGAGCCATTTCATTGCAGGAACAAAGCTTGTCGCATATGCTGCTGTAAATCCATTCGCCGGGATAATTCCAACTACTGTTGTAATTATTGAAGCTCCAACAAAGAAAAGGATGAACCAAGGGAATATCTTCTTGAAACTGAAGTTATTCTTTGCATTGCCCTGTTTCTTTGCCTGTTGCATACGAACAAATGCAAGTACAAGTGTAATAGG
>JAXELM010000135.1:0-2327 GCA_034100525.1 Agathobacter sp.
ACATCTCTTGTGATGCTTAGAGCTTTTTCTGACATTTTCAACATTTAACTCAAGTCCATGCTCTATGCAGTTAATACATTTATGCTCTGCACCATGATACATGAACACTCTCTTGATATCAGGAGTAATCGATATCAGAAATATATATGCTAAAAAAATAACTAATCTTATTATTCCTTCCAAAAGAGAAATCACTAAAATAGAAGAAGTAAAACGCTGAAATAATGTAGATAAAAAATATGGCAGTGCAAAAAATATGGCAACCGCTAATACAACAGAAAAAACAACGGTTCCTGCCATAAGAGCATCTTCCTGTTTCTTTTTCTTACTCTCTTCTTCTACACTCAGCTCTTTATCCGCATCTTCCTCTTCTTCAAAAAAGGAAGCAGAATACATAAGTGTACTCATACCTAGATAAAGTGAATCTACAAAGCTAAATACACCTCTGAAAATGGGTAATTTCCTGATTGTTTTAAACTTCTGTCCGAGATTGTAATCTTCTACTTTTATTTCTATCTCTTTATCCGGTTTTCTGACCGCAACGGAATACTTATCCTCATTTTTCATCATGATGCCTTCCATTACAGCCTGTCCACCAACACCTGAATATCTCATATATCGCTCTCCACAACTGTTAAAATATCAGTCTCTTACATGAAGAAAAGGTTGAGATTTATCGCAACCTCAACCTTTTAGTTAACTCTAAAAACTAGTTCATACCATATTTCTTGTTGAACTGCTCAATACGTCCACGAGCCTGTGCAGCCTTCTGCTGTCCAGTATAGAATGGATGGCACTTTGAACAAATTTCAACGTGAATCTCTGGCTTTGTAGAACCTGTAACAAATGTATTACCACAGTTGCAAGTTACAGTTGCCTGATAATAATCTGGATGGATTCCTTCTCTCATAATTTTCACCTCTTCTATGTCTTATCGTTTAATAGCTTCATTCTTTATAACCGTATGCCCGATCCGCATATGTTACTTATTACAAGAATGACACGTTACGTCCGTTTACATCCCGATAAACAGCTTTCATATTGTAGCATAGCCATATATCGAATGCAATACATTTTACAAAATTTATAAAAAAACTTTTATTTTTCTGTTGTTTCTACTCTTATTACTCCCTTTTTGTACAAAATTCTTGCGCAGAGAATAGTAACAGGAATCATGATAATAAGTAAGAATATATAGCAATGGACTACTTGCTACCTGATTTCCTGTCATAACTATTTGCTCCGTTTTCCTGCAGCCATCTAAGTGCCATATATGCATAGGCCGCACTTCCTTTGTTTAATGCTTTATCATCAAAACGAACCTTTGAATTATGCTGTCCGTACTGATATCCTTCCTGACTGTTTCCTGCCACAATATACATTCCAACAGTTGGAACCTCATGACTTACAAATGCAAAGTCTTCGCTTCCACCACCTGCTTTTCCTCCATTTACAACAGACATATCAATTACCATCTGACCGTATAACTCCTGCATAATAGAAAGAGCACTCTTTGAAAGATCTGGGTCTGTCATCATTGAAGGACAAAAATCGTAGAATTCAATCTCTGCTTCACAACGCATTGCTGTTGCAATACCATTTGTAATTTCTGTCATTCTTTTCTTTATTTGCTCGCCTATTTTCCCTTCCGGATCAACAGTTCTAATTGTACCCCACATCTGTGCTTTTTCCGGAAAAACATTTGATGCATTTCCAGCTTCAAATCTACATGTTGTAAATACTCCATACTCACCTGGTGCAATTTCTCTACTGTTAATTTCTTGTAAAGCCAGATGAATCTGAGCTGCTGCTGTTATCGAATCTATTGACAAATTCGGCATTGATCCATGTCCACTTTTACCAGTAACTGTAATATGATACTGCTCACATGATGTCATCGAAACTCCGCCCCCAGGAACCATAATCATACCAGTTGGCATTGGAACTCCTGCTACAACATGGAACATAATTGCAGCATCAACTTTTGGATTCTCAAGAAGTCCAGCCTTTATCATATCTTCCGAACCCTTAAAAACCTCTTCAGCAGGCTGAAACTCTAATTTGATTGTTCCCTCAATCTCATCCTGATGGGCCTTTAAAAGCTTTGCTGCTCCAAGTAACATGGTTGCATGCATATCATGTCCACACGCATGCATTTTACCCTCACACAGACTTTTAAATTCAACATCTGTCTCTTCTCTGATAGGAAGTGCATCCATATCAGCTCTAAGCAGAATTGTCTTACCTGGCTTATTTCCTGAAATAGTGGTTACAAGTCCGGCTTTTCCAACTTCTTCAACTTCATATCCCATCTGTTCCAGCTTTGT
>JAXELM010000151.1:0-3221 GCA_034100525.1 Agathobacter sp.
AAGTATTGATTTTTCAAGTTTCATCACACTAATTGGTGTGGGAAGTTTGAGTAATATATTTAAAAGAAGATGGTATTTTGACATTGACCTTGGTCGATACAGGAACACATGCAGATTTATTTAACATGTGATAACGCAATACTGATAACAATTTGATAACATTAGCTCATACAGCACATGTGACAGGTGCAGTTGAAACCAAATGGAGTCAAATCGTAACAGAAAACCCTAACAAAAATGTTTAAGACAAGGATTAAGTTAGGGAGTTTGAATAGTAGACATTTTGCTCCGAAATGCTTATTTTACAGGCATTTCGGAGCTTTTTGTTTTCTTCGTGATGTTAATATGATGTTGCCAGAATAAAGTATTTACTTTTCCTACCCAAAATCGAGTACAGTCGGATGATGTTGAAATCCTCGTATGCTTGTGATAGAATTGCATTACGGAAAAGTACCCATGACAGGGTGGTAGCCTCCCGGCTTTGAACACCGGTTTACCGGAATACATAGGAAGGGAGGTGGCGCTCATGACGGCTTATGAAATCATTTCGATTTTCCTTGGTATATTAACATTGTTAATTGCCTTCGGCAGCTTGATTGTTGCGTTGCTTGCCTTTCTCGATAAGAGAAACAAGCGAAAATAAAAATGCCTATCCTGTCTGCCAACAGGATAAGCGGTGTCCGTAAGGACAAATAACCCTATGCCGAGAGCATCCACCTTTGGAGTGGGTGCTTTTCTTATGTTCAATATATCATAGAATGTGGAGAAGTTCAAGCAGAAAATCTCCCGTGCAGCATTGAAAGGTAAATTCATTTTGCAGCCTGCCAATTTCATGAAATCATCTGCTTCTGCAAATGATATTATAAGGATGTAGGAAATGTGGCATATAAAAATGGCGTAAAACCTACATCCTTATTTGCTTCTTGTATACACTCGGAGGCAGGCACTCGAAAGTTGAGCCACCCTTCCAGCAGTGGAAATCATCATTCTGGTGATTAGGAACCCACTATTCCATATTTTCTCCAAAATTATGTATAATAGCTTGATACACTTCTGAATATTTCATCGGTACCTTGGTATAATTTGATGAAATCATTTTATACTCATTAATTGCCTTGCTAATTTTGTGTTGGTATTTTTCCTGTGCCCAGAGTTCTATATAAACTAGACAGCCAAGTAAATCAATGTGATTTTTCCAAAGGTTATAGATTTGTTCTTTGAGAGTTGCTGAGTACAAAGGCTTGGTAAAGTCAAATTAAAACAAGTAAATAGCACTTTTTTGCTGAACGTGAGTTTTTTATGCCAAGCGTATCTTCTATTTGTTGTCGATTCTGTTAGCATATATTATGTGAGAGAGGAAGTAGAAGTATGGATATGAAAGTGTATTAATGAATAGCAATATAGCAAGACAAAGGGGAAGAATGTGATGGGTACAAATATTGCAGATACAATTGAACGCAACAGTTATACAGCTAGATACGATGCGAGTGTCAAGGAGATGCTGGCAGACAAGCAGATTCTTGCAAGAATACTTAAATATTCGTTAGAAGAGTTTGCAAATGAAGAACTGTCAGTTATAATTAATAATATGGATGAACCTTATGTATCGAAGATGCGGATGGAACCAGGGCATAGCAATCTTCATAAGATACAGAAGACCTCTGAAGAAGACCAGGTGATTGGCGAGGGTAAGATATACTATGATATTCGATTTTCAGTATACCTTGGAGACCAACTTATAAAGATATTGATAAATATCGAAGCCCAAAAGAGTACGAATCCATCTAAGCTAGGGTATCATCTTGATAACAGGGTAATATATTATCTTGGCAGGATGATTTCATCCCAGAAAGAAGTGGAATTCCAGAAATCGCATTATGATGATCTTAAAGCAGTAAGAAGTATCTGGATAATCTAGATAAAGTTCAGGGAGTCATTATCCGATTGAGAAAGAATGAGGATGCAGAGACATCGAAGAATGTTTTGATAGCAATGCTGGAAGAATTAATAAAGAGAGATTCGGCAGAGGCAAAGAAGAAAAAGTTAGAAGAAAAGTATGATATTGTAATGGATGTTGAAACTGAAAGGAGGGTCAACACAATGTGTAATTTGAGTGAAGTGGTTTTAGAACGTGGAATGCAGCAAGGAATAGAACAAGGAATAGAGAAAAAGTTAATAGATTTAGTATGTAAGAAGATAAATAAAGGATATAATCTAGAGCAGATTGCAGATTTGTTAGAAGAAGATATAACTGTGATTCAGCCAATATATGATTTGGCATTGGAACAGAAACCAGATTATAATGTTGACTTGATTTTGCGGGCAATTCAATCGTAATGGGGACGTTCAAACCACTTGGGGTCAGGCACGCAAAAACTATCAACTAAATAATATCTAATAGCAGTCACCATTAATCCGGATGTGTATAATATATCAACAGGGCTGACCCACCAATGAAAAAATAAAAAGAATATATACTAAAATTTTTCTAAAGTTCACAGAGCTACCGGTTTACTGTTCGATAAAGTTTGGTTTGTCGAATTGTTTGAAGCTTTTTTGAGGTATTTTGTAACATTAGCAGGATTTATTCTTGCAGTTTTTGGAACCGGAGTTGCAGTTGGAAAGATTGTGGAGAAAATCGAAAGATTGGAACGTAAGAAAGAAGATGAAGAACATAATAACACAAGCAAAAACGACCGCCGTTAGATTCCTAGAAAGATTACGACAGTCGTTATGACTTAGAAATTTATTTAGGGGCTAGCCGTCTATCGGTAGCATCTTTTCTTGCAGCATCTACAATATCCCTAACTGCTCTTTGCTTAATCGGATGAATCTTATTCACATGAGCAAAAGAAGCATTATCAACCACTCTGTTGAATTTCCAATTCTTGGACTTTCTAGCTACAAGATATTCTTCTGTTGTCATATCATCATCTCCTTTTGCAAATTGAAATATCCCATATATATTATATCGGTATTTGCTAGTTATCACAACATAAATAATTCTAATAAAAACTATTTATACACACGGGTCTGACCTAATGTAATTCATTTAAGTTTTCTGCAACTATATTTTCCATCTCTTCCTGTTTAACCTTTCCCGTCATGAGAGATTTGTAATGATTTTCATGGTAATTAATTGGATTTTCATTTAATGAGTGAAAGGTAACAAGTTTTCCGTTATAATAGATATAAAGCTTGTTATCCAAGAGGTCTGCTGT
>JAXELM010000178.1:0-15028 GCA_034100525.1 Agathobacter sp.
TAATAATCATAAAGCTCCTCTATCTGCTGCAAATTAAAATTATACTCTCTCAATGTAAGTTCTCCATTCTCCTTATGTATCCATCTGGCAGTCATATGTTCACTATCTGTACTAACGAAATAAAAATCAGTCTCACCTTCACCATAATAGTCCGCTGGCTTTCGGAATTCTTCATTCTTGTATGTCCCTTCAAAATATCCATCCTTCTCTTCTATTATTTCTTCTTCAACCAATGTACCATAAGAAATAATTTCTGAAATCTGTTCTTCTGATAAAAGTATACTATATATATTAAAAAAGAAAGAAATTTTTTCATTTTCATCTGTGCATCTTTCTTCTTTTAACATTGGAAGCCCCGACTGTTCATCTATTTTGTAAATCTGATAATCTTCATCTGAGCACTCAGTGTTTTCAGAACTTTTATTCTGTCTTTCGAGATACTCCTTTGCCGCCTTATCATCTGCTTTACTTTTATCAAGCGGCAGCTCAAATAAAGCCTTTACTCCTTTGTATGTCTTGTTAACACTATAGTTACCAGTAGTATCATCATAATTAAAAGCAGACATTTCTTCTCCATATTGCTCAAACACACCAAGCCAAACTCCTATTTCCGAAAAAATTTCCAGATTATCGCACTCAAGTAACTGATACTGCACACCATCCTGAACAAATCCAACTGCAAAGGCTTTTAGTGTAGCAACATCAGCCTCAACAACTGTCTTCCCTTTGATCAGTGGTGAAACACAAAATGTTTTGTATCCCACATCATCAACAGACGGCATCGGACTTCCATCCTCGTTCTCAATCGCCACAACCGCATATGTTCTTCTCGATTCCAATTGCTCCAAAGTATCTGAAAATCTAAACTCGGTAGTCATATTCTCGCCAGTAACCAAGCCCATAAATGTCACTTTATATCCAGCCGTACATTGCGTCTCATTTACGATTACTGCTTCGTCGCTTTTAAAGGCTTCAGCTAACTCACTACTCTTAGTCAGCATTTCCGCCGCATCCGATGCTGAAAGCATACGATATGCTGCATACACAGATACCGAACCTATTACTAGTATTCCAATGATAGCCGCTGCCGCTACACTTGTTTTAAAAGGTCTTCTTTTCATCTTTTCAAACTCCTTTGCCTGTTTAATAATAGATGAATTCAGGTTCTCATCCGGAACAAGGTCAGGAGTAATAGTTTTCTTCAATACATCTTCAATTTTACTCATGAAAAATAATCCTCCAATTCTTTTTCCAATTGTTTTCTGGCATTGTATAACCTGCTTTTCACAGTACCTTGTGGCAAAGCCAGGAGCTTGGCAATCTCAGATACAGATAGTTCTTCCATGTAATATAATAAAATCGGAATCCTGAATGTATCTGAAAGATTATTAATAGCGTTCCACAGTAACGTTTTTTCTTCTTCTGCCTCTATCTCCACTGTAAAATCGGCATCTATTGTTTCAACACATTCTGCCAATGAATCGCCGCCACATATTGGTGCTATCCTATTTCTCCATGCTATTTTTCTAACTTTGTTTTTCCATATTCTTATGGATATTGATAGAAAGTAGCTCTTAGGATTATCCATGTATCTTATTTCTTTAATTTTCTTCATTGCTTCCAAAAATGTATCCTGATATAAATCGTCTGCACTTTCTCGGTCATTAGTCAGATGCCGGCAAAACGAATATATATCATTACCATATAAAGCAATACATTGTTCCAGTTCCTGAATTGTCATATTTTCTTCTTCCCGTGTACACGAAATGTAAAGACTTTTGTCTTTCACCGATACATTGTAATATCTTTGCGTTCGGTTCATTTAATAACAAAACTCACTGTCTACCAAAACAGTGAGTTTATATAAAAGCATATATATCTAATAAATTAATTCCCATATTGTGTAAAATACAGCACCACCATACTCACACAGAATATAGAAACTATAAACGCAGGGAGTCCCTTGAAAAACGTCTTAAAATCCTGAGTACTCATTGTCATATGAAAAATCATTGACATCGCTATGTAACCGAGTATCACCTTCCAAAAAACTCCACTTACAACTGTTGTAATCAAAAAATAAAATAAATATACAAAAGCAGCTCCAAGATAAACCGGGGCACTCGACGCCATCACTCTTTGGATACTTTGGAGAAATACTGGTCCACGTGTTCTATAATTCACATAACCGAGAGTTCCACCACTTGGTTCAAACAATGCAACCTCTGTAACCTTTGCCCCCGTTAAATATGCCATAGCTGCATGACTTATTTCATGAAGCATAACACCTGGAAACATAAGGTAATTTACAAGTATAAAAGTAAATCCGCTACCCAAAATAGCAGTTATTATCTTTGTCAAAAAATGCTGCACTCCACTAATCACAGCACCAGCCGCAATCATTGCAGCCGGAAAAATAAGAGCAAACAACAAACTAGTTTGTACGATGCTACCGCTCAATAGTTCATCTATCATACATTCCCTCTTCTATTTCATTTTCACATTTTTTCAACCGCATCTATTCTCCAAGTATTCAGTTACTGCGGAAACTTCAGAAAAATCCTAAGCAATACGACCCCGACCATAAATAGAATAGCAATTGCATAAGCAACATAATCCCTCTTAGCGTACATGAGCGGTTTCATCTTGGTTCTGCCGTCTCCACCATTGTAGCATCGAGCCTCCATCGCCATCGCCAGATCGTCAGCTCTTCTAAAAGCTGATACAAAAAGTGGCACAAGAAGCGGCACCATATTCTTTGCTTTTTTGATTATTCCACCTGTCTCAAAATCAGCACCTCGCGCCATCTGAGCCTTCATGATTTTGTCCGTCTCTTCTATGAGAATTGGAATAAACCTAAGCGCAATAGACATCATCATCGCGATTGCGTGTACAGGCACGTTAATCTTGTTGAGTGGATGAAGTGATTTCTCAAGTCCATCGGTAAGCTGCTTCGGTGTGGTTGTAAGCGTCATAAGCGATGTTCCAATTATAAGATATATAAGTCGAATCGTCATGGTAACAGCATTCGTTATTCCCACATCCGTGATTTGAAGAACTCCGTATTTCCAATAAACTTCGCCTGTTGGTGTAAGCAGAAGGTTAAACAGAGACGTAATAATCAAAAGTACAACAATCGCCTTTAATCCTTTTACAATGAATTTGAAAGGAACTTTTGAAATACGAATACTCGCCACAAGAAATAATGTGATGAGTGCAAATCCTGCAATCCCCTTATATATGAAAAGGGCTATTATATATAATAATGTTACAAACAATTTTACTCTTGGGTCCAGTTTATGTACTACTGATTTAGCAGGATAATACTGGCCTATCGTAATATCTCTTATCATATTTCCTCCAACGCAATTTGCGTGTAAAACTTATGTCTCGTCTGTTATGCCAAACTCTTATACAAATTTAAAATACTTTCTTTTGCCTCGTCTATTGTCGTTGCATCCAGATCAACTGGTATACCACTATCAACGAGTTCATGCATCAGGTATGTAACCTGCGGTGCTGCAAGCCCTACTTCTTCAAGCTCTTTATAATGACGAAATACCTCTTTAGGAACTCCGTCATACATAACCTCACCTGAATTCATCACAATTATCCTGTCAACATACTGAGCCACATCTTCCATGCTGTGTGACACAAGGATAATGGTGATTCCAAGCTCCCTATGCATTTTTGAAATGAGTCCAAGTATCTCGTCTCTTCCCGCAGGATCAAGTCCTGCTGTCGGTTCATCAAGTATGAGTACATCCGGCTTCATGGCAAGTACACCTGCAATGGCCACGCGTCGCTTCTGTCCTCCCGACAAATCAAATGGCGAGTTTCCATATAGTTCTTTCGGAAACCTGACGCTCTTTAACGCCTCTAGCGCGCGCGCCTCCACTTCTTCTTTGTCCAATCCAAGGTTCTTCGGTCCAAAACATACATCCTCGAAATTTGTGGTCTCGAAAAGCTGATGTTCCGGATACTGGAATACCATTCCCACCTTAAAGCGAAGTTGACGCAAATCGTATTTTTCTGAATAAATATCCTCACCATTATACAAAATGGTTCCTGAAGTAGCCTTAAGCAATCCATTCAAATGCTGGATAAGTGTGGATTTTCCCGAACCAGTATGTCCGATTATTCCTATAAACTGACCATCTTCTATTGTAAGATTTACATCCTTAAGTGCCTGCACTTTATATGCCGAGTCCTCACTATAACAATAATTTACGTTCTTTAATTCTATTGGCATCTATGTCTCTCCTACATTACCAAAACATTTACTAATTTCATCTACAAGCTCCTCTCTTGTAAGGATACCTGCCGGAATATCCATTCCACTTTTTCTAAGTTCATCCGCTAAGAGTGTCACCTGTGGCACGTCAAGCCTGTGTGATTTTAATTCATCCACTTTTGAAAACACTTCACGAGGTGTTCCATCCATTATTATCTTGCCTTTTTCCATTACATATACATAGTCTGCATCGACTACTTCCTCCATGTAATGCGTTATGAGAAGAACTGTAACACCCTTTTCCTTGTTCAGTGCATGTGCAGTTGCTATTACTTCTTTTCTACCATTTGGGTCAAGCATCGCAGTCGGTTCATCGAAAATAATACATTTTGACTCCATCGCCACAACACCGGCAATTGCAACTCGCTGCTTCTGTCCTCCAGACAGCTTGTTCGGAGAATGATTACGATACTTCGTCATGCCAACAGCCTTAAGACTCTTCTCAACACGCTCTAAAATCTCATCTGTAGGAACACCGATATTCTCCGGACCAAATCCAACATCCTCTTCTACAACACTGGCAATAATCTGATTATCAGGATTCTGAAAGACCATTCCTGCGCTTTGACGTACAGGCATTATATTCTCCTCAACAGAGACATCCATTCCATCCACCCATATAGAGCCTTCACTCGGAGCTAAAAGTGCATTTATATGCTTTGCCAGAGTGGATTTACCCGAACCATTATGACCGAGAATTGCTATAAACTGTCCTGGCTCGACATCGAGGTCTACACCATCTAATGCTGTATTTACAGCCTCGACATTGCCCTCCTCATCTCTTCGAAAGAAATTGTGTACTAAATTACTTGTCTTAATAATTCCCATATTTATTCGTCCCAGCTCAATCTGTGGAGCTGCCCTTCTAATTTCATATGATCAAATTCATTCTGCCTTAGTGCCTCATACAAAACGATGGCAACTGAATTGGAGAGATTAAGAGATCTTGTCTCTCCAATCATAGGAATTCGTACGCATGTATCAGGATTTTCTTTAAGAATCTCCTCCGGAATTCCTGCGCTCTCTTTTCCAAACATAATATAGCAGTCAGATTCATAATGCACATCAGAATATACATGACGTGCTTTTGTTGTAGCATAATAAATCTTTGCACCAGGATTTTTCTCGCAAAAATCCTCCCAGTTTATGTATGTGTGAACATCAAGATCCTGCCAGTAATCCATTCCTGCTCTCTTTAGAGCCTTCTCGCTCAGCGAAAATCCCAGTGGCTCTATAAGATGCAGGCTTGTCCCTGTCGCTACGCATGTTCTTCCTATATTTCCTGTATTTGCCGGAATCTCCGGCTCAAATAATACTATGTTTAACTCTGCCATTTTTATTTCCCAGCTCTTAACTCTTCGATAAATATTTCAATTCTTCCAAGTGCTTCCTTTAAATCATCAAGCGAATATGCATAAGAAATCCGAAGGAATCCCTCACCGCACTCTCCAAATGCAGTTCCAGGTACTACTGCTACCTTCTGTGATTTCAAAAGCTCTGTGGCAAACTCATCCGAAGACATACCAAATTCTTTGATACATGGGAAAATATAAAATGCCCCAAATGGTTCAAAGCATTCAAGTCCCATTTCTTTGAATCTATGTACGAGATAACGTCTTCTCTGATTGTATTCCTCACGCATCATGGCAACATCATCGTCTCCGTTTTTAAGAGCCTCAACTGCTGCATACTGGCTTGTTGTAGGTGCACACATGATTGCAAACTGATGAATCTTTGTCATCTGCGAAATAATCACCTCAGGTCCACAGGCATATCCAAGTCTCCATCCAGTCATGGCGTATGCTTTTGAGAAACCGTTTATTAAAATTGTACGCTCTTTCATTCCAGGAAGAGATGCAATTGATACATGCTCATCAAGGTATGTAAGCTCAGAATAAATCTCATCACTCAACACGAAAAGGTCATGCTTTTTGATTACTTCTGCAATTGCCTCTAAATCCTTTCTCTCCATAACAGCACCTGTTGGATTGTTTGGAAATGGAAGTACAAGAAGCTTACTCTTTGGTGTGATAGCAGCCTCTAATTGCTCTGCTGTAAGTCTGAATTCATTTTCTGCTTTAAGCTCAATAATAACAGGTGTTCCGTTTGCAAGAGTTGCACAAGGAACATACGAAACATAGCTAGGCTGTGGAATAAGAACTTCATCACCCGGGTCTAACATAGCACGCATTGCTATATCGATAGCCTCACTTCCACCTACTGTTACGAGTACCTCTTTTTCATAATCATATTCGATATTACATCTTCGCTTAAGATAATTTGATATCTCAATTTTGAGTTCTTTAAGACCTGCATTTGAAGTATAGAAGGTCTTTCCTTTTTCGAGGGAATAAATACCCTCATCTCTTATATGCCATGGAGTATCAAAGTCTGGTTCTCCGACACCGAGTGAAATAGCATCCTTCATCTCGCTTACGATGTCGAAAAACTTACGGATACCTGATGGCTGAATTGTAGTTATTGTCTTTGATAGTGGATTTCTCATTATGCCATCATTTCCCTTTCATCTTTTTTGCCGCTGTCTACCATAACAGTTCCATGGTCTTTGTATTTTTTCAGGATAAAGTTCGTCTTTGTGCTAAGAACCTGGTCAAGTGTAGAAAGCTTATTTGTAACAAACGAAGATACCTCTCGCAGGGTCTTTCCTTCAAGTGTTACCATAAGGTCAAAACCACCTGAAATCAGATAAACTGCGTTAACCTCCGGATAATTGTAGATTCTCTCTGCCACCTTATCAAATCCCATTCCACGCTGTGGAGTTACTCTTACTTCAATCATTGCAGTTACTTTCTCAATACCTGCTTTGTCCCAGTCGATAAGTGTGTGGTATCCGCAGATTATATGCTCATCTTCCATTGCTTGAAGCTCATTAACTACTGAAGCCTCATCTACACCCAGCATGATTGCAAGCTCTTTTAAATCTACACGACTATTTTTCTCTATAAAAGTTAAAATCTTCTCTCTCATATCTATCACCTGTTTTCAAATATTTTATAAATTTCGTCAGTTTGGGCAGTCTCAAGGAAGCGTCTTTCCTCCCCTTGTATGAGTACTCTGTCATTACTTTCAGTGGCAGCTCCGATAATCACAGCATCTCCACCAGCTTTCTGTATTTCCCTGACAATATGGTTGCCGTCAAATGCTGCTATAAGCAATGCTCCACCACCATATAATTTGTAAGGATTAATGTCAAAAAACTCACATATTTCGACTGTCTCCTGACGTATTGGAATCTTTTTTAAATTGATATCCAGTCCGACGCCAGATACTGATGCCATCTCCCACAGTGCCCCAAACACACCGCCTTCTGATACATCATGCATTGCTGTAGCGCCAGACTTAACGGCGACTGCAGCCTCCGACTGAATTGATAAATAATCAATATATTTAAGTGCTTTATCCAAAAATGGTTGTGCAAACCGCTCCAGAAGCTGCTCCATTTTCTTTTCCACTATCAGTGATGTACCTGCATATCCTGCATATCCGGTCATGATAATATCCATTCCCGGCTGTACTTTAGTCACTGCATCAGTCTCATCCGAAAGTCTTCCTACTCCTGTAACTGTAATGACTGCATTCTTTACTGCTCTTGTCACCTGCGTATGTCCGCCAAGTATTTCTACGCCCAATTCACTGCATCTGCCGCCAATCTCCTTAACTAGTTCACGTAGCTGCGCTTCATTCCAGGTGGTCGGTATAAGCAGACAGACTTCCACTCCAAGATGTTTTGCTCCCGATGTAGCCACATTGTTGATTGCTGAGATTACACTAAGTGCTGATAAAGACTTAAGTGATTCCACATCAATTGTCACAGGATTGGTTGCCACTACTATATCCTTGCACTTTCCGAAATCAGTTGAGTAATTTGTATGAAGTTGTTTTAGTACAGATCTTTTTAGTATAGATTCTGATATTTTTCCGTTCTTCATATTCTTATTCCATAATAGGACTTAAGGCTGCCCTTTTGAGCAGCCTAATCCATTCATTATTACTGTGTTACTTCACCGGCATTTGGGTCTTCCGGTACTGCTTCGCCACCATTATCCGGTGTTGTACTATCTCCCGCATTGCCGCCATCATTATTGCCATTATCGTTGTTATTGTTGTTATTATTGTCGTTATTATTGTTATTATTTCTGTTGTCGTTATTGTTGTTGTCTTTTTCGTCTTCTCTATCTTTGTTTTTCTTCTCGTCTTCTTTCTGCTTGATTTCTTCCTTTACTGCTGCAATTGCTGCTTTAACCTTCGACTCATCCTTTGAGTTGCAGGCTGCTTTAATCTTCGCACGCTGGTCAGCGTTTGCACCCTTGACACCAACAACAATTATCTTTGGCGATGCCTTATAAGTACTGCTGTTGAATTCAGTTCTGCTCTCCTGAACACCATCAACTGTAACTATCTTCCAAAGCTTAGCCACAATACCCTTATGAGCTGACTGCTCCTGAGCATAATAACCAACTCCAAAAGCTCCAGACATATTAAATTTTGTCTCAGGCTCTTCTGTCTTTAATGTCTCACTCTCAAATGTTACTGTTCTGTTTGCCGGGCGAGTCTCTTCTCCATAAACTGTAAAGGAAAGAATTCCACCATTACATGCACCTTCAATATATATCGGTGTATTTGTATTATTTATAAAACGAAAATCCTTATACTCCCCTGAAATCGCTGCATCCTGTGAAGGATTTACATAACTAACAATCATTGAGTGATTAAATCTCATTGATACTTCAAGCTCAGCCTTTATTACTGCGTTATATAAAGTAGTAGAAACTTGACAGATTCCGCCACCAAATGTCTCTACAGTAGTTCCGTTTGAATATGAACCAGCAAGCTCGTATCCGTTTTCCTGTGTAAATGGACTAACTGTCTTGTATACTGAAAATTCCTCTCCAGGATATACTATTGATCCATTTATCTTTGCGCATCCATTCTTAACATTCTGAGCACGTCCATATGCTGATGTTCCAAAATTAGTAGAAAATGTGCCAAGTACATCCTTTACTTTTGCAAGTTCTTCCTGACTTCCTCTTGGCTCAACTGTATCAACTACCAAATCAATCTCTGTAGACATTCCATCCCACTTTGTAGAAAGGAAGTCATTGATTGCATATACTGAATTGACTATATTGACTTCCTGTCCCTCTTTACCAGGGACAAATACAAATCCACCACTTTGTCTAGTCAGACCATTATCCTCTGCTGCAACATTCAACGCTGAAGACTTATCATAAATAAGCTGTGCCGTTGCCTGCTTATCAACCTCTAAATGCATACTTATAACAATGCTCTGCGATTTTAAATCTGTAGTTTCTTTAAACCTGTTGATAAGATTCCCTGTATTTCCTACTGCAAGAGCCTCTTCCACAGCGGTATCTATATCAGCAGTAACGCCCATCTGCTCAGCAGATGCTTCCATACTTCCATTAGCACCATTCAGTGTAAATGTTGTATTCATAAGACTGTTAACATAAGCACTGACTGCGTCCTTCGCCTCTGTACTTGTCATTCCTCCTACATTCACACTTCCGATGTAAACACCATCATTAATTTTAGTTTGTGAATCAGCTTTTACATTTGATGCGCCTGCAAACATGACTGCGCAAGCCATGGCAAAACCTAATCCTAATACGATAAATTTACTCTTTTTCATTTAAAACCTCGTCATCTTTTTGTCTAAACTACTAACACATGTCATTTTATCATAATAGTACACATTTTCAAGAATGCATAATCTACGAAAGTATTTCAAATACGCCTGAGTTTTTGGACATTTTTATCATATAAATGCTCCAAGCACTGTTGTTATAACAACTGCTGCAAGTACTACGAGACAGATTACTACCATAGATTTTTGTCTTTTTTTATTGCTGAAATCGTACATTCGTATTCACCTCTTTTCCAAAATACGCTATAATTTGTATATTATAATGACTCCACCAAAGAAAGGTAGATTATCATGATTCCTATTTTTACAATTATTATTGTTATATTTCTTGCAATACTTACTTTTCAGCTTCGCAAAACCACAAATGCCCAGGAAGAAGTTGAGGAAAAATTCTGGGCTCGCGAGCGTGAAGCAAATGCCACAAGACGCAAGGATATAAGCAATCTCGACTATATTACCATACCTGACGGATTATTTCCACTAAACCTTGACAGTGCTGTTGAAAATCAACTTGCTGAATTAATTGGTAAGAAAATGCTCAATCTTACCGGCATGACCAACACTGACCTTAAGCTTGAGTATGGTGTCCAAAATCTCGATGAGCTTACTTCTTATGACGATAATTTTGCTGAATTCATTAAGCTTGCACCAGATTATGCAAAAGAATTAATCGCCGCCGGTCAGACCGATGACGCAAGAAATATACTTGAATTTGCTGTTAACAACCTTGCTGATTCCCGCGCAATATTTGATATATTATCCTCTATTTATGTTGAAGCCGGTGAGACTTCAAAGATTCCACAGCTTATCAGCCTTGCTGAAAAACTGGATTCTTTATCAAAAAATGCAATATTAGACGACCTAAATAAGAAACTGCAATAATTATTCATTTTTGCGATAATTGTCATACAGCCGTGATGCCTCATTACGGGTCAATGTTTCCCAATTAATCGGGTCTGTAATATTATGCGCCTCACGATATTCTCTCAGGCGTTCTTTCTGATGTGCGGTTGCCGGAGTCTGTCTCTTTGCCTTGTATTGTAACAGGCGTGGCTCTAGCAGCTTCTCATCATTTTTTTCAATTGCCAAATCCATGAGTTTTTCAAAAATCTGCCTTGTCTCCTCTGCATCGTCTAGTGCGCGATGGGCATTCTCGCGATTTATCCCGAAATATTCACATAATGCCTCAAGATTTTTGGGTTGTTCCACCGGCAACAGCTGTCTTGCAAGCTTTAGCGTATCATAGGCCTTCACCTCAAGTGGTATCCTCTTGTTTATCGCCCATTGCTTTATAAAACTGTAGTCAAAAGTGATATTTTGTCCAACTAATTCTTCGCCATCTATAAACCTAAGTAATCCCGCCATCGCCACATCCATATCCTCACCCCTGCTCACATCTTCATTTGTGATTCCTGTAAGCTCAGTGATTCTCTGCGGAATAACCATCATTGGATTTACCATCATCGCATATGTATCTATTATTTTTCCATTCTTTACTTTAATCGCGCCTATTTCTATTACCTTGTCCGATTTAGGATGAAGTCCCGTCATCTCCAAATCTATGACTGTATAGTTGTTTACTCTGTCCATTTTTTTATTTTTTCTCTGGCGGTGCCACATATTCTACTTTCTCTGTAAATGCCTGATGGTCAAGCGGATCCCTTTTATCATAATGGAAAAGAATCCATACAGGCTCCACTTCACGTTTTGGCAGCATCTCTATTGTCTTTGTTTTTTTATCTGGAAAATTATAATGGAATGGTTCTACATGAGACACCTTTCCATTTTTGCAGTAATGATGCGTCATATGCTTGAATTTACTCATGTCCGAAGCCCATGATGGGCGGCTCTTACAGTTTTCTCTGTAATAGAGGTCAAATATCAAAGCCTCTTCTATTATATGAACATGCTCTTCTTTAAATTCATATTGCTTAACAAAATCAAGCAATATCTCGCATCTTTTTATTCTCGAGTGGTTCATTCCAAAATATCCGTTCTGCTCATAGAACTCGCCCATTTGCTGAAACATATCAAATGCACTGTCGAACATTTTCTCGAAAATTTTCATAGTAACTTCAAACTGACCGCTATTATAGTATACCTCAAGCATCTCTTCTACCTGCTTGATTTTGAGCACTTCATCGAAGCTTAACCAGTTTGTTTTCAGCACTTCATATGGTGGCTTGTCATGATATACAATTCCATATTCCACCGCATGCTCATACATGTATGAACCTTTTAAGATTTTCAGGAAACCCAGCTGAAGCTGATTTGGTTTTAACTCATAGATTTCATCAAAGGATTTTCTAAAGCTTGCATACCCTTCGTATGGAAGTCCCGCTATCAAATCCAGATGTTCATGAATATTGCCACCCGCCTGAATCTTTGTAACTATGTCTTTTAAAAGGTCGAGCTTCATGGTTCTGTGAATTTCTTTTATTGTGACTTCGTTGGTTGACTGTACTCCAATCTCTAGCTGAATAAGTCCCGGACGCATGTCCGATATCAGTTCAAGTTCTTCGTCGTTAATTAAATCCGCAGAAATCTCAAAATGGAAATTCGTGACACCATTATCATTTTCTTTTATAAATTTCCAAATCTCCATTGCGTGCTTATGATTGCAGTTAAAAGTTCTGTCCACAAACTTTATCTGTGGCACCTTCTGATCTATAAAGTATTTCAGTTCCTTTTTCACAAGCTCTATATCCCGAAATCTCAGAGTCTTATCAACTGATGATAAACAATAACTGCACGAAAATGGACATCCCCTACTGCTCTCATAGTATATAATTCTATTTGAAAAATCCTCCATTGTATCATAGCAAAATGGAATCTGGCTCATATCCATTATGCAACGCGGCTGTGTAATAATGGCTTTTCCACTTTTTTCTCGTATCGCAATGCCTTTTATTTCTTCAAGCCGTATATCGCCATCGACATAATGCTGGCATAGTTCTCTGAATGTGTCTTCACCTTCACCAATCATTACACCTATAATATAATCATGCTCCGCCAGAAATCTCTCTACCTCGTATGACACCTCTGGTCCACCTACCCATACCGGCACATCCGGGCATATCTTATGAAATTCTCTTACCACACTCTCTACATAATCTATATTCCAGATGTAACATGACATACATAGCACATCTGGATGTCTCTTATATATCTCTTCCAGGATATAGTCCTTTTGATTATTAATTGTAAATTCTGCAAGCTCTACATTGGACTCATACTTTCCCGCACAGGCTTTGAGGGAATAGATTGCAAGATTTGAGTGTATGTATTTTGCATTTATTGCTGTAAGAAGTATTTTCATGTTTTCTCCATTCTTCAGGGACTTTTTGGCACTTATGGATATGATTATACTATCATTGCAAGATTTTTCAAACAGATTCTTGTTTATCGAGTTGGGGGGGGTGGCAACCGCGTTGCAGGTTATTGAGGACATGAGTTGAGGCACTATGGGGGATGGGACTATTGTAGTTGTATATATGATTTGAGGGGATAGTGATATATTTTGTAAGTGCATCCGCAGTGTTTAGAGGTTCTTAATAATTCGTATGTAATCAGCTGGGAAATTGCCATGGACGGCAATTTTAGCGAATATGAGCCAGGACGGCGAATATGAGCGACAGCGTCACTTATAGACACCCCTGGCGAATTATTTAGAGCCTCTTAACGCGAGGACATAAACGCACAAAATGTATTAACATACCCTCAAATCATATAAACCCAAAACGGTTCATCCACACAAATAGTATCAACTCATGTCATCAAAGATTTAAGAAACGGTTGCCGCCCCCACTTCGACAAACAAGAATTCTTCTATTGCATAATATAGCGTTCATCTATCAGTTTAAGGAGAATACGCTCATTATCTGTATCTGCTGGATAAGGATATGTTTTAGCCACCTTTTCAAATTCTTTAATTGTTTTATCAGCTTTGTTATCATCCTCAAGTACACATTTATTATATGCATACCATGTACGAATAACAGACGGATTTGTTTCCATTGCTTTCATAAACTTTCGCTGTTCTTCTGTCAGAAGATTATCAATCTCCGTTTTTTGTGCCCCACGTATAATCATGCAGTAAATCAAATCACAGCGCAAAATTCCCTTATGTACACCTACTATAGCTGTATCCTTTGAAAGCAAAGACTTAATAGTCTGCTCCGCTTTCTCAAATTCACAATTTGCCATGAGATAATTGCAGTAAAATACTCCTTCGACTGCTATCATGGAATTCTTCATCTCTTCGTCGAAAGGAAGTCTGAACCACTCCTTGGGCATATTTTTGAGCATCACATCATTTGCCAGCTCCGAATTCACTTTCAGCTGTAGCCAGAAGGCTCTAAGCGAAGCATTATCCCTGCCAAGTGAGATTGCATTATATCCGTCATTGGCAATCTGCTCATTCTTTAGCGGAATGCCATTTGTAAGTGCCATTGCAATTGATATAGCAACGAAAATAAGCATAATCTCCGACACTATACCAGGCTTTGTAAATATATAAATCAAATAAAAAACCAATGCCGAAAAAATATTCATAATAGCGCCGCCAAAGTTATACAGCACATATGGAATTTTACCGTCAACCATATCAGGTGGACTGAGCAAGCATTGTCCGCCAGTTCCTGCAATCGAGAATTTTTTCAAACAAAATTTGCCTTTTTTCTTAATAAGAATTATATTCCCTACTCTGAAAGACAGAAATTTGTATCCAGACAACAGACCGAACACTAGATGTCCGCCTTCATGAATAATTATTCCAATAAACATAGATAGTGCAAACGCTATTAAAACAGCCACCATAACAAACGGATTGTCATATTTGTTCATCATTTTAGCTGCTGCAATACCTACATACATTCCTGCTGCAATGTATATAATTGCCCCTATATATGTCGCAATTTTTTCCTGAATTTTTCTTTTTTTCATAATGCTCACTCCGTTATGTCTGCAATTGTAACTATTCAGTACCTTCATAGTTACGAACTGCAATTTTCTATTTCTTAATCTTCACACTACGCCAATACAAAAAT
>JAXELM010000088.1:0-6425 GCA_034100525.1 Agathobacter sp.
ATGTATGAAAATAAAGCAAAATATTATAGTGAGATTAGAAAGTAAGTGTTTATGAAATACGATTGTTTAATAGTAGATGATGAAATAGAATTAGCCGAGGCAACCAGTGAATATTTCAATATGTTCGAGGTGAAAACAGCATATGTAAGCGACAGTCAGGGGTGCATGGAATTTTTGCAGAACAATGAAGTTAGCCTTATTTTGCTTGATATAAATTTAGAAAACGAAAGCGGCTTTGATTTGTGCAAAAAGCTTCGAGACATAACCAATATACCAATTCTGTTTATCAGTGCCAGACAAAGCGATGACGATGTACTTATTGCATTAAATATCGGTGGAGATGATTATATCAAGAAACCATATACGCTTAGTGTTCTGCTTGCAAAAGTAAAAGTAATACTAAAAAGAATGTCGAGCACAGAGAACAAATGTGTAGAAGAAACGGCGGACGGCTTTGTGATTGATTATGAGGCATTGCGTGTATACAGGAATGGCAGAGATGTTGGACTTAAGAATAAAGAATTCAAGTTGTTTATCTATCTATACCAGAATAAGGGCAAAGTCATTACCAAGGATGAACTGTTTGCAAAGGTATGGGGCGATGAATTCTTTAGTGATGGTACATTGAATGTACATATTAGGAAAATTAGAGAGAAAATAGAAAACAATCCAAATGAGCCAGACCATATCAAAACAGTATGGGGTGTAGGATATATGTTTGAATAGCGGAGAAACCTCTTTATGAAATTAGAAAAAGGATTTGTGGGTGTATTTGCAATACTTATCTGTATTTATATTGCAAGTATGACCATGATTGGCAAAGCGACAGATGAGAAAATAGACATCGCAGATATAAATAAAATTACCAATGAAATAAATACAAGATATCAGGCTGATAAACAGCTTGAAAATCAGAGGGAATACGAAATAATATATTGCGCAGATTCGGATTATCTGTCAAAGCTGACCGAGGCAATGAATGAGAATGCTATTATCATGGATTTGACCAAAGATGAAAGGCTTGAAGGAAAGATTATATTTTCAAGTGAGCTTAGAGTCGATAAAAAAATCCAAAAGCAATTGAGGGTATGTATTTCAATAGTATTTGGTCTTGTATTGGTATTGTTTGTAGCTACTTATTGTTATATCCATTTTTACATATTAAAACCATTTGATTCAATGAAGACCTTTGCGAGAAAAGTGGCAGCGGGAGATTTCGATTTTCCGATATATATGGATAAGAAGAATTATTTTGGAGCTTTTACAGAGAGCTTTGATTTGATGAGAGATGAACTGCAAAGGGCCAAGCAGGGCGAATATGAAGCCAACAAGAGTAAGAAAGAACTTGTTGCATCTCTTTCGCATGATGTAAAAACTCCTATTTCAACTATAAAGGCAATATGCGAAGTACTTGAAATAAAGCTAAGGGATAATGAAAATATAGACAAGATTAAGACAATATCATCAAAAGCAGATACAATAAACCAGTTAATCAGCAATATGTTTGACTCGACACTTGAGGACTTGCAGGTGCTTCGTGTTCATACTACAGAAGAGAATTCCTGTATTATAGAAAATATACTGTCAGAGCTTAACACCTATGAACGAATAAAGCTCACCAATGAAATACCAAAGTGTCTTATATACTGTGACAGCCTTCGCACAACACAGGTATTTGACAATATCATTGGCAATTCATACAAATACAGTGAAGGGGATATTGTCGTAACCTTTGAATTAGAAGAAAAAAGTCTGAAAGTCTGTGTAAGAGATTTAGGTGACGGCGTGCCGGAAGAAGAACTGCCGCTAGTGTTTGAGAAATTTTACCGCGGACAAAATACGCATAAGAAATCAGGTTCAGGACTTGGCTTGTACCTATCCAAGCAGTTTATGGAGGGCATGGGAGGTTCAATTGAAGCATACAACAATAAAGGATTTGTAGTCGAGCTTCGATTTAAAATAGTTTAATGCAATGATTTCCAAATGACTAAAGATTTGTAAAATTTGATTTTGAATTTAAAAAATATAGTAATTTTTATGGTGGAGATATATAATAAGGATAGAGATTATCAGTAAGAATTGTTTGTTGGAATTATATTATTTTTTAATGAATAAAATGGAGGTATTATAAATTATGGTAGTTGAAAATACGGAAAATATGCGTAATTTAAAAAAAGTAATTGCTTCCATGGCAATTGAAAATATGTATGTAAGTAAGGATTTTTTGTCAGAATTGATCAAAGTAGAGCGAGGAGAAAAAACTTCTGAACAACTTAGGCAAGAGGTAATCAAAAAACATGCAAGATAATAAATACTGTTATCCAAATTCGGATGTATTAAAAAATAAACTAAATATCACCAATGCGGAGGAATTGTTTGAGACAGAAAAAGAATTGACTATTATCAGACTTCAGGAACTTCAAAAAAATCCTATTAAGGGAAATTTTGATTTTAAACATCTAAAAGATAATCATGAATATATTTTTCAAGATTTGTATGATTGGGCGGGGAAAGAAAGGACTGTGGAAATAGGAAAAGGGAATTTGTTTTGCACTACACGATGTCTTCAAAGCTATGCCGAATCAGTTTTTAATAAATATTATTCTCAATGTTATGCAGCGAAAGATGATTTTTCGGATTTCGTAAAGGTCTTTGCTGAAAATTATGGAGATTTAAACGCTCTACACCCATTCAGAGAAGGGAATGGAAGAACACAAAGAGAATTTGCAAGATTGATATGCCTAGATTGTGGTTACGATTTCGACTTATCATCATTTACGCATGAGAAGATGCTTAATGCTAGTATTCTCTCATTTGAAAAAGGAGACAACTCGGAATTTGAAGATATATTTTCACAGGCTTTATCTCCATATAATAAGAACATAGAAAGAGATAATAATAAACTAGGAATATTAACATCAGACGATTTAACAATAGATATAACCTCTGGATATGATTATTACGAGTACCAAGAATATGAAAATTCTGAAATGTATGATAACTTATATAAGGCTAAAATACTTAAAATGGATGCAGAAAAGATTATATCAGATACTAGACAGACTTTATCTGAAAATAGACATTCAATCGAAAAGTAGGCATATGAAATACAAAATCATTGCACTAGTTAAGAAATAGATAAGAATTACACAAGATTTGCAAAAAGACTTATTAAGGATAGTCGGTGTATATTAGGATTGTAGAAAACATCTACAATCTTTTTTTGTACAAAAATATTTCAAAAGTTAGGAGAGAATATATGAACAAAATAATAGAAGCCAAAATGCTTAGCAAAACTTTTTCAAATGACTGCGTACAGCAGCATGTATTGAAAAATCTTGATATTGAGATCTACGAAGGAGATTTCACAGTAATTATGGGAGCCTCAGGTTCGGGAAAATCGACCCTTATGTATGCTCTATCTGGAATTGATAAACCAACACTTGGAAGCATAACCTGCAAGGGAGAGGAGATTACAAAATTAAATAATGACCAGCTTGCGATATTTAGAAGAAAATACAGTGGCTTTGTATTTCAGCAGAATTACCTGAATGATTCCATGAGTGTTTTGGATAACATTCTCGCAACTGGACTGCTTGTAAATAAAAATCGCAAAGAAGTGGCAAAAAAAGCAAAAGAATTATTAATCAGAGTTGGAATCAAGGAAGAAAGCTGGGGCAAATTCCCGACACAGTTGTCAGGAGGAGAAGCACAGAGAGTATCGATTGTAAGAGCACTGATTAATTCACCTTCCATAGTATTTGCAGATGAACCAACAGGAGCCCTCAATTCTACAAGCGCAGAGGCTGTACTTGACATTATGACAGAGATAAACGAGCAGGGACAAAGTATAGTAATGGTAACACATGATATGAAGACAGCGCGTCGTGCAAACAGGATTCTTTATCTGAAGGATGGAGTTATAATCGATGAGCTTAAACTCGGAAAATATGTTAAAAACAGCGAGACGCGTCACAAAGATCTGCGTGAATTTCTAAAAAGAATGGGGTGGTAATTATGAGATATATACTTTTAATAAAGAACAATTTAAAGCGTTCAGTAATAACCGCAATCACATTAGTATTTCTGGTAAGTGTTGCAATGTGCGCAATTCTTGTAAGCATGAATTCGCTTATGCAGATGGAAAAAACAGTTGAAGATGTAAAAGACAAAACTAATTGTGCTGATGTATCTATCATGATGCCCAAAGCAACACATGAGGAAGCTGTCGAAGATATTCTGTCTGATGTAGATTCAATAAAAGAGACAGAAAAAGAAGCTGTTTATTATTTCGGTGATGGAAGTATATCCAATGAAAATTTAGATGACAACGGAGATGAACTTCCAATATTGATAGAGCGTATTTCTTTTAAACGTAAAATGAGTAAAGTCCATACATTAGAAGAAAGCAGCACAAAGCATGACAATGGTATATATCTGCCATATTATCTGGAGGTTGCAAAGGAATACAAAATAGGTGATACAGTAAAGCTATCACTTGGTGGAAAGAATTATAAATGTACAGTAGATGGTTTTTATGAGGAGATTAATTTTGCCAATCCAAGTAACTTCTCAACATACATGATTATGATAAGTGACAAAACATGGGATGAAATTTCAAATAATGTCACTGTTATGAATGAGTTTTGGTTTTGGAGAGGGATTGCTGACGGTAAAATATCAACTGATGTGATAGAGAATGAATTTACTAAGAAATTTAATGAGAAATATGATCTGGGATTAGAATCAGGTTTTGTTCTTTCGTACGATACGATGAAGGTTGGAACTATAATGTTTCCCAACATAATAATGGGAATACTTCTCGGATTAGCGGGGGTATTGCTCATAATTGCGATTGTAGTGATACGTTTTCAGATTATTACATATATACAGCAAAATTACAAAAATATAGGAGTGATGGAAGCTACAGGATACACAAGCAGTGACCTGATACTTGTATTTGTAGGAATGTTTGCACTTATCACAGTAGGTGGCCTTGCTTTGGGGGTGGCAGTTTCAATTTTAGGAGGAGAAGCAATTAATTTTCTGCTGGGAGTTACAACTGGTCTGCAGTGGAAAGTAATGCCAAATGCATCTTTGTATATTATTGCTCCGGTAGTTATGATTATTTTTGTTGCAATAGTATCTGTTTTTGCATCACTCAAGATAAGAAAAATCACAGTACTTAATGCACTGCGTGACGGCATAAACACACACAACTTCAAAAGAAACTATTTCGCATTGGAGGAGACTCCATTACCGCTTAATCTGACAATTGGTATAAAAGGAATAATGGCGTCCTTAAAACAGAATATATCAATTGCTTTTATAGTATGTCTGCTCAGCTTTTCAGTAGCATTTTCATTTGTGGCAGTCGACAATTTCGATGGAGACAGCGATTCTATGTGGTCATTTATTGGGTTAGAGAAAGGTGATGTGCAGTTTTACTTCAAAGACGAAAGCCTCAAAAAGGAGATAAACGACCACGAAGATATAAAACAGATTTTAGAGCAGACTACAATTAATACAACGATTAGTTCTAAAGATAAAGAGCAGACATTACAGACCAAAGTGAGCCCGGATTTTAGTAAGCACAATAAAAACTTAATCGTTGATGGAAGATACCCGGAAGTTGACAATGAAATAAGCCTTACAACGTTGATTGCGGAGAAGCTGGATGTAGGAATCAATGACGTAGTATCTGTATTGTGCGAGGATAAGCAACAGGAATACATTGTAGTGGGGCTCACCCAGCAGACGAGCAACCTTGGACGAAGCTCAGCAATGACATTAGAGGGAGCCAGAAGAGTATCGCCAAGCATACAAATCTATACTGGAAACTATATCTTAAAAGAAGGAGTAAACGTAAATGATTTCATCCAGGAGATATATAAACAGTATGGAAATGACAAAGTTGTACTTAGCAATCTTCAGAAAATTATGAAGGATATCATGACGACATACTCAATGACGATGAACGCTCTGTGCCTTGGCATGCTGATAGTAACGATTATTGTAGTTACATTAATTCTGTATCTTTTGGTCAGCGTGAAGATATTAAAAGAAAAAAGAAATTATGGAGTTGCAAAGGCTATGGGATATACAACAGGCCAGATTATTATTCAGATATTATCCGGATTTATGCCACAAATAATCTTGGGCTGTTCAATCGGAGCAATACTTGCGATGGTCGGAACAAATCCGCTTATTGCTATGAGTATGTCCTCAGTTGGATTTAAGAAGTGTACATTTACGATTCCGGTTGGACCAATCGTACTTGTTTCAATTGCAGTTGTACTTCTTGCATTTATTATTACAGCTGTAACTTCAATTAGAATAAGAAAAATAACACCAGTACAATTAATTGAAGAATAAAAATGAATGTTGATATCTTTCTATCTTGAGAATATAATAAGTTATGAGGA
>JAXELM010000270.1:0-5777 GCA_034100525.1 Agathobacter sp.
ATGTGTGGAGTTTCGTGTAGATTTGATGAGCACGACAGACTTACATGGATAGTAGTGGGGATTATCGAGGATAAGGTGCCAGAGGATATATTTATTCCAGAGTCGGTTTATATGACGACAGAGGATAGATACTATCATTCAATAGAGTTCCTTGAGACGCTTACAAAGCAGTTGCTTTCAGCTAGACTTAACGAGATGATAGCGCAGGAAGCCATGCAGAAAAGTGTAGATTCAGAGCACAAGATGGAAGATGAGCTTAAGCGCAGTGAGACTATGACGGAGATAGTAAAGCTCTTAGAATCTGATAAGGGTTTTTCTGAAATTGTCGACAAGTCTATTGAGCAGACATGCCAGACGTTTGGAATTGCCGGCGGATGTCTGCTCAGACTCAGTGCGGACGGACAAACTGTTGATACAATTTGCAGATATAATGCAAAAGAGATTGACCAAGATGTGTTTGTGTTTAATAAAAAGCCGGTAGAGGAAATTCCTTTTTTCAATGGCAAACCATATATGATTTCTTATGATTCAATTAAGCCGGACAATTTCTCGCAGTTTTTTGAGCAGAATAATATCAAGGCAATTGTCTGTCAGCCAATAGAAGTAAACGAAAAGCTGTTGATGTATTTGTGCTTTTATGAGACGATTGAAAATCGTGTGTGGAAGGTTGAGGATATTGAATTCATCAATGATGTAAAGCGTATCGTCCAAAGTATACTTTCAAAGCGTATTGTAAAGAATTCGCTTGCAGGTTCGTTTGCATCGTTAGAAGCCATTCTTGAAAATGTAGGATGTGGAATATATGTTGTTGACCCGGCTACGAAATCCATTTTGTTCATGAACCAGAGCTTTAAGGATTTGTATGTCAGAACAATTGAAAAAGGAATACTTGAGGAGTTTTTGTTTTCTGACAGAGAATTATCCAAGAAGAATTGCTACGAGGAGACTTTTTCAGAGGTAGAGAACAAATGGTTTGATGTTCGCAAAACACAGATAAACTGGGTGGATGGACATGTAGTTACACTTTGCACCACTTATGATATTACGGAGAAGAAGAAATACCAAAAGAAGATTGAAACACAGGCCAACAATGACTTTTTAACTGGTCTGTACAATAGAATGCGCTGTGAGCAGGAGCTTGAGAGATATATTCAGAAGGCTCAGATGGCAGGTACAGAGGGGGCTCTTATTTATATTGATTTGGACGATTTTAAGCATATCAACGATGGTCTGGGACATCAGTACGGAGATGTGCTTTTAAAGGCGATTGCACATAGTCTTATCAGGATAAATGGTATCGAGAATAATTGCTATAGAATGGGTGGTGACGAGTTTATTGTTATCATTGCAGATACGCAGAAGGAAAAGCTTGATGAAATATGTAATAATATAAAGGATATTTTTACAAAACCATGGTTCTTAAAAGGCGAAGACTATTATTGTACAACCAGTATGGGAATTGCTTATTTCCCGACAGATGGCAGTACTGTAGAGGATGTAATAAGAAAGGCTGATTTGGCACTTTATTCGGCAAAAAGAAAAGGCAAGAACTGCGTTGAATTCTACAATGCCAATGAGGGTGATTCAAGCAGCAAGAGACTCGATTATGAGAAAAATATGAGAAATGCTGCCATGAATGAGATGGACCAGTTTGAGGTTTATTATCAGCCGATTGTGGACATAACCAAAGAAGGAAATCCGTGTAGCGGTGCTGAGGCTTTAGTCAGATGGAATTCGGGAACTCTTGGCTTTATACAGCCGGGGGATTTCATACCGCTTGCTGAATACTTAGGACTCATTAATCCTATTGGTGAATATGTCATGATGAAGGCTGCCAAGAGATGCAAGTACTGGAATGATATGGGACATCCTGAATATAAGGTCAATGTCAATCTGTCAGTTGTCCAGCTTCTTCAGAATGATATCGTAAAGAAGATTAAGAAGGTACTTGAAGAGAGTAGGATAAGTCCGAAGAATCTCAGACTTGAGGTTACAGAAAGTCTTGCCATTAACGACATGACGAGGATGAAGAAGATACTCGGAGAGATTAAAGAGCTTGGAGTGGGAATCGCACTTGATGATTTTGGAACAGGCTATTCATCGCTCAATCACATACGAGAGCTTCCTATTGATGTAATAAAAATCGACAGATGTTTCATAGAGCATATAGGTGAGGATGATTTCTCAGATGCATTTGTCAAGCTTGTAGCAGAGCTTGCGAAGGCTATCGGTGTGACAGTATGTGTGGAAGGTGTAGAGAAGAAGGAACAGTATCAGGCGATGAAGAATATGGAAATAAAGCTTATACAGGGTTATTTCTTTGGAAAACCACTTACACAGCAAGATTTTGAGGAAAAATATCTATAAAGTCACTGGAGGTGAGCGTATTAATCAGGTAGTATATGCTAGTAGAAAAAGAAAAGTAGCAAAAGATAATAGTGATTATATTTTGATGCTTAAGAATATACAGGTGTGTTGCATCAATAGATGTAATGGTACTACCGAGATATACGATGAGAAGCTATTACCATTTGATATATATCTTGAAGATGATGAATATGCAGATACGCAGAATAATATAACTGTATTTAACTGGTGGTGTGCACATAGAGTGCTAAGTCTGGATAGGGAGCATGCTAAGGCAATACTGAATGCGTGTGGCTTAAAGCAGGCTGCAACAGATAAAGACAGAGCTGATATTGCATTAGAATATAAATGCTTAAGTCTGAAAGATTTTTACTGGGTAAAGAAAAAAGAGGATACTGATAGATGGGAGGATATCAACCTGTTTGATAATAGTTTAAGTAATGCAGTGGTAAATGTTGCGTTAAAAGGCGAAAATCTATCAGTAACAAATAAGTATCTGATTAATTCTGACTTGACGACTGATGGTGTATTTCCGAAAGCCTGGTACAGGAAAGAACATACTTTTTATTTATATAAAGGAAACAAGAATAATTCTGTAAATAAAGAAGTAAGGGCAAGTGAGATTTTGCAACAGCTTGGATTTAATGTGTTAAATTATGAAAAAGCAGTTTATGATGAATCTGAGGTGGCTGTTTCAAAGTGTTTTACAAGTAAAGATATAGGGTATGTGACTGCGGGAGACATGATTCAAAACTATGATATAAATACAAATTGTTATGAGTACGATATGATGAATCTGTGCGATTATTTGGTTGGAAATTCTGACAGACATCAGGATAATTGGGGATATATCTATAATGATACAAGGGAGATTATAGGATTTGCACCAATATTTGATTTTAATCATGCATTTGAAGCATCAGAATTTAGTTATTGTCTGCCAGAGCAGCTTATAGGAAGAAATATTTTGATGATTGATATTGCAAGACAGATTATTAAGAAATATAGTATCGATTTAGCGGCAGTTTCAGAAATAGATGAGTATACAGAATTTGTCAACAAACGTATATTAATGCTTAAGCAGCAGTAAAAAGAAGCCTTGCAAAAACAAGGCTTCTTTTTATGAATGCAGGAGATGGGACTTGAACCCACACGATATTGCTACCACAGGCACCTGAAGCCTGCGCGTCTGCCAATTCCGCCACTCCTGCGAACAAAAAATATTCTATCAGATTGAGTACAGGATTGCAATACTTAAATTGTTGAAAATTTGTATTGTATTTTTATGCATGTTCGTGTAGAATATGTAAAGAAGGCGCCGATTACGAATGGGTATCGTAATGGGCGTTTTTTTGAAAAAAACAATAGGAAAGAGGGATCTAATGGCTGAGGAAAAGAAAAGAGTAGTTGAAGTAAACAATATGCGTGAATTAGAGGGACTTATTACAAAAGAACCGGCTGAAATGCCTAATCTCGATGAAATAGGTGATCTTCTTGATGACTTTTATGAGTTAAGGGACAGATTGTTAAGCAATCATCGAATTGATCCTAATTTATATATTGAGTATGATGTAAAAAGAGGACTTCGTGACGCTGGAGGAAAGGGGGTTCTTACAGGTCTTACAGAGATATCTGATGTATGTGCATACAGACTTGAGAATGGTATACAGATTCCGGCTGATGGCTGTCTGTATTATCAGGGTGTCAATGTAAAGGACCTTGTAGAAGGTCTTGGCGATAGAAAGTTTGGTTTCGAGGAGACAATTTATCTTCTTATTTTTGGAAAGCTTCCTTCACAGGATGAGCTTGACCAGATGCTTCGTGTAAATGAGAAATTCCAGGATCTCGGAGCAAGATTCGTTCGAGATGTAATCATGAAAGCTTCGAATGAAAATATTATGAATTCAATGCAAAGATGTGTGTTGACATTGTATTCATATGATTCAGCACCTGATGATATTTCGCCGGAGAACGTACTTAGACAGTCACTCGAGCTTATCAATAAGATTCCACTTATTGCGGTGTATGCATATCGTTCGTATATGCATTTTAGAAAAGGCGAGACACTTATGATTCGTAATCCTAGGAGAGGATTATCACTCGCAGAGAATATTTTGCTTATGCTCAGACCTGATGGTAAATATACAGAGCTAGAGGCAAAGGTATTAGATGTAGCACTTATTCTTCATGCAGAGCACGGTGGTGGTAACAACTCATCATTTACTACACATGTTGTTACTTCATCAGGTACAGATACTTATTCATCAGTTTCTGCTTCAATTGGTTCATTAAAGGGACCAAGACATGGTGGTGCAAACCTCAAAGTGCAGAAGATGTTTGATGACATAAAGGCTCATGTAAAGAACTGGGACAATGAAGATGAATTAAGAGCTTATCTTGTAAAGATTCTCAGGAAAGAAGCTTTTGATAAGTCTGGTCTTATCTACGGTATGGGACATGCAGTATATACACTTTCTGACCCTAGAGAGGTTGTTCTCAAAGGATATGCGCGTTCACTTGCAGAGGAAAAGGGTAACATGGAAGAGTTCACATTGTATGAAAACGTAGAGCGAATTGCAGGTGAACTTATCATGGAACAGAGAAGAGTACAGAAGAATGTATGTGCTAATGTCGACTTCTACAGTGGCTTTGTATATACAATGCTTGGAATTCCAGAAGAGTTGTTTACACCTATATTTGCAATATCGCGTATGCCAGGATGGTGTGCACACAGACTTGAGGAACTTCTCAATGCAAACAAGATTATACGTCCAGCATACAAGTATGTCGGTAGACATGTTGGTTATGACGAGATTGGCAATCGTTAATATTGGGGGACGGAGAAAAGTGGACTTTTCTCCGTCCCTTTTGGATATGTCATTAGTGAGTTATAAAAAATTTTAAAAATTTTAAAAATAGTGTTGACATACAGGAAGAGGATTGATATTATAATCAAGTCGCAACAATGTGACACAACAAAATACAGACATGCGGAAGTGTCGGAACTGGCAGACGAGCAAGACTAAGGATCTTGTGGCTATTGCAGTCGTGTGGGTTCAAGTCCCATCTTCCGCACTAAAAAAAGGATTAAGCCAAATGGTTTAGTCCTTTTTGTTCTATATGGCGAAGAGTCACTTGCAATCAAGATTCAAGGACTCCTCGCCATGAATGGTTCATTGCACATATTTTTGATACTTCACAATATGTATTGTTTGCATAATAAAAAGCAGATAACGGGAGTCGAACCCGCCTTTCCAGCTTGGGAAGCTAGCGTTCTACCTATGAAAAATATCTTAATGATAATATTATAGAACTTATAAAAAAAATTTAAAGTTAATAATTATATAAGTAGGAAAATAATTTGTGAAAACGGCTCTGAATGGGGGATATACATAATTATATTTTGATGT
>JAXELM010000052.1:0-5192 GCA_034100525.1 Agathobacter sp.
CTATTTATCATCTGCTGCGTATACGCCTGGAAGCTCTTTACCCTCTAAGAACTCAAGAGAAGCTCCACCACCTGTAGAGATGTGGCTCATCTTGTCTCCAAGTCCCATCTGGTTAACTGCTGCTGCTGAATCTCCACCACCAATAATAGTTGTTGCATCAGCCTTTGCAAGAGCCTCTGCTACTGCAAGAGTACCAGCTGCAAGAGTTGGGTTCTCGAATACACCCATTGGTCCGTTCCAAACAACTGTTTTAGCTGAAGAAACTGCCTCTGCGAAAAGCTCTCTTGATTTAGGTCCGATATCGCATCCCTCGCGATCTGCCGGCATCTTATCAGAATCAACAGTAATTGTCTCAACAGGAGCATCAATTGGGTTAGGGAAATCAACAATTGTAACAGCATCAACTGGAAGAAGAATTTTCTTTCCAAGCTTATCAGCCTTAGCAAGCATTTCCTTACAGTAATCAATCTTTGTCTCATCAAGCATTGATTTTCCAATTTCATATCCCTGTGCTTTTAAGAATGTATAAGCCATTCCGCCACCGATGATAAGTGTATCAGCCTTCTCAAGAAGGTTGTCGATAACATTAAGCTTATCAGCTACTTTTGCTCCACCAAGGATTGCTACGAATGGACGAACCGGGTTCTCTACTGCATTTCCAAGGAAATCAATTTCCTTCTGCATTAAGTATCCAACTACATTCTCTCCACCTTTTGCTGTGATATATTTTGTAACAACAGCAACTGAAGCATGTGCTCTATGAGCAGAGCCGAAAGCGTCACATACATATACATCAGCAAGATCTGCTAACTCTTTTGCAAATGCCTCTCCTGCTTCTGTTGGTTTTGTCTCTTCTTTTCCACGGAAACGTGTATTCTGAAGAAGAACAACATCTCCTTCGTTCATTGCTGCAACTGCTGCTGTAGCAGCCTCACCTGTTACATTGTCATCATTTACGAATGTAACCTTTTTGCCAAGCTTCTCCTCAAGAGCTGCTGCTACAGGAGCAAGTGACTCACCTTCGTTTGGTCCGTTTTTAACTTTTCCAAGGTGTGAGCAAAGAATTACTTTTCCACCATCATTTATTAATTTCTGAATTGTTGGAAGAGCTCCCTTGATACGGTTATCGTCTGTGATTTTTCCATCTTTAAGTGGTACGTTAAAGTCACATCTTACAAGGACTCTTTTTCCTTTTACGTTGATATCATCAACTGACTTCTTGTTTAATGACATTATAATGTCCTCCTTATATATATCGTTTAAAAAAAGTCCGGTCCATACGGACCGGACCCGAATTAAAAGTCTAAGTTTTAAGCTAATCTTATGCTAACTCAGAGAAGTACTTAATTGTACGAACCATCTGAGATGTGTAGCTGTTCTCATTATCATACCAAGAAACAACCTGTACTAAGTTGTCCTCTCCAACCATTGTCTGTGTAGCATCGAAGATTGAACCATATGTGCTTCCTACGATATCTGAAGAAACGATTTCGTCCTCATTGTATCCGAAAGACTCTGTTGAAGCTGCCTTCATAGCTGCATTGATTTCTTCTTTTGTTACAGACTTCTCAACTGTTGCAACAAGGATTGTTGTAGATCCTGTAGGTGTTGGAACACGCTGAGCAGATCCGATAAGCTTTCCGTTTAACTCTGGGATAACAAGTCCGATAGCCTTAGCTGCACCTGTTGAGTTAGGAACGATATTTACAGCACCTGCACGTGAACGACGAAGGTCACCCTTTCTCTGTGGTCCATCAAGGATCATCTGATCACCTGTGTAAGCATGAATTGTGCTCATGATACCAGATTTGATTCCTGCTAAATCATTTAATGCCTTAGCCATTGGTGCTAAGCAGTTTGTTGTACAAGAAGCTGCTGAGATAATTGTATCTTCTGGCTTAAGTGTTGTGTGGTTTACATTGTAAACGATTGTTGGAAGGTCATTTCCTGCTGGTGCAGAGATAACTACCTTACGAGCTCCAGCGTTGATATGAGCCTGAGCTTTCTCTTTGCTTGTGTAGAATCCTGAACACTCAAGAACTACGTCTACCTTAAGCTCTCCCCATGGGCAATTGTTTGCATCTGGGAATGCATAAATCTTAATTGTCTGTCCATCAACTGTGATAGAATCTTCTGATGCAGAAACTGTATCTGCTAATGCATACTTACCCTGTGATGAATCATACTTTAATAAGTGTGCTAACATCTTTGGGCTTGTAAGATCATTGATTGCTACTACTTCGTATCCCTCTGCTCCGAACATCTGTCTGAAAGCAAGACGTCCAATACGACCAAATCCGTTGATTGCTACTCTAACTGCCATTTTAATTCCTCCTAGAAATTGTAAAATATTGTAAGGTCTTAATGACCCTAAGCTGATTTCTATTTTAACTAATAATCTCCCAAAGTTCAAGTGTTTTTATACTCGTTTGTTAAACTTTTGACTAAATGTTTTTGTTTTGATACAATTTTCATTAAAAATACATAAAAAATTACTATATGGAGGACTAAATATGCTGTGGGATACACATATGCACTGCCACTTTTCCGGGGACAGCGATACAGCTCCCGAAGATATGATTAAAGCATCTATCGAAAAAGGTTTAAATGGAATCTGCTTTACAGATCACCTTGACTACGATTACAAAGAACACCCTGGAATGTTTGACTTAGATGTTGATTCTTATTACAAAGAAATAATTTTTTTGCAGGATAAATACAAATCCGTTCTGCCTATAAATTTTGGCATAGAGATAGGACTTCAACCGCATGTCGTCGAGAAAAACAATAAAATCATACAGAAGTATCCATTTGATTTCGTCATCGGTTCTTCCCACGTCGTTCATGGAATTGACCCATATTATCCTAACTACTATGAGGGAAAGACTGAAGATGAGGCATATCTTGAGTATTTTAAATCAATACTTGAGAACATTACCACTGATGCCGACTATGATGTGTATGGTCATCTCGATTATGTCGTAAGATATGGTCCAAACAAAAATAAATATTACAGCTACGAAAAATATGCAGATATAATTGATGAAATTCTTCGACAGTTAATCCGGCACGGTAAAGGTATTGAAATCAATACTGCAGGTTTTAAATATGGTCTTAACCACCCTAACCCTACAGAGGAAATCCTTCGCCGCTACAAAGAATTAGGCGGTGAAATAATCACAATTGGGGCCGACGGGCATAAGCCAGAACATATAGCCTTTGATTTTGACAAAGTACCAGATATACTTAAAAATGCTGGGTTTAAATACTATACTGTATTTAAGGAGCGTAAGCCTGAATTTATTTCGCTATAATTCACTATTCAAATAATTGCTCTGCGAAAACAAATATATGCTCTATCGCATTTAAAGTAAAAAAATCAGGGATATGTTCTCACCGAACATATCCCTTTTAATATAAAATAATGATTATTTATTTTTCTTTTTTCTAGACATAACAATCACTACTACAACAATCGTAATCACTACTACTGCAACGACAACTCCAACAATTATCTTTACAATATTTGAATTTGACTGTTTTACAAGAACAAGTGCTGATATTCCGTCTATTGTCACTTCTCCACCATCTATGCTCTCTCCTTTTTGTCCGCCCTTTATATTAAACCCAACTACATTATCCCCTAAGTCTTCTACCTTTGTGACATTCTCCTGTACTTCCTGGGAAGTTGAAAGTCTAAGTGCTGCATGCTCTTTTCTAAATGAGATAAGTCCCTTGTAATACTCAAATACATCTGCATATTTCTGTTCTGACAATGTATTCCATTTAAGGCTGTTAATCTCATCACCAGCATTGTATGTATTTGAATTAAATGTACCATCTTCATTTACTTTTGTACGAAGCATCTCTTCTCCTGCCTGCATAAACGGTACACCCTGTGCTGTCATATAATATGCAGCGGCAAGATTGTTCATCTTGATGATATCTTCTTCACTTGCATCTGTTCTAGAACCAGTAAGTCTGTCAAACAATGTATTATTGTCGTGGCATGATGCAGGTCAATGGGGACGGTGTTTTCTGACTTTTTTATTGTCCCTAGTGTTATATTTTCTTTATGCACTTGTTTTTATAAATTTACTTTAATATAATGAGTAAGAATATATTTATTTTTTTATCTTTTTTCTACAAATATATTTCACTAGTGAATGAATCCTATTTTTTCTTGTTTTCCCCACTTATAAAAGGAGAAATTATGCCACGAAAAGCAAGACAAAAAAGTTGTCTTTCGATATACCATGTTATTTTGCGTGGAATAAATCAACAAATAATATTTGAAGACAACTATGACTATTTACAATTTATCAGTGTGTTGAAATTCTATAAAAACATTTGTAATTTTAAGCTATATGCTTATTGTTTAATGGATAACCATATACATCTGTTAATAGAACATTCAGACATTGAACTTGATATTATAATGAAAAAAATAGAAGTCAAATTCGTTAGATGGTACAACAAAAAATACCAAAGAATAGGTAATTTGTTTCAAGACAGATACAAAAGTGAACCAGTAAATGATATGAGATATTTTCAGACTGTCTTTAGGTATGTTCACCAAAATCCTATTAATGCAGGACTTGAAACTTCTCTCGGCACATATCCTTGGAGTAGTTACCACGATTATGAATTTAGAGATAATTCGTTTATTGATATTGAAAAAATTCTTAATCTTTTTTCCAATCATTTAGAATGTATGAATTATTTAAATACAAGTTCTGGCGAAAGATGCTTAGAATATTTTTCTTCATCAAGACTTCCTGATGAAGTTGCTCTAAAAATAATTCAGGCAAAAACAGCCTGTAAATCCCCATCAGATTTTCAACATTTAGATTTTCAAACAAGAAATAAATTTTTGAAATCATTGTCACAAGCCGGCATTTCTATACGCCAGCTTAGCAGACTCACAGGTATTTCTAAAACCGCAATTAGTTCTGCAATAAAATAATCGAGTAACACACCAAAAGGGACGGAGAAAAGGTCACTTTTCTCCGTCCCCACTGCATTATTTGAAATACTTAACGCCACTTTCAAATATCTTCATATCCTGCTCGCCATAAATGTTGATTGCAACTGAATCACCACGACGCTCTGAGTGAGCCATCTTTCCAAGTACTCTTCCGTCTGGAGAAGTAATACCCTCGATAGCCATGTAAGAACCATTTACGTTCCAC
>JAXELM010000096.1:0-3680 GCA_034100525.1 Agathobacter sp.
AAGCACTTCATGTCTTTCATATATCATCTCAGCAATCTCCTGTCCAGATTTAGTCAATGTAATAAAACCAGCATCACTTACAACAATATGATTCTTCTCTCTCAGATTCTTCATTGCAATACTGACACTAGACTTCTTGTAACCCAATTCATTTGCTATATCCACCGACCTTACAACTGGAAGCTTTTTGCTCAACATGAGTATAGTCTCTAAATAATTCTCTGCGGATTCATTACTATGCATATTTTTCTCCAATCAGCTTTTGTTTACTATGTGAGATTATAACACATCATATACTATATTTCCATAGAAAAATGACCTGCACAAACGGCAGGTCATATCTTGTATTATTTTTTTATTTTGACACTCCGGGTCTTAGACCATGAAGAATAGTATTTTTTCTTTCCAACCTTCTTGTATGAACGTATTCTTACATAGTATGTATTACCCTTCTTAAGCGACTTAATTATCCTACTAGTTGTCTTGGTCTTTGTAATGTCAATTTTCTTTGCAGACTTAAATTGCTTATTTGTAGCATAATAAATCTCATATCCACTAGTCTGCTTTGTTTGTTTCTTCCAGCTTACTTTAAGAGATTTTGTTTTAGCAGTTACTTTAACACTAGAAACGTTCTTCGGAACGACATTATAGCTAACTGTTTTACTTCCAGTATATGCACCGTGGAATGTAACCTTTACTTTCTTTGTTCCGATAGATTTAAGGTCCTTGCTGTATGTAACCGTATAATTGTTAGCTGCAATAACATTTCCTGCTGCATCTCTTACAACAATACCTGATTTAACATATTTTCCTGTATATGTTACATTTTTCTTCTTCACAGAAACAGTTTTAATCTGTGCGATGCTGACGCCTTGTTCAACTACCTGACCACATGTTGTACAAACTTTGTCCCCTGTGTATCCTGCATTATTAAATGATGCAGGTTTTTGATTAACTACTGCAGTCATATGTCCTTTGGCTGGAATCACTGTTCCTGCTTCAACTGTTACTCGGCATGTCGTACATACTTTATCTCCTGTATATCCGGTTGATGTACATGTTGGTTCAATAGCATTTTCTATTCTTGTCGTATGCCCCTTGGCTGGAATCACTGTTCCCTCTTCAACTGTTACTCCACATGTCGTACATACCTTATCTCCCGTGTATCCAGTTGTTGTACATGTTGCATTTAGTGCATTTACTGTTGAAAGATTATGTCCTGTATGAGGAATAGTTGTTCCTTCCTGCACTTTAGCCTTACAGAATCTACAGCATGTATCTCCTGTATATCCATCATTTGAACATGTAGCCGCAACTGCGTTTTTCAACTCAGTATATGCATGCGAGCATGTATCCGAAAACTCAACAGTTACAGTTCCAGTAACTGATCTATAAGAGCATCCTCTTACAAGGATGTAGTAAATCTGACCTTCTACTAAATTATATTCCACTTTAAAGTTACTGTTTACACCACCATCATCATTAGTTTTCAAGCAGTATCCTTTAGAATTTATAAGTATACCATATGAATCATTTTCACCAGTAGAATAGAAAGAATATTTTCCTGTCTTTGTTGCTGTAAATTTATATCCTGCAATCTGATCCTGTGGCACAGCATATGAAACAGCATTACCTTCGGTTAAATCACCCTTAAACTCATATGCATATATTGTATCATATGTATAAATTGAACCATTATTGTACTGATATTTTATAGTGTACGCACCTGGTGTACCAGGAGTAAATGATGACTCTCTTGAAACTACATTTCCACTTTCATCTTCCCAAAATACTGACAAGTTTCCACTTATTACTGTTGGATTAAGATTATATGTTGTACCACATGCAACATAATCTTCACAATTTGGGGTAAAATAATAATCATCTGCTGCTCTTACATAAAATGTTAAATACTCCTTACATCTACGTCCATTCCACACCATAGTGACTTCACATTTATATGTCGAAGTCGAATAATTTGCTCTATCAGATACAAATGTGCTATTTGTTTCACCATCTAATTTAGCATCCCCCATATACCATTGATATGTATATGAAGCATCTGCAAAAGGCGATGTTGCATTTACCGTGAGAGTAGCTCTTTCTCCATATCGAATATATGTATAGGTTCTATTTGGTGAATCCAAAACCAAACCAGCAAATATATCCACATAAATAGTTGCTGTTTTACTTTCACCATCAGCTCCAGTAACTACACATTGCAATTTTGTATCTTCTTCCGGTGTAAATGTATAAATAGATTCTGTAGCACCGTTAATAGCAGTTTTCTCATCTGTCTCTTCATTAACTGTATACCACTGATATGAGGCAACTCTGGCATTTGGCTTGCTATTGTTAAGTCTTGCACTAACGTTTACTGAAACCTCATTACCAGCAATCACAGAATAATTTGATGTATATGATAATGAGTCAATCATTGTATATTTATAAACATAAAAACTAATATACGCCTCATATCCATACGCATTTGTAACATTATAATAGTATGTCTTATATGAACTGGCATTAGCAGGATATTCTACTTCCAAAGTATTACTTCCGGTAGAAATAGTTGTTTCATTTCCAGATACCACATGTGACCATGTAACTGTTACTGTCTTGTCTGGTACATCATCATTTATAGCTGTTCTAGCCTGAAGAGTAGCTGTCTCACCAGGCAATAAATATACATCTGTACTACTAACACTTGAAAGTGTACAAGTTTTATTTGTTACTTTTACATAGTAATTACATGTTTCAGTTACTCCACCTTTGGTTACTGTAATGATACACTTAAATTTATCTGTGTAGCCATTAGAACTATTATAAAGACCAGTAGTATAAGAATATGTCTTCGCCTTAGCATTTGATATCTCCTCATACGAAGAACCATTATCAGATGTTGCCTTATACCACTGATAAGAAATACTAGTATAACCTGTAATTTCACTTGTAGAGGATATCGCTTCTGCTTTTGCTGTTAATGTAACAGCTGTTCCTTTTCTCTGATATTCATTCTTTGAAACCGATGTTTTCACATAAGTATTTCCTACTGGCTGCACATCTTCAAGTGTATGATCTTCAATCACATCATCTGTTGTTTCTGTAGTCTCTGTTGCATTTGCATCTGTAGCAATACTATTATCTGTCGCATATACTACATTCGCAGTCTGTGGCACTGATGTAAAAAGCATAGCCGCTGCTAAAGTAAGTGCCAAAAATTGTTTCTTTCTTTTCATAGCTTTCTCCCAAATTTTATTTGCATTAATATAACGCAGAATGTTTGTTATTATATCAAAAGCTAAATACCTATACAATAAAAGTAACAATTTTGATAGAATTTTATGCGTAAAAAAGAAGAATCGTAAACACGACTCTTCTCAATAAATTAATGTATATCCCGTTATATGTTCTTCATACTCTCTATTCTATATACCGCCGTTGCCTTTTTTGTAAGATCTTTTATCACCTCACCTGCTATTATTAATCCGGCAACAGACGGAACAAATGCATTTGAGCCTGGAATCGAACGCTTACCTGACGTCTCCATTTCTTCAAACATATCTTCATTCTCTATCGGAAGAATAGCTTCTTCCTTCGAATAGACTACTTTTAGTTTCTTTATTCGTCTCTTTCTAAGCTCTCTTCGCATTACTTTCGCAAGAGGACACACAGATGTC
>JAXELM010000107.1:0-4592 GCA_034100525.1 Agathobacter sp.
AGATTTTAAATTAGATAAGAAAAAATCAGCCATAACGAGCCTCCTTGAAATATGTTTATAATCAAGGCTCGCGCAACATATATTGGCTTACTTGTCAACTGTTTTTTGTAATATTTTTAAAGTTTTTAGGCATAAAAAACAGTGGCTCTCTATGACAGAAAACCATTGAAATGATGCTTAACTGAATGGCATTGATAAAAAATATTTATGGATAAATGGTCGAAAATATGGAGCGAACGGTCAAATTGACCGTTCACTCCATATTTTTGACCATTGGGTTAAATTTTCGTTATAAAAAAAATATTCTTGTAAAATAACAATTGTTAATTAACAAGGCAAATACAAATGAGGAGGTACAAAATTTTGAAAGAATACAAGAAAACAAAAACACAAGGGAGAAATCTAATGTGTAAATTGGCAGTAATGCTTGCACCAAGCGTATCGGAGTTTTGAAGGGGATCGTATTATCAGCCAAACGAACCAGATAATCTAAAAGAATTTGTGACTCCCAAAATATGCAGCAACGAAGGAGAAAAAATTAATAGTAAAAGGAGAAAGAGCAATGAAAAAAATAATTTATTCATTAATTGTAGCAACTTTTCTAATTCTAGGAGTGAGCAATGCATATGCAGGAAATATAAAATTTAATGTTACAGTAGGAGGAAACGGAAGTCAAGATCCTTTATCAAAGAGAGAAACAAAAACAGCAGATAAGGATAATTATGCATATTATAGAGCAACAAATGTTAGCAGTAGTAATAACGATAGGGCATATGTTATGGTAGAATCTATCAATTTATATAATCAAAATATAAGAACACCTCAATTGACGCAATTATGTTCAGTTAATATAGGAAGAACTTTAAAGAGAGAATACAATGTAGTTGCTCCCAAGAAAGAGTATTACTTTATGAAGGCAAGTACTGAAGGTCCTCGAATTAATGTAGTAGGGTATTATTGTCCATAGAATAAGGTGATTTGATATGAAAAAAAAAGTGTTAATAGTCACATCTGTAATTTTGTGCGCAACCTCATTTTTTATGGGGTGCGCACAAAAAAATAATGAAAGAACGCAACATAAGAGTCGAAATACTATAAATGTTAATGAAAGTGGAAAAAGCACATTTGAAATTCCGAAAAACTATAAAAAAGAAATCAATGGTATAACATTCAATATTGATAAAATAGAATTGCCTGCTGGAATAGATATAAATGCTTTATATGAATGTACTGCTTCAAAGCAAAAACCAGATCAAAAAAAAATAATTGACGAATTTTCTAAGGGGAAAAAAATAGTACAAAAAGAAAGTATGGATACTACTGCGCCTGATGGAAGTGATGTGGTATATGATTACAGAAGCTTTTCTGATGGAAGTGAAATAAATGCTACAGATGGAAATATGGGATGGAGTACAGATTTCACTAACAAAATATCATATTCATTTAATCCGTCAAATATGGATAAGTATGATAAATGTGGAGAATTCAATTTTGAAAGTTCAGATGATTCACTTAATCGTGTACTTGAACAATTGAAAAAATATGGGTATAAACTAAACGATTATGAGTATACATATTTTTTATTAGATTATGAAACAATGCGAAAGCAAGAAAAACATGAAGAAAAAGTTGGGAAACAATTAGACGTTCATAGTGAATGGACTGTTAATGACAATTGCTATGTGATGTATATAAATCAAAAAGAGCAGGGGCTTCCGATTTATTTCGGAAATGAATATTTTATGGAAGATACTGACCCGAAAATGATGCCTGTAGAAGGTGTAATATCTGCAAAGGGTATTGAAAGTATTAGAGTTAATAATTTATATACTTTTAAAAAAGAAAATAGATTAATTGAACTTATCAATTTTGACATCTGTGTTGAAACTGTTGCGAATAAATATGGTGAGATATTATCAGATGCAAAATTTGTCGTTGAAAGGGCAAAATTATATTTTGTTCCGAAGTTAAATGAAAAAGGGAAATACGATGTAAAAATATCATGGCTGTTTGAAATCAAAAAAAATGGAAGTGATTCAGATAAAGAGTACATATTAATAGATGCAGAAAGTGGCAAGGAGATAACTTTGTGAAAAGATATTTGAAGTCTGATTTAATCAGAGTTTTTTCTAGTTATAAAATATATATTGCAGCAATTATTATAGCAATAGTAATGAATATGGGAATTGGAGACAAAAGAAGTGACTGCAAATCTATTCTTGCAGCATTTCAAACAGTTGCGATATCCAAATACATGATAGTGGTCTATGTGATTTGTGCCACAGTATATACGGGGACCTTAGTTGATGATTTAGAGACTGGATATATAAGATATCAGATAATGAGGGGCGAGCTGAAAGGATATGTTGTATCTAAAAGTATTGTGACGTTTATAACATCTGTCATAACAATGATATCAGGCGTTATGTTATTTATTCTTTCTAATTTAATATTTATGCCAATTACAGATACAGGTTGTTTTGAACAAGTATATGTACAATATAATTTTTTATACAATAATAAGTTCATATTACTATGGTTTGTTTTGTGGGGAATATCAATTGGAGTTATGATTGGAGTGTTGACTTTATTTGCAATGTTAACTTCTTTGTTCATAACCAACAAAATGTTTGTATTGGCGATGCCGGCTTTGGTATATGAATTGATATTGGAATTATCAACTGAGTTGGAGAAAATTAATATTAGTATATTTGATTTAGCCTGGTTCAGAATAGATTATCCCAATAATGATTTGTTGGAAAAAATACGAGGACTTTTATTTACCATTATATGCGTTATTGCAACAACAGAAATCATAATATATAAATTAAAATGGAGATTGTAAAAATGCAATTTAAGGGAAAAGTTTTTAGCTCAAAGACGCTGGTTCTACTTATCCTTCAATTCTTTGTTGTTCGGATATATATGCAAGGCGTGGTTGATTGTTCAAAGGCATATAATTATCCATGTGCGCCATGGGTGTTACCATTCTATTTTTCATCATCATATGTGATATTGATGAATATGTTTATGATAATATATTATTTCTCAGATGCTCCATTTATGCAGTATCATAATTTATATAGGATAATGAGATACGGAAGAATTCGATATTCTATTGCAAATATTTTGGCAATAATACTGGAATCGATAATGTATATGAGTACAAGTTTTATTTTTAGCGTAGTCTGTCTGATGGGGCATATTGATTTTACAACAACATGGGGAAAATTATTACATACAATAGGAGCAACTAATAATACAAAGAATGTACAAATATATATGGATATATCATATGATATTATGAACAAATCTTCACCATTGACAGCAATGCTTCAAATGTTTGCGATAGGAAGTCTTATAATTGCTTTTGTTGGATTACTTATGTATGTTATTAGTTTATATTTTTCAAGAGTTGCGGCGATAGTGATAGTGATAGCAATGACAGCAATGGCGTATATAACCGTAGATGCAGTTCCGATATTTGGTAAAGCACTTGGATATTTTTCACCAATCAGCTGGTTGTATATTACGCGAATAGATAATATGTATCTTGGAGTGTATACATTGCCTCCTATTAGTTATATTTTCACTTTCTTAGGAATTGGGAACGTGGTATGTATTGCTTGTATAATTTTTAAAAGCAAAAAAGTAAATTTTGAGTTTTATAAAGAGGATTAAGATGGAAAATTGGACAATTGACATAGAACATATTACTAAAAGATTTAAGAAGAATGAAGTATTAAGTGATGTATCTCTACATTGTACGAGTGGGAAGATATACGGTATAGTGGGATATAATGGTTCTGGTAAAACAGTATTATTTAAATGTATATGTGGTTTGTATAATACAGATGAAGGTAGAATCCTTATAAATGGGAAAATCATGGGAAAGGATATGACCATTTTAAATAATGCTGGTGTGATAATAGAAGAACCTGGATACATACGAAACCTTAGTGGATATAAGAATCTGGAATTATTATATAGAATTAATAACAAGTTTGATCGTAAAAAAATTGAAAACGTAATGAGAATGGTTGGGTTGGATCCTAGGTCCCGTAAAAAGGTATGTAAATATTCGTTAGGAATGAAACAAAGATTGGCAATTGCGCAAGCTACGATGGAAAATCAGAAAATACTGATATTAGATGAACCTATGAATGGATTGGATAAAAATGGAGTTAAGGAGATGCGTGATTTTTTTCTGAAAGAAAAAGAGGACGGAAAACTTATTATTATGGCTAGTCATAATTCCGCAGATATAGAGGCTTTGTGTGATGAGGTTTATGAGATGGATGAGGGTAAACTTGTTGCGCGAAAAGTTAAAACGAGATAAGACAATGGGTAAGCCTGCCCATTAACTATCAGGACTCAGAATCGGAATAATAACGGTGGCAGAATATACATCATTTTCATGTTGTATTACGCAGAAACCACCACATGCCGCCGCTGAGTCTTTTACATTCTTAAGCCCATATCCATGAATAAAATCGATGTTTTCAAAATCACTAGGTGCATTGGCTGAATCTGTAATCACATATGTGTTGGCAACATGAATGGTAAAAGTGCCATCTACAGTCCTGACGGCT
>JAXELM010000023.1:0-9206 GCA_034100525.1 Agathobacter sp.
TAGAAGCACTTGATGGTGTAACGGAGGCTTCGGTAAGTCACAAGACCGGAATCGCTGTTGTAACGCTTGAAAAAAGTGTTTCAGACGATGTTCTTATGCAGACTGTTGCCAATCAGGGATATCAGGTGACAGATATACAATGATAGATAATAAGATGACAAAAAAAGACACAGCATATTACCACCTTCCAGGTTTGTTTGAGTTTTATGAATTGTACCGCGAGTTTTTGCCATTGTTTCGTGAGCACAGGGAATACTTTTATGATTGGTGCGAAATAGGCTCTATATATGGTGCACCGGCCGACTGTATATGGGGCGGAGGCCGTGCAGGGTTTGGAGATAATGAACCGCAGGAAGTCTTGGCGTTGATGCAGGAATATGGAATATCGGCACGACTTACATTTAGTAATTCATTAATCAGAGAGGAACATTTATCAGACAGGAGATGTAATGCACTTTGCAGTTTGTTTGAGAAAAGCAAAGGCGTTCAAAATGGCGTCATTGTTTATTCAGATTTGCTGTTAGACTATTTGCAGAAAAATTATCCGGGACTATATTTTGTTTCCACTACTACCAAGGTTCTGACGGATTTTTGGCAGTTTCTGAATGAGGTAAAGAGGGACGAGTTTCTTTATGTAGTACCGGATTTTCGCTTAAACAAGGTCTTTGATAAATTGAATACGTTGTCAGAATCACAGAAAGATAAAGTGGAATTTCTGTGCAACGAATGCTGTTGGTTTGGGTGTAAGGACAGGAAACGCTGCTATGAAGCTGTCAGTCGCAAAAATCTTGGGGAAAACTGCCCAGAGCATTACTGTACAGCACCTGATGCAAATAAAGGATATCGATTTTCAGATGCAATGACAAATCCAGGATTTATCGGAATCCAGGATATTATAAATGAATACTTGCCAATGGGCTTTTCAAATTTTAAAATAGAGGGCAGAGGACTTGGTAGTGCTTTGATTCTTGAATTTTTACTTTACTATATGACAAAGCCTGAGTATCATATACATGTACGAGAAAAAATATATCTGGACAACATGCTAGATTTATTTTAATAGTTACAAAAAGTAAAAAATGTGAGACAATTTTTACATTAGAAGTTATAATGTTATATAGTGATTGTCACATATTTATATATAAGTACAAAGATAGGAGAAATATTATGCAGGAATACGAATTAAAGTATGGATGTAATCCAAATCAGAAACCGGCAAGAATTTACATGCAGGAGGGCGAGCTTCCGGTCAAAATCTTAAGCGGAAGAGCAGGATACATTAACTTCCTTGATGCATTTAATGGATGGCAGCTTGTAAAAGAGCTTAAGAAAGCAACTGGTCTTCCGGCAGCTACTTCATTTAAGCATGTTTCACCAGCCGGTGCAGCAGTAGGACTTCCTCTTTCTGATGTGGAGAAACAGATTTACTGGGTAAATGATATGGATATCGAGTTTACTCCACTTGCAAATGCATATATCAGAGCAAGAGGCGCAGATAGAATGTCTTCATTTGGAGACTTTATTTCACTTTCAGATGTATGTGATAAGAGTACAGCACTTGTAATCAAGAGAGAGGTTTCAGATGGTGTTATTGCTCCAGGATATACAGACGAGGCACTTGAAATCTTAAAATCAAAGAAGAATGGTAACTACTGTGTAATCGAGATTGATCCAGATTATGAGCCAGCTCCAATTGAGCGTAAAGACGTATTTGGAATCACTTTCGAGCAGGGAAGAAACGAGCTTAAGATTGATGATAACTTCTTTGATAATATCGTTACAGAGAATAAGGAACTCACAGAGCAGGCCAAGATTGATCTGGCAATTGCAATGATTACGCTTAAATATACTCAGTCTAACTCAGTATGCTATGTAAAAGGTGGACAGGCAATCGGAATCGGAGCTGGACAGCAGTCACGTATTCACTGTACAAGACTTGCAGGCTCAAAGGCTGATAACTGGTGGCTTCGTCAGTCTCCACAGGTACTTGGACTTCAGTTTGTTGATGGAATCAAGCGTGCAGACAGAGACAACACAATTGACCTTTATATGGGAGAAGATTACATGGATGTGCTCGCAGAGGGTGAGTGGCAGAAGTTCTTCAAAGTAAAACCAGAAGTATTTACAGCAGAGGAGAAGAGAGCATGGCTTGACAAGAATACAGATGTTGCACTTGGTTCAGATGCATTCTTCCCATTTGGTGATAACATCGAAAGAGCACGCAAGAGTGGTGTTAAGTATGTAGCACAGCCAGGTGGCTCTGTAAGAGATGACCATGTAATTGATACATGTAACAAATATGGCATAGTTATGAGCTTTACAGGCATCCGTTTATTCCATCATTAATTGGTATTTTTTGTAAAATTTACATTTTTTAGTTTAAAATAACTTTTTTAATGAAATATTAATAAAATTTGTCTTGTTCTAATCGCTTTAATTGTTTAAACTATAATAGTGAAGATAATAGGAGGCGAGGTAGAGAATGAAGGAAATAACAAGAGAACAACTTATCGAAATGGGAAATGACTGGTTAAAAATGCAATTTGTTACTGGAGAAGAACACTTTTCCAAATTGTTTTCAGAGATATCTACATATGATTATATTGCTCTTTTGCTATTACAAAGAAGAATGGGATTAGGTGATGACCGTATTTATCTAAAAGAAATCAGTGAAGAACTTGATATGCCAATGGCGAAGGTTTCGAAGATTGTCCAGAGAATGCAGAACAGAGGCTTTGTTTATTGGACACATGATGCTTCAGACAGACCAGGTACATTTATCACGTTAAGTGAGATTGGTCGCGATGCTCTCAAGAATCAGGAAGAGAAGATTGCAGTTTTCTTTGAAAATGCAATTACAAAATACGGCGCAGAAGATTTTATTAAATTGATGGAACTTAGAAAAAGATTTAATGATACTATGGAAGAAGTATTATCTGAATCAGAATAATATATATTTAGATACAGTCAGCGCAACTCGCCGGCTGTATTTTTTTGGAAAAGGGAGACAGTATGGTAATAGCAACAGACCTGGTAAAAGAATTTACCAAAACAGAAAAAGTTAAAAAGAAAAATGTAAAGACTACTTTTAGAGCTGTAGATGGAATATCTATAGAGGCAAAGGATGGAGAAACATTGGGGATTCTCGGGCCAAATGGAGCCGGAAAGACAACACTTCTTCGAATGTTAGGAACTCTTATGGAACCTACATCCGGAACTGTAAAGCATATCACACCTGAGGGAGTAGAGCTTACAAAAACAGAAGACATTAAAGCAAAAATGGGATATCTATCTAATAATACGAAGCTGTATGAGAAGTTCTCAGTCCGGGAATTTCTGTTTATGCTTGGTGAGCTGTATGATATAGACAAGGAAGAAACGAAGGAGCGTATTGAGAATGTTATAAAGACATTGGGGATGGAGAGCTTTGCAGACAACAGAGTAAAAGCACTTTCAACAGGACAGACACAGAGAGTTTCGATTGCTAGATGTCTTTTTGCAAATCCTGATTTATATATTTTGGATGAGCCGACTCTTGGGCTTGATATCATGTCAGCGGCAGCGATTGTAGATTTTATGAAAGCTGAGAAGAAAAAAGGGAAGACAATTATTTATTCCACACATTATCTCGAAGAGGCGGAGACTTTATGTGATAAGGTTGTGCTTATCAACGCAGGTCATATTATTGCGGTTGATTCACCGAAGAATCTGTGTGAGAAGACAAATACACCTTCGCTTAGAGATGCGTTTCTTACACTTATAAGAGAGGATGGATATGAAAATGAGATGGAATAAAATATTAGCTATTTTCAAGAAAGAAATAAGAGAATTAGTACGGGATAAGAAAACAATATTTGTTATGTTTGCGCTACCGCTTCTCATTTATCCACTTCTTATAATTGGTGTGTCAATGGTTATGATGAATGTCCAGAGTGGATATGAGACCAAAGAATATGTAGTTGGACTAGACAGTAGTGTTGACAAAGAGGCTGTTGATTTTATAAAACAGCCATCTGAAGACGAGGAGGGTGTTAGATTTAAGTTTAAGGAGTGTGATGATTATTCAGAAGCACTCTCAGAGGGAAGTATCAACGCTTATTTATCATGTGAGGATGATACATACATGATATCTTATAATTCATCGGATACTGATTCGTCTTATGCATCTGATTACTTGAGCGAGAAGCTTGAAAAGTATAAAGATGATATTTCGCTGACACTTTTTGAGGAGGCTGACCTTGAAGCGGACAAATTTATGAATCCAATCAGGATTGAGCTTGAGAATCTTGCATCAGGTGAGCAGTCCATGGGTTCAATTCTTGGAATGATAGTTCCATTGTTATTAATCATGGGTGTATTTATTGGAGTAATGACACCCGCAATTGATGCGACATCGGGTGAAAAAGAGAGAGGTACTCAGGAAACTCTTATGTCATTTCCGATAAGCGGACACGAGCTTATCTGTGGAAAATATCTTGCAGTATCTGCTGCCGGAGTTTTGTCAGCATTTTTGTATCTGCTTTCCGTAGGTATTTTAGCTGCATATATGTTTATGGTTTCAGGCATGGCGGGGAAGATGAACTTTAATCTTGGAATGTTCGTGCCAGCCCTTTTGGTTGTGATTATTTCAACTATTGCGTTTGCACTTTTCCTTGGTGCTGCTATTATGTGTATTTGTAGTTTTGCAAAAAGCACAAAAGAGGCATCTAGTTATATATCACCAATAATGGTTGTAATTATGCTTATTGCATATGCCGGATATTTAGACGTTCATCTTACGGTAGAGCTTTCAATTGTGCCTGTGCTCAACATAGTATTGCTTATCAAGAGTGTACTGGCATTTGAATACAACACACTTGCTATTATACTGGTGCTTGTATCGAACATAGCATATGCCGCAATTGCAATTACTGTACTTGGAAAATTATATACAAGTGAGAGAATACTTTTTGGAGAGAATTTTGGTTCTTTATTTGAAAGAAGAACAGAGCGTACCAAGGGGACGGTCCCAACAATAGGAGATGCAATTCTTATACTAATGGTTACAGCGGTATTGTTTCTGTACATCGGAAGTGCAATACAGATGAAATTACTTCTGATTGGTGTTGGAATCAGCCATATTATTATAGTTGGAGTTCCGATTCTTGCAGCATGGTATGGCAAAGTGGATTATAAAAAGACATTCTCGCTGAATTCATTTGGACTTAAGAATCTTCCGGCGATAATCCTTATAGCAGTTGGTGGATTTATAGTATGTAATATTGCATGCATGCCAATCGCAAATATGGCAGAGAGCAGCATGGAGCAGTACAGTAATTCGTTTTCGATGCTTATGTCATCAGAAAGTATCTGGGTAATATGGCTGATAATTGGAGTTGTGCCGGCTATTTCAGAGGAGGCACTGTTTAGAGGATATCTGTTTTCGTCACTCCGGGAGAAAACAAAGCCTGTTGTATTTATTGTGATAACAGCATTGTTATTTGGAATTTATCATATGAATCTGTATCAGGGCTGTTATGCATTTTTAATGGGACTTATTCTTGCATATACAGTTTATAAGACAAACAGTATTTTTGCATCGTCATTGATACATTTTATTTGTAACTCGATAGCGGTATTTTTGAGTGAGACATCATTTGTTGATTTGGAAAAAGTAAGTGATGGTGCAATTATTGCAGCAGGTGTTGTCGGACTTATTATGATGGTTGCAGGACTTTGGTTTATCTCAGTTGGGAAGACTTCCGCTTCTATAAGTGGCGAGTAGAAACATATTTGTCTCAGTGGAGGGTGCAATCCCGGGGCTGAGATAAAAGCCTCCGGCGGATTGCAGGAATGCGCAGAAGAAGATGTCAGCAAAGCTGACGCACATTCCGCAGCAATAACGCCAAGGCGTTATTGAATGCGAGGAAGAAAAATGAAGCTACAACAGCTATACAGTAAAGTAAGGCAGGCGATTGAAGCATATAGCATGATAGAAGAAGGTGACAAAATCGCACTTGGAATATCAGGTGGCAAGGATTCGCTCGGACTGCTATATGCGCTTGCAGGAATCCGAAGCTTTTATCCGAAGCATTTTGAGCTTGTGGCAATAACTGTTGACTTGGGTTATAAAGGCTTTGATTTGTCACAAATAAAAGCACTTTGTGATAAGCTTCAGGTGGAGTATCAAATTATTAAAACCAATATATCAGAAGCGATATCAGAGGAAGGCTGTTCGCTGTGTGCAAGGCTTCGAAAGGGTGCTCTCTGTGACAAAGCAAAAGCACTTGGCTGTAATAAGATTGCATATGCACATAATATGGATGATGTGGTTGAGACTATGATGCTTTCGATGATTTATGAGGGGCGATTTTCTACTTTTTATCCTGTCACTGATTTGGAGGATATCGGTATTAAGCTGATAAGACCATTTGTGTTTGTTACACAGGCAGAAGCAGTTGGATTTAGAAATAAATACGAGCTTCCGGTTGCGGTTAATCCATGTCCGTTTGACCATCAGTCAGAAAGGACTTATGTCAGGGAATTATTATCAGAGATAAATTGGCACGCACCAGGTGTGAAAAAGAGGATGATGACTGCGATTTGTGATGGAACACTTGCAGAGTGGAAGCAAAAAAACGGATAAAAATAAAAAATACAATACAAATATCAAGCCGGCTACATAGTAAATGTGGTTGGTTTTTTGTATTTAAATATATACATTACCATATATTGACTACGTTTTGGACAGACTATATAATGCTTTTGTGGCATATGCCATAAATTCAAATGATATGAATCATTTAAGAACCAAAGGAGAATAAGATGTTAGAGATAAAGGATTTATGTTTTGATGTTTCTGACGAAAAGGGTCAGAAGGATATCATTAAGAACCTAAGTCTTACGATAGATGATGGAAAGTTTGTAGTTATCACAGGTCCTAATGGTGGAGGAAAATCTACACTCGCAAAGCTTATTGCAGGAATCGAGAAGCCAATAAGCGGTCAGATTATCTTTGATGGTACTGATATTACAGATATGAGCATTACAGACAGAGCCAAGCTTGGAATTAGCTTTGCATTTCAGCAACCTGTTAAATTTAAAGGAATAACAGTACTTGATTTACTCAGACTTGCAGCACAAAAAGAGCTTAGTGCAGGAGAGGCGTGCGAGTATCTTTCAGAAGTAGGTCTCTGTGCAAGAGATTATATTAACCGTGAGGTGAATGGTTCTTTGTCAGGAGGAGAGTTAAAGCGTATCGAAATCGCAACAGTACTTGCAAGAGGTACTAAGATGTCTATATTCGACGAGCCTGAGGCTGGAATTGATTTGTGGAGTTTCCAGAACCTTATTCGGGTATTTGAGAATATGAGAAAGGCTACAAATGGTTCAATACTCATTATCTCTCATCAGGAAAGAATCCTTGAGATTGCCGATCAGATTGTTGTACTTGCTGATGGGCAGGTATCTAAGATTGGTACAAAGGATGAGATAATGCCAGAGCTTCTTAGCACAGCTGATGTTGCTAGAGGCTGTAATAAGCTTGATGGAGGAAATCAGTAATGGTAGATGAGATTCAGAAGAGATTATTAGAAGAGATTGCAGATTTGCATGATGTACCGGAAGGCGCTTACAACATCAGAGCAAACAGCAAGCTTGCAGATAGAAAGACAACAGCCAATATCGACATAATTACAAAAGAAGATGTCAGCGGAATAGATATACGAATTAAGCCGGGAACAAAGAACGAGAGCGTTCATATACCTGTTGTACTTAGTGAGAGTGGATTAAAAGAGACTGTATATAATGACTTTTATATCGGCGACGACAGCGATGTGGTTATTGTTGCCGGATGTGGTATTCATAACTGCGGAGTGCAGGATTCAGAGCATGATGGTGTTCATAGATTTTTTGTGGGCAAGAATGCAAAAATCAAATACGTGGAGAAGCATTACGGTGAAGGCGATGGACAGGGAAAGAGAATTCTTAATCCGGTTACTGAAGTATACATGGAAGAGAACAGCTCCATGGAGATGGAGATGGTACAGATTAAGGGTGTAGATTCGACTGTACGTACTACAAAAGCGGAGCTTGCAGCAGGTGCAACTATGGTTGTAAGAGAACGTCTTATGACACATGGCAGCCAGGTTGCAGAGAGCATATATGAGACAAGCCTTAATGGAGACGGAGCATCGGCAGATGTTGTATCAAGATCAGTTGCCAAAGACAGCTCATATCAGAAGTTTGATTCGAAGATAACAGGAAATGCTGCATGCACAGGTCATACAGAGTGTGATGCTATTATCATGGGAGATGCCAAGATTCTGGCTGTTCCACAGCTTGAGGCAAACAATATTGATGCTGCATTAGTTCATGAAGCAGCAATCGGAAAAATTGCAGGAGAGCAGATTATAAAGCTTATGACACTTGGACTTAGTGAGGAAGAGGCAGAAAATCAGATTGTAAATGGTTTCCTTAAATAGTATGGAATCTACAGGAGAGTATTATGGCCAGACCTAGTAAGGTAAGAAGAGTATGCCACGACCCGGGACATTTTAATCTGTTTACAGACAAAAAGTCATGCATAGATGAGACCATTGTAATGACGGTTGATGAATATGAGACCATCAGACTTATTGATTATGAGAATGTAAGTCAGGAGGAGTGTGCTGTTAGAATGAATATTGCCAGGACGACAGCGCAGGCTATCTATAATAGTGCCAGAACTAAGCTGGCTAAATGTCTGATTGAGGGATATAATCTGCATGTAGAAGGTGGCAACATTAATGTTTGTGATGGCTCAGCGGGATGTCCGGAGTGTGGAAATAATAATTAAATTATTAATGAAGCAGAGGTAAAAAGTCTATGGTTATCATAAGCCATAGATTTTTTTATTAGCCCAAAATGAAAAAATATTGGTTTTGGCTAATAGATAATCAAGGAATATATGTCATCGAAGGACAAAGCTAAGGATTGTTGTAAATTATTCCAAAATCCGCTATATTAATTGCGAAAGAGTGAATTGAAAAGAGAGTTTATTATAGTTGTCTAGGAACCGGCACAAGGAGGTTTTCATATGGCAAAAGAAGTAGCAATTGGAATACAGAGTTTCGACAAGATAATAGAGGGAAACTATTTCTATATAGATAAGACACCCTTTATCAAAGAATGGTGGGAAAGTGGAGATGATGTAACTCTCATTAACCGCCCGAGACGATTTGGGAAAA
>JAXELM010000029.1:0-5705 GCA_034100525.1 Agathobacter sp.
TTATTATCAAAATAACAATTAGTGGAATCATATAATATGTCTTAAAATAGCTAAACCGCTGCTTCCAGTTCATGTTATTCCATTTGTTTTTCTCGTTTTGGATATTTTCCTTAAATGTCATTCCATCAGGCATAATCGTTCCTTCTTCTCCTATCTAATTCGTATTTGGTATTACTAAATCAAATCTGCTTCTTCTCTAAATGAAATTTTCACTCTGTCTATAATAATACCATCTGCGCCTAAATACAACTTCACATAATGATTATGTCCGAAGACTAATCCAATATCCCCAGTCTGTGTAACACTCTTCCCATTTGTTCCCCTGAAATTTGCCGTAAATTTGTTTACACTATCATAAAATACTGTAACCGGTAGCTGAGCAAGCTCATCTAAATCTGAGTGAACAGTAACTGTCAAATCATAAAGCCCAACCTTGCTCGAATCTATTCCAAACAGGAAGCTTCCCTTTCTTCCGCTCTCAAACTCACAGCCGTCAATAGTTATTGTACCATTCTTGTCCGATTTGTAAAAGACAATATCACCGACCACTTCATCTTCCTCTTCAAGAGCTTTTATCTCATCTAGTTCTTCCTGCTCTATAAGATTCATCTCATAAAGCATAGCTGGTGATTTCAGAATAAACTCTAATATGTTCTTGGCATTTCTCTGAAGCTCACATCTAAATATACCACCAGAATTAAGCTTTGACCATACATCATCAAGCTCAATATCAGTCGCATCATCACATACCATAAAAAGGTCATTCTGTGCCATAACCATCGGTGCATGGCAAAATACATTTGGCTCTTCGCCCTCAACATTGGCATCTGCCCACCAGTCAGACATAACAATACCTCTAAATCCCCATTCATTACGAAGTATTGTTGTATTCAAATCATAGCTTCCAGCTGTCCACAATCCGTTTACTGCTCCATATGTAGTCATGACAGCTCTTGCATGCCCTTCCTTAATTGCGATTTCAAACACCTTCAGGTATATCTCTCTAAGAGCTCTCTCAGAGATAACAGAATTTGTTTTTCTTCTACAATATTCCTGGTTATTTCCACAGAAATGCTTTATAGTACCTGTACTGCCCACAACGTCTAAGCCTCTTATTATAGCCGCTCCCATTTTTCCTGTAAGGAATGGGTCTTCTGAAATATACTCGAAATTTCGTCCGTTTAATGGATGTCTGTGAATGTTAAGTCCCGGTCCTAACAGTGCATCAATTCTATACCTCCTGAGTTCCCTGCCGGTCATCTGGTAAAGCTTCTCGACAAGCTCAGTATCAAAAGTACAACCCAGCATTGTTCCATTCGGGAGCGAAAAAGCCTTTGCGCCAACATCCATTCGTATTCCTGAAGGTCCATCTGAACAGCATGCAGCCGGTATTCCAAAATTTCTCAGTGACTCTGATGTTCCACCAAAGGCAGCTGCTGTTCCGGGAGTAACCTTCGAACTGCACATTCCCTCACCTCTGAAAAGAGTCATAAGATCCTGATCAGACAACTGCGCCACGAAATCATCCATAGAAACTCTCTCCATGAAGACATCAGAAAATCTTATCCCCTGATCGCCTGTATATGGTATTTCAATCGGATAATCTATCACTCTGTCTCTCCAATCAATTGTACGCATAGGAACATCTTCAAAATCAATCTTAAATGCCTGCTCACTATCGTCAACTCGAACCGGTCTGATTCTCTTGTATTCGACTGTCGGTGCACATGCCTCCTCAAGTCTTTCCAACACTCTTAAGCTCTCCTCAAAATGTCCAACTTCTTTTGCATTTCTTACATCTGAGCCGGCAAAAACTCTATATGTTCCGGCCTCAAGTACATAGCAGGATTTATATCCTGTTATACTGCTGTCATCGTACGATGCAAAAGTGTATTTATCTATTGTAAGTTCCTTAAGCTCCACTTCTCCCGGCTCAAGCTTTTTGGTCTTAAAGAAATCAACAAGTACTCTCGACGGCTTGCCTAGAACACCCTGCGGTGCCTTGATATATACCTGGACAACTTCTTTTCCAGCTGCCTTTCCGGTATTTTCAACACTCACCTCAAGCTGTATCTTATCCTCGTCATTTGAAATAAGCTTTGCCGAAATATCAAAGCTGGTATATGACATTCCATAGCCAAATGGATAAAGAACATTGTCTTTGGCAAAGGTCTCGAAATATCTGTAGCCTACATAGATATCCTCTTCGTATTTATTCTCCTTTGGATTTCCAAAATTTGGATACGACGGATAATCATCTAAATCCTCGGCAATGGTGTCTGTCAATTTACCACATGGGTTGACTCTTCCCATAAGCACATCAGCTACGCCATTACCGCCCTCCTGTCCGCCTTGCCATACATACATTACGGCTGCAGGATTAAGCTCATTTACCCATTTCATGTCAATGATATTGCCGACATTTAAAAGTATAATAGTTCTGGCAAAAGTCTCGCTCACCCGCTTTATAAGTTCATGCTCCTCAGGCTGAAGAAGATAGCTTCCCTCTTCATTCTTATTGTCCTGATCTTCTCCGGCAGTTCTTCCAACAACTACAATTGCAACGTCGGAACCGGCTGCTGCTTCAAACAATCCATCACTTACAGGCATCTCCTTCTGACACCAGGGAACTTTTCCCCAACCTTTTCCAGCATCATAAGGATTATCATTGACAAAATCCTCATATATTTCAAGCACCGATTCATTCAAAACAATATCAGACTCTTCCTTAAGAGCATCAAGAATTCCAACCACATATCTGGTATTTACAAGACCGCCTGACCCCAGCCCACTCTTGTAGTATTCTTGTGACATTCTGCCAAATACAGCAACCCTGTCACCTTTTCTAAGAGGAAGTGCATTGTTGTCATTCTTTAATAAAACACATCCCTCCGCTGCAACCTGTCTTGCAAGCGATTTATATCTTTCCATATCAAGTGTGTATTTTCCCATACGCATTCTCCTTGCAATAATTTTCTCCCATCATTTTATATTATAACAAATAGTACTTATGATATATCATTTTCATTGTAAAAGTGTCATATTTATGTTCTTTTTATCTATATCAAACAGCTGAAAAATGTACTCCTCGGACATAACCTCTTTGGCATCTCCAAATCTATCAATTGCGCCATTTTTAAAACACAAAACCTTATCCGATATATTCCTCGCAAGCTCTACCTCATGCAAAGACATTATTACCGTCAGCTTTTTTTCTCTAGACAGCTTATACAAAGTAGAAAGAAATTCCAATTTATACCTGATATCAAGGAATGAAGTAGGCTCGTCAAGTACTATGACCTCAGGTTCCTGGGCTATCGCCCTCGCAAGCATCACACGCTGTCTCTGACCATCAGATATCTTCATGAAGTCCTTATCAGCAAGCTCCTCTATTCCTATAAGTCTGATTGACTCTTCAACTACCTCTCTGTCGTGCTCATCGAGCCTGCCAAAATATCCGGTATAAGGATGTCGTCCCGATTCCACCACATCTCTTACAGACATCAGCTCTGTCTGTATTCTTGCAGTAAGAACAATTGACATATTCTTTGCGAGCTGCTTTTTATCCATCTCCATCAGTGCTTTATCATCAAGTACACATACACCTGCAACAGGGTCAAGCTGTCTTATAATGCTTTTTAAAAAGGTCGATTTCCCCGAACCATTTGGTCCTACAAGTGTTAATATTTCGCCTTTTCTTATTCCTATATTAATATCCGAAACAACTGATTTTCCCTCATAACCTACAGCAAAATCCTTCGTCTGGAAATAGTACTTTTCCATGCTACACCTCCTTTTTACGGCGTACCATAATATAAATCACCACCGGGGCACCTAATATAGCAGTAATTGTACTTACCGATAGTTCCGTCGGTGCAAAAATAATTCTGCTCAGCAAGTCACAAAACAGACAAAAGATTCCTCCACCGAGAGAACATGCAGGAATCATAATAATCGGTTTTGTGTTTTTAAAAAGCCTTTTTACAAGATGCGGCACCGCAATTCCAACAAAAGATATTGGTCCTGCAAACGCAGTGACACATGCTGATAATATCCCCGACAATACTACAAGGTATATCCTGAACCTTCGAATATTTACACCCATATTACTCGCATATGCTTCGCCTAGAAGATATGCAGCAATTGATTTTGACATTAGAAAAACACAGCAAAAACAAATAAATACAACAACCGCCATCACATAGACATTCTCCCATGTGATTCCAGAAAAACTTCCCAGCGACCAGTTGTGTAGATTAACGATATTCGAATCATCTGCAAAAGTAACCAAAAAATCGGTTACTGCGGAACAGATATATCCTATCATCACGCCTGCAACAATAAGCATCCCCATATTGTCCACTGCTCTTGATATAATGAGCACAAACAAAATAGATAACATCGCACCTGCAAAAGCTGCAAGAATCATAGTAATCGATGTCATCTTCAGACCAATTTCAAGTGCATACACCATAAAAAGTGCAACAACCATTTTTGCTCCCGATGATATTCCAAGTATGAATGGTCCCGCAATTGGATTATTAAAAAATGTCTGAAGTAAATATCCTGAAAGTGCAAGTGCCGCCCCAAGTATAAAAGAAGCGAGTGTCCTAGGAAGTCTGATTTGCATGATAATATCAGTATATATGGCATGTGCATCACGCTTCAAAAGTACATCAATCACTTCACTTACTGAAATATTTACAGTCCCGATACAGACGTTAAGCGCAAGCAGCATCAAAACAAATACTATTAAAATTATAAATTTTCCACGAACATTACACTTTTTCATTATCTATTCCTTTATCTAAACATTATTGCAGGTGATACAGATAAGTCATGTCATCTTCTCCCGTAATCATGCTGTTAATATCCTTTATCATTGTACCAAGCTCCATTGAAGACTGATACAGATTTGCAGAGGTACAATAAACTCTATTATTTTGTACTGCCTTAAAATTGGCAAGGAGTTCATTCTTCTCAATAAGCTCACTGATATCTGAAAGCTCTCCGTCGACAGTACTGTTATAGATGATATAATCCGCATCCTTTGCCGTGGCATAGAATTCCTCCATCTGCATATTCATGGTTGATGAATTCCCTGTCTCATTTTCTCCAAGATTTGGAAATACATATTCTCCACCAGCCATTTCTATCATCTTCGGAAGATAATCATTACTTTTTCTTACCTTGATGCTTCCATTCGAAGAAATATAGAAAAAAGCAATAACAGGTTTGTCACTATTACCAGAAAACTCTCGAATACTGTAAAATTCCTCCAACTGCTTATCAAATTCAGCTATAGCTTCATCTTCCTTATCCGTAATCGCACCATAAAGCTTTACCCATTCGATTCTCCCAAGCGGCTCACTCTCATAACTCGAGCGGTCAACTATCACAGGCATACCAAATGATTCAAGCTTTTCTTTGACCTGTGGCGTATGATAAATCATGGTATTCTCAATTACCAGATTGCACCCTTTGCTTATTATAAGCTCATAATCAGGTGCCGAATATTTACCTGCATACAGCATATCGCCCTTTTGAAGACGCATCTTTGCGCTATCAATATACCAGTCTTTTTCTTTAAGTGCGCAAAATCTAATTCTGCCCACCTCATCAAGTGCATCAAACATATCCATCACCTGTGATGCAGCAAGATAGATATTGTCTGCACTTTTTATCACAGCAATATCCTTCGAAAT
>JAXELM010000075.1:0-4759 GCA_034100525.1 Agathobacter sp.
ACGATGATAAAAAAAATGAAGTATCTCTTCGCGCTGAGATATCAGATGATTTTATATCTTTCAATGAAAATTGATGATAACTGATGCCAAATCGATGTCAAAATGTAGCTGTTTAGAAAAAACACCTTGCTATCCTTTTTATAGATAGTGAGGTGTTTTTATGAATAATAAATCTAATAACAATATTGTATCCCGTAGAGGAAAAAGAAAAAATCGCAAGACAGTTGTCTTGGTTCAAAAATTATTATTACTTTTTTGCTTAATCTTTATGATTACAATATCAATTATGCTAATTTTTAGTAAGATAAATAATTTACTTAATTCATAATCTGCATTATCAGTCAAAGGACAAACTATTTACCTGCGCAATGAAAATCAATCAAATTTGCAAAGTCCGTCGACAAACACCATCTCTCAGGGAACTTCTGATTTACCCTGGTATCTTACCCTTGTAAATTCAGAAAATCCTATCGATGATAATTATCAAATAACCCTAACTAGACTTCGCAACAAACAGGCCATCGACTCCCGTTGCTATCCGGAGCTTCAGGCTATGATGGACGATTGCCGTGCTGCTGGATTATCTCCTATCATTTGCTCATCATACAGAACCTACGACAAACAAGAGGAGCTATTCGAACAGCAGGTACAGGAATTTATTAATCAAGGATATGGAAAACTAGATGCTCAGAAAAAAGCGGCAGGTGCTGTTGCAAGACCTGGTACAAGCGAGCATGAGCTTGGACTTGCTATCGATATTGTAGATGAAAGTAACCAGCGTCTGAATCAGTATCAGGAAAATACTGCTGTACAACGCTGGCTCATGCAGAACAGCTGGCGCTATGGCTTCATTCTTCGCTATCCTTCCGACAAAACAGATATTACAGGAATACAATATGAACCCTGGCACTATCGTTTTGTTGGTAAGGAGGCAGCGAGAATAATTTATGAAAATAATTGGACTCTCGAGGAGTATCTAAATCAAATGTAATATCACAGATTTGCTTTTGCACTACTTACGATATCAGCAGGATAGCCTATTAATTCAAGCAGTGCTATTGCATTTGATTTACCACCTTTCCCACTGTGGATTTTGTAGTCAAATACTATATCTCCGTCCTCAACGCGGCTGTCAAAGTAGAACTTTTTGTATGCATTATTCTCTGTCAGCTCCATATCATGTGTTGCAACCAAGACGAAACAATCTCGTCTTGCAATATACTGCATTATTGCTTTTGATGCGGCAATACGCTCGTTGGTATTTGTGCCTTTAAGTATCTCATCAATTACACAAAGAACAGCATCACTGGCACTGATAATATCTATCATACGCTTTAGATATTTTGCCTCTCTAAAATAATAGCTCTCACCTGAAAGCACATCATCCCTAAGTGACATGCAAGTCATTACATATACCGGCTTGCATGCAAAGTGCTTAGCTGAGCATGTGTCTATCGTCTGTGCGAGAATTACATTTATCGCAAGTGCTTTCATAAAGGTTGATTTACCAGATGCATTTGCACCTGTAATCACTGCCCTGTTTTCTAAGACAAAATCATTCGCTACCGGATTGCTTAAAAGTGGATGCACTAACTCCTTCACTTCCAAAGCTCCATCTCTCAATTCTGGTCTGCACCAGTTATCCTGACTCTCTCTGTATGACGCAATCGCAATTTCACAATCAATATCACCGATAAAATCATACAAAGTCCAAACATCATCCTGTTTGTTTTTTATAATCTTTAGCACCTTATTAAATGTAGAAATACCTATTAGCGTTATCCCCCACAGATAATCTCCCAGCACAGCCATTACATCACCTGCCAGTGCATTATTTTTTTCCACTGAAAAACCAACTATCAACTTTGACATCTGGTTTAGATTCTTGATTGAGTTTTCTATTTTTTCGTTCGAGAAAAGCTTTCTTCTTTCATCATCCTTTATTAACCATTTCGCAACATCATAGATTTGTTTTACCCTCAAAAGTGAATCTAAAAATACTTCATATTTTTGTTTCATACGGAAATAAACCAACAGATTAAAAATAACTATACAAACTAATCCAGTGATAAATAATTCACTCTGAAAGATTACAGATGTAGCAACAAAAAATACTAGTATTACCTGCAAAATATAGAAAACAAATCCATAATTAATTTGCCAGTAACTCGGATTTAATAGAAAAGAACACAGGTGATAATCATTATCCATCTTTCCTATTTTTACAATTTGTTCTTCGATATCAATCCTTCTCTTTTCATTTTCAGTCAGATAAGACTGCTTTTTGTCATCATTTATAGTGGAAAGATTATGAAGTCGATGATACAATCTCTGCTCTCCCATAAAGCAATTCGTGTGATTTACTCTCAGAAATACTTCATCCATTTCAAGGTCATCCCATGTAATATCATCAATAATTTTTCCCTTTATTTTCCTTTCATCTATACGCTGATTAATCTCGTCATGATATTTCCTGACTTTGTTCATTCTATTTTCAGCATTGTAATAGATATTACCATCGATTGGATTTTTGCCAAAGTTGTTCTTTAATCTGGCACGCAATCTCGGGTCTCTTCCAAACAAACTTTTGTCCTCTCTTTCATTTTTTATTTTGCGGATGTAAATAATAATACCTCATTTGCACTTAATATACAAATGAGGTATTGATAATATCCTATTTTAACATATATTAGTTAGAACGTGGCATATACTGATATAACTGCATTGCTGTTGAAGCAATTGGCATACTCTGAAGAGTAACAACTCCTGGTCCATGAACTACAGTATTAAATAAGCCTTCACCTCCGAAAAGAACATTCGCTACACCTTTGACCGTAGTAACTTCCATACGGCATGACTCAGACATTGCAGCTACATATCCTGTGTCAATAATCTTGCAGTCACCTGCTGGAATCTGATAATCATGAGCAGATCCATCTACTTCGATAAATACAATTCCCTCTCCACTGTAACGACGCATTAGGAATCCTTCTCCTCCGAATAATCCACCTCCAAGCTTCTTCTGGAAATACACCTCACTCTGAATATTTCCGAATGCAGCTAAGAATGATCCCTTTTGTACAATAATACCATTTCCCGGTGTAATTTGAATTGCACGAATTGATCCCGGAAACTTAGAAGAAAATGCAATTTCTCCTGCCTGATTTGCGAAATATGTATTCATAAACGCATTCTCTTTTGTAATCATACGACCAAACATCTGTCCAATTCCACCTGCAGATGTCTGCATCTGAATTTCGTTGTCCATCCAGCTCATAGCTCCGGCTTCACACTGAATAGCCTCTCCCTGCTCTAACCATACTTTTAAAACCGGTAAATTTTCTCCTTCGATTGAATATCTCATAATTAACCTCCTAAATTTTGTTTATATTAAAAACAAAATATAATATATTTAGTTTTTAACTAACTCGTTTATTTTTTGTATTGATAAACCCGTAATATCCCTTATTTCTTCAACCGATTTATTTAATGACATCATTTTCTCAACAACAGACTTTAATGCCATATTAACGCCTTCTTCTCTTCCTTCTTCTCTTCCTTCTTCTCTTCCTTCTTCTCTTCCTTCTTCTCTCGCTTCTTCTCTTTCCAACATAATTTGCCTATCAAACGTATAATCTAATTGTGTCACTTTTACCACCTCAGATCTATTCTCTTTTAAAAAATCTGCAAGAACATTTTCCTCAATACATCTATCTATGGCACGATTTATCGCTCTTTCCAAGTCTTCTAATTCTTGTTCTTTATGATATAGTCTCACATAATCAACAAATATCATATAATGTTTAATTACCGTGCATTTATCTAGAAGCTGCTTATTTTTTCCAAAATTAATATTATACACTTTACATACTAATTCAAGTTCAGGTTTATCAGTCTTTTTCTCAAATGCATCCGACAGTTTCATATAATATTCTTCCGGTTGTTCTTCATCTCCATTATAAAACACCACAAATTTAGGAACCGGAATTTTAACTAACGACCTTCCATATATGTTTTTGTTTTTAATAAACTTACTTATAATTGTTGTGTAATAAACTAAATTTCTTACTGGCATATTAGGGCAGACTGTTGACTGATGTTCATATATACTTAATGACGCATCTACAACAAATGCCGCATCATTGCGAATAGTGAGAGAAACACCTTTGTCCAAAGTACATATTTCCAAGTCATTTGGATTTGTATAATTCGTTCCATTTAGAACATTATAGACCGACAACGCATTAACTTTATCCTCCATAAGCATACTAAATACATCACTCTTGTACTCACGATTACCATTATTCATAAATAACTCCTCCTTAGTAACTTGCAGGAGTTATCAACAATTCTGACGCACTCCTACTCTTATTAAATTTATTAATTGGAAATAAAAGCAAGATTCTCAGGATTATTAACTTTTAAACTATTAGACTTGACAACGCTATCACAATGATTAAGATACTCTGCGCATCAAATTACAAAAGTAACTCATTGCGTGCTAACTATAGAAAATGATTGCTTTTAAACTATTATACATCTAAATATATTAATAATAAAGCACAAATAAAAAACTAGTTGTACTTTATTAAATAAAGAAATATAATACACTCACTACATTTTTTTACTATCCAAATAGATTAACAAAAATACTCCCAATTATTATTAATATTATTCCAATGATTCCAAGCAATGAAATTTGTTCTTTGAAAAGAACTACTGCTATTATTGTAGTCGCCACAATGCCTATGCCACACCA
>JAXELM010000133.1:0-13978 GCA_034100525.1 Agathobacter sp.
AGTGCCTTCGCACTTGCTCCGGGGTCAATTACTATCATCTCGTTCGTCTCTTCATTGATGACAAAATAGCAATTCGTCTGAACCGGTCCTACTACATACTGGTTGATTTTCATCTTGCCCATACTCGTCTCCTTCAGTCAAAATCAGAGTAAGAACCACCGAGCATTTGCCAGTGGTTCTTCTCCGACTCCCTATACGTTTTCTTACACAACTACTATTTAGCCAGTAGTTCTCTCAATATCTATTATATTCTCCACCTGTCTAAGCTTCTCTATAAGATTGTTAATCTGTATTCTTCCTTTGGTATTGAAAGATACATCAATTGTCGCAATCCCCTGTTTACTTGTCTTTGAATGAATTCCGCTTATATTTATGCCTCGTTCAGTGAATATTCTGGTTATATCTACAAGAAGTCCTGATCTATCGTTGCAGTATATCTTGATGCTTGCCTGATACTCGCCAAGCTCATCTCCATTCTCAATCTGCCAGTCAGCCTCGATAAGTCTGGCTCGCTCTATCTCAGACAAATTCATCACATTGATACAGTCTGTTCTGTGGATTGATACGCCTCTTCCTCTTGTAACAAAGCCTACAATCTCGTCGCCCGGTACAGGACTACAACATTTAGAAAAGTGGACTGATATATCATAAAGACCTTTGACAACAATTCCACTTTTTGAACGCTTCTCCGGTGGTGGCACCTGTCCGCCCGCCTGACGCTCATCCATTGCGTGAAGTATATCTTCATCTGTAAGTGGAATGATGTGATCCTTTTTGTACTCCTCGTACATTCTGTTGACAATCTGGCTCTCCTTCAAGCCGCCATGTCCTATTGTTGCAAGACATGAATCCCAATCATGGAAACCATATTTTCTGATAATCTTCTCCTGATATTCAGGCTTATTGATATCTGAAACTGTATAGCCTTTTGTCTTGCAATATGCAACGATTAGGTCTTTTCCTTTTTGGATATTCTCGCCCTTTAACTCACTTCTGAAATACTGGTTTATCTTGTTCTTCGCCTGCGTGCTCTTTACAAGCTTAAGCCAGTCTCGGCTCGGTCCTTTTGAGTTCGCCGATGTAACAATCTCTATCTGGTCGCCGTTTTGAATCTCATAGTCAATCGGTACAAGCTTTCCATTTACTTTTGCTCCTACCATCTTATTGCCGACAGCTGAATGAATGCTGTACGCAAAATCAATTGGTGTCGACCCGCTTGGCAGGTTCTTCACATCTCCTGACGGTGTAAATGCAAATACGTTGTCAGAAAACAAATCGAGGTCGCTCTTTAATAGGCTCATAAACTCTTTGTTGTCCGACATATCCTGCTGCCACTCAAGAATCTGACGAAGCCAGCTTAACTTCTCCTCCTCAGTAACAGTAGTATTTGTAGCATTGCCATTGTTGCCTTCTTTGTACTTCCAATGTGCAGCGATACCATATTCTGCGGTTCTATGCATCTCATATGTTCTTATCTGAATCTCAAATGGCTGACCACTTGGTCCGATAAGCGTCGTATGAAGTGACTGATACATGTTCTGCTTTGGCATTGCTATATAATCCTTGAAACGACCTGGAATTGGCTTATACTTCTCATGCATAATTCCCAGTGCCGCATAGCAGTCCTTAATGGAATCAACTATTATTCTGATGGCAAAAAGATCATATATCTGATCAAGTGTCTTATCCTGATTTACCATCTTCTTATATATACTAAAGAAGTGCTTCGCTCTTCCTGATATATCCGCTTTTATATCAGCTTCTTCTATGTGATGTCTGACTTCCTTCACAAGTCCCTGAATATATTCTTCACGAACATCTTTTCTTAGAGCAATCTTCTCAACCAAGTCATAATAAGCATCTGTATAAAGATATTTCATGGACAAATCTTCCAATTCTATCTTTATCTTGCTGATACCAAGTCTTTGTGCTATAGGACAATATATGTCCTGTGTCTCTTTTGCAATTCTTTGCTGCGCTTCCTTAGACTGATACTTAAGTGTTCGCATATTGTGAAGTCTGTCCGCAAGCTTAATCATAATTACTCGAATATCCTTTGCCATGGCAAGGAACATCTTCCTGAGATTCTCTGCCTGCATCTCAAGTCTATCCGCATTTTTTTCCTTCGGATCCTTCGCATTATCAGTAAGATGTAAGTTCTGCAACTTGGTAACTCCGTCTACCAACAAAACTACTTCATCGCCGAACTCTGCCCGCATCTCATCCTCTGTCATGATAGTATCCTCTAAAACATCATGCAAAAGACCTGCTGCGATTGTCTCCTTATCCAACTCCAACTCTGCTAATATAATTGCCACGCAAAGAGGATGGATAATATAGGCTTCTCCTGATTTACGCACCTGACCATTATGGGCATCATATGCAACTTTATACGCCTTCTCCACTAAAGACGTATCCGCAGAAGGATGATATCTGTGAATTGACTTAATTAATTCATCAAACAACTCCTCAGGACTAACAAATTCCTTCATTGTTCTGATACTGCCCGTATCCGAATGAAACTCTTTTTCAATCTTCTCTAATTCTTCTGTAGAAATGTCTGCCACTTGACTCACCTACTTATAATTCTAATATGCCAATATAATTAACAATTATATTTTATTTTTTGGCAAAAAGCAACCGCTTTATCACTATGCTTGATGTTGGTGTTTTCACACTGCCTCGAAGTATGTGCTCGGCGCACTATTCTATTGTTTTTTCTTTTTCTCATTGCCCGGTTACTGAGACCGGGCACACTGTTTTCTTTATTTTTCATTTTTGCACTGCCTGGTTTCGGGGACTGGGCACACTGTTTTCTCATTTTTTACTTTGTACACTGCCCGGTTTACTAGGGCTGGGCACACTGTTTTCTTGATTTTTTATTTCTACATTGCCCAGTTTCTAGGACTGGGCACACCATTTTCTTGTTTTTTCTTTTTCGCACTGCCCCAGTTGCTGTTCAGGGCACACTATTTTCTCGTTTTTCATTTTTCGGACTGCTCTATCAACTGTCCAAGGCACACTTTTTCCTTGTTTTGGTGTTTTCACACTGCCTCGACTCGCTATAACACACTCATTCAGACTACATTACATATTTCAAATATGATATATTAATAGAAAACGAGTTTGTAACTATGAAGGTACTTAATAGACAAGATTTTAAAGGATTTTATATGAACACATTTAGCTATTTTCTTTCAAAAATATTTTACATAGAGGATGAACTTGACAAAAATGACGAATTCATTAATTGGATTAACCGAATAACATTTTCTAATGACGAACTAGAAATAATAAAATTCGTAAACACATCAGAATTTGATTTAGATTGCACTACTTATAACGATGAAGATTTTTCTAAGAATGCAATTCTCATCTCAATATCAAATCAATCAATAAGAATTGCCAAAGCTCATAACATTGCTTGTGTTGGATATGTTCCTAATAGGGACAAATTTTTGGAGACCAAATATGTCATCGAGGGGTTTGATGAAATTGATTTTGATTATATGAAACAGGTATTTAATCGCTTTCACCATATTCCACTCACTATTACTGAAACAAAACGATGCATAATTAGAGAGTTTGCTCTTGAAGATATTGACCAGTTGTTTGAACTTTATTCTGACAGCAATTTAACCAGATATGTTGAACCATTGTTAGATTATGAAGATGAGCTCGAATATCAGAAAAATTACATCAAGTACATGTACGAGTATTATGGCTACGGAATGTGGCTTGTTTTTGATAAAAAAAATGGGAACTTAATTGGACGCGCCGGATTAGAGCATAGAAATTGTGGTGAAAATATAGAACTTGAAATTGGTTATCTTATTTCAAAAGAGTATCAGGGAAAGGGCATTGCACTTGAAGTCTGTCAATCCATACTAGACTTTGCGCAGACCAACCTCGACTTCAAGACAATAAACTGTTTTATTCACAAAGACAATATTGCTTCAATTTCACTTGCAAAGAAAATGGGTTTTAAATATGTAAATGATAATTGCCGCTTAATATTTCCCGACAATAATGATATGCAGAAATACACTTATGTATTTCTGCAATAATTACTCTACTCAATAATCTCAGGCTCTGGATATTCCACACCGAATGTATCGACAGTCACTGACTTCATCACCTGATCCTCGAGTGGTCTATCCATGTAGTCTGTTGGCATTTCTGCGATTTTATTTACTATATCCATTCCATCAATTACTTTACCGAAAGCAGCGTACTCGCCATCGAGATGTGGAGCAGCCTGATGCATGATAAAGAACTGGCTTCCTGCTGAGTCAGGAATCATAGTACGAGCCATTGAAAGAACGCCTGGTGTATGCTTTAAGTCGTTCTTGAAACCATTGCTTGAGAATTCTCCCTTGATTGAGTATCCTGGACCACCTGTTCCATTTCCGTCCGGATCTCCACCCTGAAGCATGAATCCACGAATAACTCTGTGGAAAATCACATCATCATAGAAGTTATGATTAATAAGACTTATGAAATTGTTTACAGTGTTTGGTGCAATCTCAGGGTAAAGCTCTGCTTTGATTACATCCCCGCTTGCCATTGTAATTGTAACTATTGGATTTGACATATTATTTTTCCTCTCTTTCTTTGAGTGCTTCTACTACTTTTGGAAATTCCATAAAGTGTGAAGCTTTTATCAGGATTGTATCCCCATCCTGAATATAATCTAATAATTCCTGCGTCATGCTTTCTCTGTCATCAAAATAGCGCACGTCACAAGAAGAATTCTCTTTCGAAGCCGCCTTTGCATAGTGCTTTGCGAGCTCACCTGTACAAAACAGTGTATCTATATTATGCTCGCCTACCGCAGTTCCAACCTCTGCATGAAGAGCTGCCTCATCTGTTCCCAATTCACCCATGTCGCCAAGAACTGCTATCGAACGTCCTGCGGCATGTGAAAGCACCTCAATAGATGTCTTCATAGAAACCGGATTTGCATTGTAACAATCATCAATAATTGTTATATTTCCGGATTTAATAAAATTGGTTCTTCCGTCAATCGTCTTTGCAGACTCTATTCCTTCTTTTATCTGTGCAAGACTAAGTCCGAGCTTAAGTGCAACAGCTGTTGCTGCAAGTGCATTATATACATTGTGCTCACCTGGAATAGAAATATGCACATCAAAAGCACCATCCGGTGTATTGATGGTAGCTTTCATACCCTCGAATCCGCAGTTAACTACATTCGTGGCGTATATGTCCTTATCTGCACCGAACTGTCCTTCATGCTCTATTCCATAAAAAATGGATGGATTGTCATTTACACTCTTCTTCGTAGACAGCTTATCGTCATCACCATTTAATACAGCCACTCCATCAAGCGGCATATGTTTGAATACCTCTGTCTTGGCTTTAAGTATTCCATCTCTGTCTATAAGATTCTCGAGATGACAACAGCCTATATTCGTAATAACTGCGATATCCGGCTTTGCAACTCTTCCGAGTCGGTCCATCTCTCCAAAATCGGATATCCCCATCTCAAGAACTGCCACCTCATGCTCTTTGGTAATTCTGAAAATAGTAAGAGGAAGCCCTATTTCGTTATTGAAATTGCCCGCAGTCTTAAGCACATTGAACTTCTGAGAAAGAACAGAAGCAATCATCTCCTTTGTGCTTGTTTTTCCAACACTTCCAATAACTCCAATTGTCGGAATGTGAATACTCTCTTTATAAAATTCTGCAATATCCTTGAGTGCATTCGGTGTTGAATCCACCAGAATATATGGACCAACAGGATTCTCCAAAGGATGGTCTGTAAGTACTGCAAGTGCTCCCTGTTCAAAAACCTGAGGAATGAACTTATGTCCATCCACGCGTTCTCCCTTAATCGGTATAAAAAGGAATCCCTCTTCAACCTGCCGGCTGTCAATAACTGCACCCGTAATATGCTCATACCTGTGCTTTGGATTTCCCACATATGTTCCACCACATGCTCTTGTTATATTCTCAAGTGTCATGTTGTACATGCTTCTATCGTTTACTACATTACTATACATGATCACCCTCGTATTTCTTCAAAGATATTGAAATCAAATTGTCACAAAGCTGGTTGAAATTCATACCAACCACACCAGCCTCCTGCGGAAGAAGACTAGTAGGAGTCATGCCCGGAAGCGTATTTGCTTCAAGACAGAACATCTGATTCTGCTCATTCAACAGAAAATCAATTCTGGAGTATGTATCAAGACCGATAACCTTTGCAACCTGCACTGCATAATCCTGCATCTGAGAAGTAATCTCCTCTGAAAGCTCTGCCGGACAGGTCTCTACAGCACTTCCAGCCTTGTATTTATTCTTGTAATCATAAAATCCCTGAATAGGTGCAATCTCAATAATAGGAAGAGCTTTACCCTCTATAACACCAACTGAGAATTCACGTCCCTTTACATATTCCTCGATTACAAGCTCGTTTTCCCATTTGAAAGCATCATCTAATGCTTTAGTAAACTCTGCTTTGTCATTTACAATTGTAACACCGATACTTGAACCACCGCAGCATGGCTTTACAACACATGGAAGAGTCACATCGAGCTTATCGACATCATCCTCCCTGTTATCCCTTGTCATGGCAATTCCTCTAGGTGTAGGAATTCCATTTGCAATAAAGAACTGCTTTGCCATGTCTTTATTCATAGCAATAGCACTGCTTAAATAATCGCTGCCTGTATACTTGATTCCAAACAAATCAAATGTTGCCTGAATCTTTCCATTCTCTCCGTTCTCTCCATGAAGAGCCATGAAAACTATGTCAGCCATCTGACACATGCTAATAACATTCGGTCCAAAGAAACAAGGTGACTGATCTTTTCTGGACGCCTTTACCTTCTCAATGTCAGGTGCTGTTTCCGGTATCTCATCAACCTTCATGCTGATGTCATCCGCCCTGTCAAAAATGCCTGTCAAATCCTCTTCTTTATCGCTATAACCCATGAAAACATCGAGCAAAATAACCTTGTGCCCGTTTTCCTTTAACGCTTTTGCAACCATGCTTCCCGTCTTAAAGGAAACATCTCTCTCGGTGCTAAGTCCACCTGCAAGAACAACAATATTCATAAAATTGCCTCCTGATAAATCCAATATGTGTGATTCATCTCTCACTCGCATTAGTATAGCACCAAAATACCCAATCTACAACAACTAAAATAGTGAAGCAAGCCTTACAAATATCATTCTTCCGAATTTGTCCGTTCCTCTTAATCCGCTTCCAAATTCATATATTAAATCCCGCATAAGATTCTTATCCGAGAAATCAGCTTCCATTAATATCTCCCACAATAATTTTCTCTTTTCTTCATCCAGTCCCTGAATCTCATAATATAGACTCTCCTTCTGTTTCTCACATGAAATAATAACCTTCTCTTCTGTAGCCATTTCCAAATCCTCCTGTATATTTGACTGCACTTCTACAATCTATTCCCCATCTACTCATAACCATATTATGAACCATATTTTTTGATTTTTTCAATCTACGCTCAGGCAAAAAAATCGACGTTCGGATTTTTATTTAACAAAGAGTCACTTCCATAATGGTAAAAAAGAAGCCCCACCCTAAGGTGAAGCTCCCAAAATATTAAATTATTCGTAAACTATTCAATTAGCATTCCGGTTCAATAATACCGTAAGTATTTCCTTTTCTCTTATACACAACATTGACTTCGTCTGTCTCAGCATTTCTAAAAACGAAGAAATCATGACCTGTAAGCTCCATCTGGATGCATGCATCTTCAGGATACATAGGCTTCATACCAAATCTCTTGGTTCTTAAAATCTTAATCTCTTTCTCTTCGTCATCATACTCTTCTGCCTCAATATACTCCTTCTTGAAGTTCTCTGCGGCATTCATCTTCTTCGAAACAAGTCTTGTTCTGTATTTCTTAAGCTGTTTCTCGATAACCTCCTCAACCAAATCGATTGATACATACATATCATTACTAACCTGCTCTGAACGAATTATATGTCCCTTAATAGGAATAGTAACCTCAATCTTCTGCCTGTCCTTCTCAACACTGAGTGTAACAAATACATCTGTATCAGGTGTAAAATACTTCTCTAGCTTACTAAGCTTGTCGTCAACTGCCTCCTTAATACCTTGTGTTAATTCGATGTTTCTTCCAGTCACTGTAATCCTCATGATATCAGTCCCCCTTGCAGTTTTTTGACTCACTATTCAATTCAAATAATGTGTCTGACAACATTATATCATAATCGTCCAAACTATCAAATGATTTTATACAATTTTAATTATTTAAATTTATTGACAGAATATTTAGTCGTCCGACGTAGCTACTTCTTTGAGGGTCTGTAGCTGCTCAAACGTACCCTGAACAGTAACTGAAAACTTTTCCATACCTTTTGTAAGCTTCTCTATATCATCCCGGCTTGCCACAATATTTGCTGAAATTTCTTCTGAAATTCCTGACAATGTAGAAATTCCATCTACAATTACTCGGTTTGCATCCATTACAGCTCCGACCTCATTGTTCATTACTGTCATACCATCAGCAAGATTTGTAATTCCATCTTCAACCACATTAAAGCTTTCATTTACGGCCTTGACCATCTCTCTTTGCTTATTAATACTCTCAACTGACTGTGCAAGTCCCTGCTGTGTTTCATTTGTTACTGAGGTAAGTTCACCAATAATCTCTGTTATCATCTCTGTTGATTGTCTCGTTTCTTCTGCCAGTTTACGAATCTGCTCTGCTACAACCGAGAATCCTTTTCCGGCCTCTCCTGCTCTTGCCGCCTCAATAGATGCATTAAGCGCAAGCAAATTGGTCTGAGATGAAATATTTAAAATAGACTCTGTAATGCTAGAAACCTTACTAACATTTTCTACGAGATTATCTACTGTTGCTGAAATCTGAACCGTATTAGCATCTACAAGCACAGATTGCTCTGCAAGTTCATCAGAAGATTTCTTACCATATGCTATCGTATCCATAAGCTCTGTTGTAATATTCTGGGCATTCAAAGCAGAGCCATTTGTAGTCTCAAGTCGAGACTGAATCTCGTTAGTCATTTCCACCTGATTAACAGTTTCATCTGCAGTATGCTCTGAACCATTTGCAATCTCTTCCATCGCCTGTGATGTATTGCCCAAAAACTCATTTAATTCTGCAAGCTCTTCTACTACATTCTTAAACTCATAATCTAAATCACCAACAATTCTAGACACCTCATCTGCCACTTTTAACTGATGAGCAGCCTTCTTCTTCACATGGTTTGTCTCTTCATTACTATAATCAATCAGCATATGAACTGCCCTGCATCCACCATACACACATATAACGATGCAAAACAGCAGCATCCAGCAGCAATCCTTTTCAAATTCAGTCATTTTTCCGCTCATGTAAAAATATATCATTCTGCATGTAACCACAAAAAGAGTCATTCCACAGCCACATATAATAAGCAGCTCACTCAGATATACCGTCATTACAAGAAGTGGTGGAAACACAAGCATCATTGTGCTTCCGTCATGTGTAAATATCATGGTTGCATATCCAAGCGTAAAAAATAGTGCTAATACAATCATTGAATTTCGTTTATCAATATTCTTTTTCACATATAAAAAAGCGATAACAATCATTGCAATATAAAATACGCCTAATGCAGGTCCTGGAATTGAACCTGTAGTTCCTGAGCCAAATGAAATAAGAGAAAACAACGCAAATATAAACGTTAATGACGCCCCCATTATCTTATTCGACCTTTTAATCTGACTTGGATTTAAATCTTTCCTCTGAATATTGAAAACCATACTTTTCCTCCCTAAATATAGTATTAGTAAGATTGTACTATATTGCAGTGTTTTTTTCAATTGCTAAAGTACTAGTTTTCACAAAAAGTCTGCTACATACTTCATTCATGTAGTATTTGGCAGACTTTACATAAAAATAGTATTTTATTGTAATGCTTCAAGTTGAGAGGAAAGTTCTTCCCATATTTCCATATCAGTCATGATTTTCTCCTCGAGGACGTCTATCTGATTTTGAATTTCTGTAAGCTTTGAATAGCTCGACTGGTATTCAGGTTTCATAAGCTCAGCTTTAAGCTCCTCTAACTGTTCTTCTTTAATCGCCAGGTCTTCCTCCGCTTTTTTAACCTTTTTCTCGAGTTTGGAGCGCTCTTTTCCAGGATTGTTGTATGCCTTTTTAGATGCTGCGCCAGAAATTTCTTTCTCTGAAGCTGCACCATTTACGCTGATTACACCGCCAAATATCTGATTTGCCTTGCCAGCTGCGTCATTCTCCTGCGCTTCCCTGTCAAGCTTCTCCTGATATTCTTCGTATCCGAATTTATAGAGGTTAGTCGTTCCATCCTCAAATACAAGTAGCTGTGTAGCAACTTTTTTCACAAAATATCTATCATGCGATACGAAGATGAGAGTGCCTGTAAAATCTTTAAGCATGCTTTCGAGAGTCTCTTTTCCGACAATATCCATGTGGTTTGTCGGCTCGTCGAGTATGAGAAGATTCGGTTTTCTCTTTAGAATCTTGCAAAGTGCAAGTCTAACTTTTTCCCCTCCGGAGAGCATATCTATCTTCTTGAAGACATCATCTCCTGTAAAAAGGAATGCTCCGAGCGAATTTCTTATCTCTGTCTCTGTGAGGTTTGGAAATTCATCCCAATAATCATCAAGCACTGTCTTATCGCTTGTATACATAGCCATCTGCTGGTCAAAATATCCAATCTGCACATTCGTGCCATATTTGAACTCGCCCGAAAGTGCAGGTATCCGGTCAACAAGAGTCTTAAGAAAAGTGGATTTTCCAAGTCCATTTCCACCTAATATTCCAAGCTTTTCACCCTTTTTCAAATCAAGCGAAACAACTGACAGCGGATGGTCATATCCTATTGCAAGCTCTGATACAAAAAGTACATCATTTCCCGTCTCTTTTTCAGGCATGAAATTAGCGTGGAAGGTTCTGTTGTCATATCTGTCAGGTGCCTCTATTTTGACCATATGCTCTATGGCTTTTTCCTTCGAATGTGCCATCGAAACCTTCGTCGGCTTGTTCTTGAAACGATCCACCATACGCTGCAAACGTGCTATCTCTTTTTGCTGCGCATTGTAATCCTTCATCTGCTTTTCGTAGTTTTCTTTTTTTCTGGCAACAAAGTTCGTGTAGTTGCCAGGATAGCGTGTTGCTGTTCCATACTCTATCTCGTATACCACATCGACTACATTGTCGAGAAACATACGGTCATGCGATACTACAACAACCGCTTTCGGATAGTTCTTAAGATATCCTTCGAGCCATTCAATCGTAGTAATATCAAGGTGGTTAGTCGGCTCGTCGAGAAGCAGAATATCCGGCTTTGACAATAAAAGCTTGATAAATGCAATCTTAGTCTGCTGACCTCCTGAGAAATCACGAAGTGGCTTTTTTCTCTCCTCATCAGAGAAACCGAACTTCTTTATCATTACCTCGTATTCTTTTTCGAAGTAATAACCACCATCCTCCTTGAATGCTTCCTCCATCGCTGTATAACGTGCCACTTTCTCATCTGAATAATCAGTCTCAAGCTCCCGGGCTGCTCTCTCAAGCTCTTTTTTTCTTCTCTCCATGTCTGCAAAGCATTTTCTTACTTCTTTCTCAAGAGTAATATCAGGGTCATCGAATGCTATCTGCTTTAAGTAACCTATCTGCGGATTTCCGGCTTTGGCAATAAACGAATCCTCGTCACTGTCTAACTTGTCTAAATCGACTTCTCCGGAAATCAACTTCAAAAGTGTGGTCTTTCCACATCCGTTTCTTCCGACCACAGCTATCTTCTCTGTATTTCTAATTTCAAAATTGATTGTATGTAATATGACGTTGTCAGCAAATGCTACTGCGCCATTGTTAATCTGATAAAGCATTTTAACTCCTTGTGCCGAGAATATAGTTCACAAACTGGCTTGCTGTACGTCCCGATATTCCGCCATGACTAAGCTCCCATTTATTTGCCTCAAGGCGAAGCTCATCCTCTGACATATCGATTCCTTCTCTCTTTGCAAGTTCAATTACTATGTCGAAGTATTCCTTCGGTGTCGGTTTTGAGTAATTGATTGTCACACCGAATCTGTTTACAAGCGAAAGCTTCTCCTCCACAGTGTCTGAATGATGTCTGTCATTACTATTATCCTGGTCATTTCTATCATTCCATGTTTCTTTAATAAGATGACGTCTGTTCGATGTCGCATAGATTAAAATATTATCCGGTCTCGTCTCCACACCGCCTTCGATTACGGCTTTTAAGAACTTGTATTCTATCTCATGCTCCTCAAATGACAAATCATCCATATAAATTATAAATTTGTAATTACGATTCTTGATTCTACCTATTATGCTTGAAAGATATTTAAACTGATGCTTATATATCTCAATCATTCTAAGTCCGTCACCGTAATACTGATTGACAATTGCCTTTATGCTGGTTGATTTTCCAGTACCGCTGTCTCCAAAAAGGAGCACATTGTTGGCAGGCTTGCCATTTACAAATGCCTCTGTGTTGTCTGTAAGCTTTTTCTTTTGAATCTCGTATCCTACAAGGTCATCAAGCATAACCATATCCATATTATTTATGGCTACGAAATCAAAATCACCATTCGGTGTCTCCTCTATTCTGAAGGCCTTGTTAAGGCCAAACATTCCAACACCGAAATCCTTGTAAAAAGTAGTAATGGCATCGAAGAATTCCTTCTCGTCTGCTGCTGCCTCAAGCTTCTTGCTGAGTGCTCTTACTTTCTCACTCACATTCTTGTTGTACATCAAATCCTTTTTATGTATTGCCACATAATTCGATAGCTGGCTGAAGCAGTTGATTCCAAGTTCTTTTTCTATTTTAGAAAAGTCATAGTCAAATAATTCTTTGAAGACTCTGAAGTCACTCTGCACGAAATTGTTAACACTTCCCTCGTTTGCACCAACCTTCTCACATGTAAGGCTGAATGGGTTCTCACTCATCATAAGGAAAAATGTAAGATAATTGTGCCACAGATTGTCATCAAAGCCATAATCTGTCGCCACCTTCAGAATATGCTTAACCTGTACATTTATATCGCGAACCAGTTCCATCTTGTTATACTGTCCACTCTCAAATCTGGCAAAAATCTCCCCCATCTGATATAAAATACTTTCCTCATCCAAATCTCCATACATAAGGAGCTGTGCTATTTGCTGATACATATGTGCCTCCGTATATTATTAATTAGACCTGATATGGCTATATTACCACATCAGGTCTTAAAATACTATTTCGAAATCTTCACTTTTTTAGTTGCACTCCAACCACTATAATTCTTGCCCTTAAAGCATCTTACCCGGACATAGTAAACCTTGCCCTTTCTCAATCCTTTAACAACCTTCTTTACTTTGTTTGCGCCATTTACTTTTACAGTCTTTACTCCACTGCTGAAGTTCTTCTTCAAAGAATACTGTACCTGATATCCTGAAGCCTTTGAGTTCTTCTTATAGTTTACCTGAATTCCTCTTCTGGAAACATTTGACGCCTTGGTAAGAGTAGGAGTTGCAAGTCTTACAATTCCTTTACTTCCTGAAACTCTTTCTCCATTTGCAACAACTCTGTAATAGAACGTATTGCCATTTTTATTCTTAACTGAAGTATCTGTGTAGCTTGTCTTTGTAACAGTCTTGATATTCTTCCAGTTCTTCTTGTTAGTGCTTCTCTGGACTGTATATGATGATGCACCTGCCACTTTATTCCATGTTACTTTTATTCCCTTTGTGCCATTCTCTACAGACTTCATCGTTGGTGTATGAACTGAAGTACTGTTATTAGTAAGTGCTCTGATACAGAAGTCACCGCCATCAGAAAAATAATTACTGTTCATCCATGTAGAATTATAATTGAAAAAGCTGTGACCTGAAGGCGTAGCCTGAGATTCATATCCGTATCCATAAGTTGATGCCATGTTAAAATCTGCTTCGATATCAATCTG